>JANXYG010000008.1 GCA_025350245.1 Betaproteobacteria bacterium
GCATATCTGCATAATCGTTTTTACGATTATGCAGTTATGCAGGCCTGACCCCAGCGTTCTGACACAAGGCTCCGGAGGCTATCGCCTCCGGACCCCAAAAAGGGCCGAAGCCCCCTAAGTGCCTAAGATCCGACTGGCCACTGGCGGCGCATCACCATCACGGCCGCAAGACCCGACAGCAGCAGCGCTACCATCCCGGGCTCCGGTACCGCGGCCACATCGCCAGGGCGTACAGCCAAGGCGTAAAGGTCGAAGTGCTTGCCGGCGGCGTACTGAGCGCCAGTGAGGGTACTGAAGTTCCACGCGGCGCCAGGACTCGGCGCGTACTCCGTACCCGACCAGTAATAGTTGGACTGCAGGTTCTTGAAGGGGCCGGTATTCGACAGCGGTCCGCCTGCCGCATTGCCCAGGGCCGTGTAGTACAGCTCGCCCATCTGGCTACCGGTGCAGTTGTAATTGAAGCCACATCCCGGATCCGCCACGGGCAGCGACCAGCCACCGAACGTTCCCACCGTCAGCCCTGCCGCCCAGTTCCTGGCATCGTCCCAGACCAATCCGGTGTTGTTGCCCGTCAGGTACCACGTCGCATCGAGCACCATGTCGTAGGCGAACTGCGCATCCGCCTCAACCACGGTTGCGTGCCCGCTGATGTCCCGCAGTTCCAGCGCCGCCAGCGCTGACCCTGCCTGTGCCAGTGCGGCTACCGCCAATGCCAGTGTCACGCGCTTGACAGCCGCGTGAAGACCTTTCATGTTCTTCATCTTGTCTCCAGAGATCGTGTTGTTGCTGGTTCGATCGGCTCGGGGGGGTGAAGAGAGCACAGACGGCTTTCGTCCCTCTTCGGTTCGGGAAAATGCTCTCGATTGTCAAGTTACCCCCCCCCCCCGAGATGTCAATGGCAATTGCCCGCAATAGCTGCCGCGTTGTCGGTTTCAGTCTGGTGCCGGCAGCACATGGAGAGCCCCGGACGGGCCTGCATCATTGACGACGAAAGCGGAAACGAGCGCCCGTCTGGCTATGCGATCGCACCCGCCGCTCGCAACGCCGCGATCCGCGCATCGTTGCATCCCAGCCACTCGCGCAGCACGGCGTCGGTGTGCTCCGCCAGGCGCGGCGGCGGCAGGCGGTATTCGACGGCACTTTCCGACAAGCGCAACGGACTCGCCACCAGGCCGAGCATGCCGGCAACCGGATCGGGCAGATCGACCCGCAGGCCGCGCGCCTGCACTTGCGGATCGGCAAACACCGCGGCCATGTCGTTGATCGGCGCGCACGGCACTCCCACCGCCGTGAGGGCTTCGACCCAGGACGCGACCGGGCGCGCCGCCACGATCGCGGCAACAACGGCGATCACGTGCTCGCGATGGCGAACGCGCGCCTCGTTGGTCGCGAAGCGCGCGTCGTCCAGCAACCCACGGCAATCGGCCGCGCCGCAGAAGCGCTCGAACTGCGCGTCGTTGCCGGCGGTGAGCATCACGTGACCGTCGCTCGCGTGGAAGATCTGCGACGGCACCACGCTCGGATGACCACTGCCTACGCGACCTGAGACGACGCCGGCGCCGAGCCACGCCTGCGCGGTGTTGACCATGGTGGCGACCTGCACGTCGAGCAACGCCATGTCGACCTGCTGGCCACGGCCGCTGGTCTGCCGATGCATCAGCGCCGCGACGATGCCCAGCGCCGAATACACCCCGGTCATCACATCGATGACGGCGATGCCGGCGCGTTGCGGACCACCACCGGGCAGGTCGTCGCGTTCACCGGTCACGCTCATCAAGCCACCCAATGCCTGGGCGATCGGGTCGTATCCGGGCCGGGGGGCATAAGGACCAGTCTGCCCATAGCCGGTGACGGAGCAATAGACCAGTCGCGGATTCGCCGCCGTGAGCGTGGCATGGTCGAGGCCGTGGCGCGCGAGGTCACCCACCTTGAAGTTCTCGATCAGCACATCGGCGCCAGCCGCGAGTTCTCGCACCAGCGCCTGACCACCGGCGTGGGCCAGGTCGATGGCGATCGAACGCTTGCCGCGATTGGCGCACAGGAAATAGGTGCTCTCGCGGGTTTCGTTGCCAGCGGCATCTCGCAGGTAAGGCGGCCCCCAGGCGCGGGTGTCGTCGCCGCTGCCGGGACGCTCCACCTTGACCACATCCGCGCCGAGGTCCGCGAGGATCTGGCCCGCCAACGGGCCAGCGAGAACCCGTGTCAGGTCAAGGACCCGGATACCGGCGAGCGGCCCCATTTGCTAGTCGAGTGAAATGCCGGCGCGCTTGACCACCACGGCCCAATACCGGGTCTCGCGTTTCATCAGCGCCGCGTAGTCGTCGGGGCCGAGCGAACGCGATTCGAAGCCCTGCTCGGCCAGTCGCTGGCGGAATGCGGGGTCGGCCGCGAGCTGCATCAACTCGCGGGTGAGGCGCGCGATCACCGGCTTCGGTGTCGACGCCGGCGCGAACACGCCGAGCCATGATTCAGCCAGGTAACCGGGCAGCGCCGCCTCGGCCATGGTGGGCACGTCGGGCAGCGCGGGAACACGCGCGGCGTTGGTGACCGCCAGCGCCCTGAGCTTGCCTGAGCGGATGTGCTGCAGCGTCGCCGCAACGCTGTCGAACATCACATTTACCCGCCCCGCGATCAGATCGAGATGGGCCGGCGCGCTGCCTTTGTAGGGCACGTGCACCATGTGGATACCGGCCATGTGCTGAAACAACTCGCCCTCGAGCTGCGAGATGGTGCCCACGCCCTGCGATGCCATGATCAAGCCTTCGGGCTTCGCCCTGGCGATGGCGATGAGCTGCTTCACATCGGCGGCGCCGATGGCCGGATCGACCACCAGTACATGCGGCACGAACGCGACCGTCGCCACCGGCGCGAAATCGCGCGTCAGGTCGAACTTCGGTCGCGCGTACAACGATGCGCCTGCCGCATAGACGGTCGACGGTGCCATCAGCAACGTATAGCCATCGGGTGAGGCGCGCGCCACAACTTCGCCGCCGAGCACCGCGCCGGCACCCGGACGATTCTCGACGATGACGTTCTGACCGAGCCGCTTGCCGAGCGCATCGGCGGTGAGGCGCGACAGAATGTCGGTGGCGCCGGCCGGGGTGAATGGCGCGATCAGCCGCACCGGACGGAGCGGCCAGGGTTCGTCTGCCTGCGCATTTGCCAGGATGAGGATCAGGCTCGACACTGCTGCGCACCAAAGCGCCCGCTGCAGACTGCGGCTCAAGCGATTCTCCCCGGGATGCTGGCGATGTCCAGCCGGATGGGACTCTATCGCTGGAGGCCGGAGACCACAACGTTCGATCGTGACGGAGAAGGGCAACGCGGGACTGAGCCGCGCTCAGCACCGCAGTGTCCCCCGAGGATGCTGCGCCCCCTGGAGGGGAAAGCCTCAGCGCAGCGCAGGCCGGGGGGGGGGACGCCACCTCAGAAGCGGACGCTGGCCCCGGTAACCACGGCCCAGTCGGCGGTCAATTGCACGCCATTGACATAGCGATACAAAGGTAACTGCACGAAACCGTAGGCCTGGATGTCGCGGGTGATGGCGACCGCCAGACCCGGGCTGGCCAGCAGCGTGAGCCCGCCGCTCAGTGCGGATTCGGCGTTGGCGCCGGACTCGCGATTGCGCGCCAATACGTTGAGCTGGAACAAGGCAGCCACCCGCTGCGTCAGCGGATGGCGCACGCCGAGGTTCAGGGTATAGAGATCACCCGGGCGGTACTGATCGCGAATCACCACCGCGTGCTGCACCGCGATCTGGGCGAACAGGCTGGTTCCGGCGCCGACGTGCGGCGTGGTCCACAAGGCACCGAGAATCAGGTCGGTGCTGCCGGTGCCCGGCTGGAGCATGCGCTCGGCCACCACGCCGCCGCCATTGGCGACCTTGTACTCTCCGGTGGGAAACTTGAGTCCGAACTGCAATGCAAGCGAGGAACCGGCGGCGGCGAGGTCTGCAACGCGATAGCGCCCGACGACGCGCAAGTCACCGCGCTCCCGAAACTGCCACGCCTCGGGCTCGGCAGTTCCGGTGGGGTCTGCGATGTGCGCGTGCGAGCGGTTGATCAGCGGTAGTTGCGCCGTGAGTCCCCACCACGGCGAGAACGCGTGGTCGAGCGTCGCCACCAGATTGCGGTTGTAGGTGTACTGCTCGGCCGCTTCATGGTCGATGGCGATCGCCTCGTCGCGGGTCGGCGTGCGGTTGCCGGCACGCAGCCGGTCCTGCCGGATGAACTCGTAGCGCAGGTCGAGCACGGTGGCGCCACCGCCGCGCTCGAGATCGTGAGCGTCCCAGGTGGTGTTGAGCGTGCAGAAGGCCGAACCGCAGCCGGCGTTGGCAGGCGCGCAGATGAGCAAGGCGCTGCTGCCGACGACCAGACCTGCGAGCAGGACATTTTTCATGCGCCCGAGTGTAGCGGGCAGCCCGTCGGCCGGTAATGCCATCGGCTGCGGCCAATGGTCGCAGCGCCGGCCCAAGGCCGGCACCGCCTATGTCACCGCGCCAGCGCCTTCCGGGTCGATCCAGTGCCGGCCATCCCGGATGAGCATCTGTGCCGCGGCCTCCGGCCCCCAGCTGCCCGCCGCATAGTTGGGAAAGTCCCTGGGCGGTAACGCCTGCCAGAGGTCGATCACCGGCGTCAGGACATCCCAGGACTCCTCCACCATATCGGCGCGCAGGAACAGCATGCGATTGCCGACCATGCAGTCGTGGATCAGGGTCTCGTAGCCGGTGGCACGCCCGTCGCTGCCCAGATCGTCGTAGCTGAAGGCCATCTCGACCTGCGCGAGATGGTTGCCCGGCCCGGGCCGCTTGGCCTGGAAGCGCAGTTGTATCCGCTCCTGCGGCTGCACCTGGATGGTGAGGCGATTGGCGTGCTGCATCGTCTCGGTCGGCAGCAAGGCGAGCGGCGCGCGACGGAACTGGATCACGATCTGGGTGTTACGCGCCGGCAGGCGTTTGCCGGTGCGCACGTAGAACGGCACGTCGGCCCAGCGCCAGTTGTCGATATGCAGCTTAAGTGCAGCGAAAGTCTCGGTGGCGGATCCGGGCGCGACATGCGCCTCGTCGCGGTAGCCGGCCACGGTTTCACCGCCCAGCATGCCGGCACTGTATTGCCCGCGCACCGCATCGCGCAGCAAGGCTTCCTCCTGCGGTCGGCGCATCGCCCGCAGCACCTTCACCTTTTCGTTGCGGACTTCCTCGTTGCCGAGAGAAGACGGTGGCTCCATCGCAATGAGACACAGCACCTGGAAGACGTGGTTCTGAACGATGTCGCGCAAGGCACCCTGCGTGTCGTAGTAGCGCCCGCGGTTCTCGACACCCAGGGATTCGGCGACGGTGACCTGCACATGATCGACGTAGTTGCGATTCCAGATCGGCTCGAAGATCCCGTTCAGGAACCGGAAGCTGAGAAGGTTCTGCACCGTCTCCTTGCCGAGGTAGTGGTCGATCCGGTAAATCTGCGATTCGTCCATGCAGGCGAGCAGTTCGCCATTGAGAGCGCGCGCCGACGCGAGGTCGCGGCCGAAGGGCTTTTCGACCACCATGCGAAACCAGCTGCCGTCGGGGGCTCGGTCACCTCCCGGCGCAATCAGGCCGGCCCCTTGCAGACCACGCGCGATCGGCGCGAACTGATCCGGCGGCACCGCGAGATACACCAGCACGTTGCCCCTGGTTCCATGGCTGGCGTGCACCTGCTCGAGTCGCTCCTTCAGCCGCTGATAGGTAGCGGAATCTTCGGTACGCCCGGCCAGATAGTGCAGACGCGGCGTGGCGGTGCCGAGAAACCCGACATCGGCGCAGTCTTCGCAGTGTCGGCTGATCGACGCCGCGGCACGTTCGCGAAAGGTTTCGTCGCTCAGACTCGAGCCGGAAACCCCGATCACCGCGAACTCGTTCGGCAGGAAGCCGTTGCGATGCAGGTTGTAGAGGGCGGGAATGAGCTTGCGCTGCGTGAGATCGCCGGAAGCGCCGAAGATCACCATCACGCAGGGCGGCGCCGCGGTGACGGTAACGGTTGGGAGAGAGTCCATGCGCGGCCTTCCGTTGGAACAGGAACCCGAGTGTAGTGGGTGCCGGACGACACGCAAAAAAAGAGCGCCTGGGGTCGGGGATGCCCGGGGCGCTCGAGGAGGAGGAGGAGACTTCGAACCGGCAGCAGATGCGGGGTTCTCGCGGCGACTCGCTGCCCGGGGTCGCCGTACTCGACGAAACAGACGTTCCGTCTATGACACCAAGTGGGGACGAGCGGCCCGGACTTCAACCACCCCATCGGCGGCCGGCGTCATCAGGTTCGCGCAGGTGTCGCGCGTTTCGCACCGGCTGTCGCGCGGTGAACCGGCACCGCTCTCCGATGCCTGTGCGTCGATGGCAACCATGCCGACGCTCGCGGCGAGCAACAGCACGACGGGCAAACGGCGCGTGGCTTGGAAAAGTTCTGAGATCCGTTTCATCTTGGGCTCCTTTCGGGTCCGGCGGCCTGGAAACGACATGCCGGACAGCGCTGTTTGTGATTGCAACGCAGGCGTTCGGACTGTTCCCGGGTCCCGAGCCGGGCGGTCCGCCTGCCTGCAACACCTTTTCACTCAATGTCTTGGCAAAGTCACGGGATCGACTTAATCTACGTTTCCGCGGCGAACAAACACATTAGAGTGAACGATGTTCACAATAGTGAACTACGTTTATTTCGTCAACAGTTTTCTGGTTAACAGCAGTCGGGGGACCCTTGGGAATCACCGAGCGGCGCGCGCGCGAGCGCGAAGAGATGCGCGTCCGGATCATGGAGGCGGCGCGGTGCCTGTTCGCGAAGGAAGGCTACGAAGCCGTGACCCTGCGGCGCGTTGCCGATGCGATCGAATACTCGCCGGCGGCGATCTACAAGTATTTCCAGGACAAAGACGACATGGTCCGGGCACTGGTCGAGGACGACGTCGCGGTTCTGCTCGACGCCTTCCAGCCGGCCCTGGCCAAGTGCACACCCCTCGAGCGATTGCGCACGCTGGGCCTGGCCTACATGGACATGGCGTACGACCAGCCCAACCACTACCGGCTGATGTTCATGACGCGCATGCCCGCGGGCGCAAAGTCGGAGGCGCTGGAGGCCGGGCGCGGCGATCCCAACACCGATGCCTATGCCCTGTACGTCTCGGTGATCGCCGACTGCATCTCGCGGGGGCTGTTTCGCGACGAGTTCCTCGATCCCGAACTCGTGGCCCAGACCCTTTGGGCCGGATTGCACGGCATCGCCTCATTGCACATCACGTTCTCCGATAAACCCGGCGTGGCGTGGCGCCCGGTCCGCGACCGGGTCCGGGTCATGCAGGACCTTCTGATAGGCGGCATGGTCAAGCCTCACGTCGAGGGTTCCGCAGCCTGATCGTGGGCCGATACCCGCTCACCCACGTCAACTTCGCGCCCGGGCGCATGAAGAACATGCGGGAGATCGAGCCCGACATCCTGGCCTGAGGCCCGGGCTCGACGCACCAGCCGCGTGAGCCTCGCTGCATTCTCGTTCATTTCGGGTAGCCGATTCGCCCGGGGCACGGCCATCCTTATTTGTTCTTGTGCGGGCTCAGCGTGGCATCGTAGGTCCTGCGCTTGAAGGTCTTGCCGCAGACGGTGCATGCAAAGGCGTACGACATGACGAAGCCGGCTGCGGATTTCGGCCCGCCGGGGCGAGCTCGTGCCTGCGTGCTGGTCTTTCTGGCCATCGGTCGGCCGAGACCAAGGCCAGCCGAATGGCTGACCGTGCGCTCAAGGGCGGGCGCTGCCAATGGCCCAGATGCGGTCAGCTCAACGGCGAATCGCGGCCGGTAGGCCTGGCGTGTGACGGTGGCCGCGCGAATGCGATCGAGCCGGTAGCTCCGCGACTCGCCCGTGTCGGCTTTCACGCCGAACAACAGCAGGTCACCTGCGCTGGTGCGTAACCGGTAACCACGCGGCGTTCTTCCCCCGAGCTTAGTCCCTGTCCACACTTGCTTCCGTGATCAACGACACGGAGGCAACGGTGATGACAGGACGAGACAAGAGCAAACGGATTCGGCGTGGCGACACGCAGTGGCGCGCACTGCTGTCGCGGTTCTCCACCAGCGGGCTGAGCGTGGCGGCGTTCTGTGACCGCGAGGCGGTGAGCACGGCGAGCTTCTATCGCTGGCGCGGCCTGATCGAACAGTACGACGGCGGCAAAGTGGTCGCCGTGCCGAACCAATCCGCGTTCGTCGACCTGGGGGCTTTGAACACACCACCGAGCGCGCCGATCTCGTTCGCCGCGCCGCTCGATCTGCGCCTGGATCTGGGCGGTGGCCTGAGCCTGCACCTGGTGCGGCACTGATGTTCTTCCCCGAGGGCCAGGTGCGCGTGCATCTGTACGGGCAGCCGGTGGACATGCGCCGCTCCTTCGATGGGCTGTACGCCCTCACGCGCCACGAGCTGGGACAAGACCCGATGAGCGGGGCGCTGTTCGTGTTCATCAACCGCCGCGCTACCCAGATGAAGGTGCTGTACTGGGACCGCACCGGCTTCTGTGTCTGGGCCAAGCGCCTGGAGCAGGGCCGTTTCATCGCCAACTGGTCGCGGGTTTCGACCCGGGAGATGGACTGGACCACTTTGAAATTGCTGCTCGAAGGTATCGAAGTAAAGTGTGTTCGCCGGCGCTATCACCACCCTGCTAATTCCACTTCCATAAGCGCGGTGGCTTAGCTATGATTCGGCTATGCATTCGCCCACTACTGTTGGTGTGCTCAGCGCCGAAGAAGCCGCCACTTTCGCCCCGGAGCAGGTGGTGAACTTAAGCCGGCAGCTGGCCGCGGCACAGCACCAGCTGGAACTGTTCCGCCAGCAACTGGACTGGTTCAAGCGCCAGTTGTTCGGCCAGAAGAGCGAGCGGCGCGTGCTCGACGCCGACAGCGTGCAACTGAACCTGGGGGAGATCATCGGCTAGGCGCAGGAGCATGAACCAGGCGGCGAGCCCGCCTCGCAGGGGATCGCCGCGCACCAGCGCCGCGTGGCGACGAAGAAGCCCGGTGCCGACGGCGGCGAGGAGTCGCTGCCGTTCTTCGATGCCGAGCGGGTGCCGGTGGAACTCATCGAGGTGCCGGCGCCGGAGGCGCAGGGTCTGGACCCGGACGATTACCAGATCATCAGCTACAAGGACAGCTACCGCCTGGCACAGCGCCCGGGCAGCTACGTGGTGCTGCAGTACCGCCGGCCCGTGATCAAGCTGCGCGAGGGCACGATTGCCTGTGCGCCGGCCCCCGCGAACGTGATCGAGGGCAGCCGCGCCGAGGTCAGCTTCGTGGCTGGGGTGCTGATCGACAAGTTCGCCTACCACTTGCCCTTGTACCGCCAGCACCAGCGCCTGGCCGATGCCGGCATCACCGTGAGCCGGGCGTGGCTCACCCAGATCGTGCACCAGGGGGCGAGCCTGCTCGAACCCATCTACGAGGCGCAGTTCGCCTCGGTCCGGGGCAGCCGGATCAAGGCCATGGACGAGACCCCGGTCAAGGCCGGGCGCGCGGGCGCGGGCAAGATGAAGGCCGCCTACTACTGGCCGGTGTACGGCGAACACGACGAGGTGTGTTTCCCGTACTTCGAAAGCCGCCGTGCCCAGCATGTCGAACAAGCCCTGGGGCTGGCCCCCGCGCACGGTGCGGTGCTGCTCTCCGATGGCTACGCCGCCTATACCGGCACCAATCATCTGGAACGCGCGCTGCGCGCGATTCCCATGGGCCGAAATTATCCGCAGTCCCAGATTATGCAAACTCTGCCGGCGCGAGCAGGGTCCGGCGCGGTGGTGCGCGTGCCCGGGTTTGCATAATTCAGAGACTTTCCAGGAACGCCAGGACCGGGTCGCTGGGGCGATAGCGTTTGTGCCTGGTGCCGGGTGGAGCAATGGTGGCCAGCGCGCGCGCCTTCATCGCCAGATCAGCCTCGACGTAGCCGTGGGTGGTGACCGGGCTCTCGTGACCCAGCCACAAGGCGATCACCGTGATGTCGACGCCGGCTTGCAACAGGTGCATGGCAGTGGTGTGGCGCAGGGTATGCGGAGAGACCTTGCGGCCGTGCAACTGCGGGCACTGCTGCGTGGCCGCGGTGAGCGCCAGGGTGAGCCGCTCGGCGGCATTCGTGCGCGTCATCGGTAGTCCGCAGCGATTGGGCACCAGGGGTTGATCGGCGCGCAGGTTGGCGTAGTCGAGCCAGTGACGGATTTCGGCGGCGGTTTCCTTCCACAGGGGCACAGTGCGTTGCTTGCGGCCCTTGCCATGCAGCCGCACCGAGGATGTGGACGCGAGCGTGACATCGGCAACCCGGATACCGGTCAATTCGGAAACCCGGGCGCCGGTGTTGTAGAGCACCGCGAGCATTACCCGGTCGCGGCGGCCACACCAGGTCCCCAGGTCCGGAGCGGCGAGTACGGCCTGGACCTCATCGCGGGAGAGAAACCCGAGCAGGGGTTTCTCGAAACGTTTCATCGGTATCGCCAGGATCTGCTGAGCCAGATGCAGGGCCGGCGGACATTGCAAGGCCACATAGCGGGCAAAGGCGCGCACCGCGGCCAATCGCGCATTGCGGCTGCGCACCGTGTTGTGGCGTTCGGTTTCCAGGTACGCGAGGAAGTCCAGTACCAGTGTCGCATCGACGTCATTGAGCGCCAGCTTGGCCGGTGGTTTGCCGGTTTCGCGTTCGGCATAGCGCAGCAGCAGCCGGAAGGTGTCGCGATAGGCCATCACAGTTCTAGGGCTGGCGTTGCGGTGCTGGAGCAGCCGCTCGGCAAAGAAGCGCTCGAGCAATTTGGCGAATTCGGCGGGGTCTGCGAGCAAGGGGTTCATTGCGGCGCTCCCTGGGCGTAGTGGTGGAAGCGCCCGGCGGCGATGGCCATCAGTTCGGGGATGCCGGTGAAGTACCAGTAGGTGTCGCTCACCTTGGCGTGTCCGACGTAGGCCGATAGCGCCAGTACGGCGTGGTCGGCATCGATGCCCTGCTGGTAGAAGCGCAGGGTGCTGCGCACGATGAAGGTGTGGCGCAAGTCGTGTAGGCGGTGGTGCGGGTAGTCGCCACGGGGCTGCCACCCCAGTTGCCGGCATAGCATTTGCAAGGCGTGGAGCATGCCGGCCTGATTGGCCGCGTGGCCGTCACCGCGCAGGAAGAACCGGTCGCAGGCAGGTCGGGGCAGGAGCCGGTCGCGCTGCTGGGCATAGGCACTCAGGCACTGCGTGACGCTCGGATGCAGCGGCACCAGACGTTGCCGGTGGAACTTGGCGTCCCGGATCCGGAGCACGCCAGCCGCGAGGTCGGCGTCGGCGCGTGTCAGCGCCAGCGCCTCGGAGATACGCAGCCCGCTTGCGGCGAGCAATCCGAAGACGCACCGGCAAGTGGCGGGACGCATGCCGTGCGGCGGCGCCAGACTATCAGCCGCCTCGAGCAGCGCGATCAGCTCCGCCTCGGTGTAGATGTGCGGCACCAAGCGCCGGTGGGCCGGGCGGCGGCATCTGCGTCGCCGGATCCACACGCAGGCAAAAGCGCGCGAAGCCGCGCAGAACTTCGATGCGGCGCGCCCAGGTGAGCGGATTCGGTCGCCGAGAAGCCTGCGCCCACGCGACGGCCAGCGCCACCGTCAGATGATCCTGCTCGCCGGTCTGGTCGGCGAAGCGGGCAAACGATCTGAGCCGCGTCTCGTCGATGGTGAGCTTGAATCCGTGACTGCGCCGGTACGCCAGGTACGTCTCGACGCAGACCACAGCGAACAAAGGCGCGGTTCATCGCAGTGCGGATGGCCGGCACGCTCAGCGGTTTGTCAAACGGTGCACGATGCCGAACGAACACAGCACGGTGTTCGGTCTGCGGTCGTCCCTCACGCAAGTACCGGGCGATTGCCGCACCGGTGGATACTGGCAAGGGCAACTGCTGCACGCGTTGGCTCTTGGTGCCGCTGATGGTGAGCGTCGCGTCGCGCCAGTCCAGTGATTCCAGTGTCAGGTAGGTCACTTCATGGCCGCGCAAGCCCAGGTCGGCCAGGCAGCGCGCGATGGCGTAGTCGCGCAGCCCGACCGGATCAGCGCGGTCGAACGCCGCCAGGAACGCTTCCAGCTCGTCGTCGGAGAGGACTTTGGGCAAGGTTGACCGGCCCCAGTGCGCCACTCTGGGCAGCGCCGCCGACAGCGCCGCGGTCGGCTCGCCCAGCAGGCAGCGGTACCGAAAGTAGCTGCGCAGACTGTTACAGACGCCTCGAAGCGATGACGGCCGCAGGTGTGCGCTCAGTTCGGCAAAGTACGCGTCCAGCTGTCCCACGGACAGCTGCGAGACCACCGGTGTCTGGGTTCCAAATGCCCAAACGAGGAACGCACCGGCGTGTTGCACCCGGCGCTCACGAGTGATTGGCGCCACCCCGCAGATGTTCGACAGGTAGTCGCCAAAGCGTTCGAGTTCGACCGCAACGGGATCGGCAGCCGCCGTTGCTGGACCTTCGCAGGGCAGCAGTCTGAGCAAGTGCCGCAGTGCCGCGCCCGAGTTGGAAACCGTGCGATAGCACGGTGCCGGGCAAGTACAGGCAGGGAGGTGCTCACGCAGGAAGCGCTTGACGAGCGACGACTCGAGCCTCGATGGCTCGATCGATTCGGCCGTCATCCAATAGCTGAAATGGGCCAGGCAGCCCAAGTAGACGCGGATGGTGGTGTCGGGATAGCGCTGATTGCGCAGCGCTTCGATGTAGGGAACAACGACGCCGTCGAGCGGGCCTTCAGTGAGCCAGTCGCAACGGGTAAGCGTCGCCAAGCATCTATCGGTATCCATGGTGTGCTCCTGTGGAGGGGATGGGACTCACAGGAAACACCAATTCTTATGGCACGTTCGGCGACGGCAATGTGGCCTGAGAGCCCCTTCGGTTCTAGACCTCGGCGGCGGGAGCGAACCAACCTTGCATAATCTGGGACTGCGGATAATTTCGGTTATGCAAATGTTTCCATAACCGAAAAGCCTGGATGTTCAACTGGACCGAAGTCGGCGCCAAGTACGTGGGGATTGTGAACAGCCTGATCGTGACCTGCCGGCTGCACCAGGTCGACCCCTACGACTACCTGGTCGATGTGCTGCAGCGGGTCGGCGAGCATCCGGCCTCCAGAGTCGCCGAACTCACCCCGCGGCACTGGAAGCAGCACTTCGCCGGCCAGCCGCTGCGCTCCGCGCTGCATACCCGGGCAGTCGCGTAAACAACGCCGGGTAGTTACCGGTTACTTTCGACCGGCTCGAAAAGCTTGTTGTCGTGGGAAGCGCAGAAGCCTGTAAACGTAGTGGCGCGATTGACGCCCACCAGTTCGGGCCACAGGCGCCCGTCATTCCTGCGGAGGTTCTCTAGGCTCGTAACGTAGGCTAGAACGTGACCTTTCTCGGCGATACGTGCAAGGCTACCGGCTTTTGGGATTGAGTGGGCACGAACGATCTTTCCCATGCAGTCTGCTCGCATGACTGGTGGGGCGAGGCAGTGCTTCGCGGAGAAGGCCTTGTGGAACCCCTCGCTAATTTTCCAGAGTGGCACTCGCTCCTCACGCTCGCGACCGAGGTGGCAGCGCTTGAACTTCAGTCCCGATCCACACCAGCAAGGTTTGTTTCGTCCAAGCTTTGCCATTCGCGTCTAAAGCAGCTCGATCGCTGCCCCCTAATGCAACGGAATCACATTAGCCCCACGAATCAACTGCTGCTCGAGCACGGTCGATTCGATTCTTCGCCCCAGCATCGTCACCGACCCGATATGTCGGTCATTCCCCGTCTCGCTGTACTCGAACGCATAGCGCCGCAGAAAGCGTAGCTCACCGTTGCCGTTCCTGGCCAGTCGCAGCTTGGTTTGCGCCACGGTCCAGTCGAGGAACTGGAAAGCCTGGAGTTCGCACCGGCGGGTGCCCTCGGCCACGGCGATCTCGCGGGCCTTCAGCGAGTCGAGCCAGAACCAGATGCCGGCCGCGATCAGCGCCACGAGCACCAGCAGGGAGACGTCACCCGAGGTCATCGGCGATGGCAACGTTGACGAGTTTGGGTTCGAGCACGCGCACCACGTCCTGCGGCGACACGCCCACGAGATAGCCGCGCTTGCCGCCGTTGAGGTAGATGCGGTCGAGCGCGAGGATGGATTCTTCCAGATACACAGGCATGGTCTTTCTGGTTCCGAACGGCGAGGTGCCGCCCACGAGGTAACCGGAATGTCGGTTCGCGGTGTCCGGATCGCAAGGGGCGATCGTCTTCACGCCGATGGTGCGCGCCAGTTCCTTGGTCGAGACCTTACGGTCGCCGTGCATCAGCACCACCAGCGGATGCCGGTTTTCGTCTTCCATGACGAGCGTCTTGACGACGGCATGCTCGGCCACGCCCAGCTCGCGGGCCGAGACGGTGGTGCCGCCCTTCTCTTCGTAGTCGTACAGGTGGTCGGTGAACGGCACCTTTTCGGCGCGTAGGACTCGTATCGCGGCGGTCACCGGCGCTTTCTCTTTCCTGGTTTGCGACATCGCTTGGCTTCCCTCACCCTCGGTCCCTCCCGGGGGAGAGGGAGGTCTTCTTGGCCATGCTCAGCCCCGATGGGTCAGCGCCCGGTACAGCGAGCGCAGCATGCCGGCGGTGGCGCCCCAGATGTTGCGCCCCTCGTACGGCAGCGCATAAAAGTGCCGCAGCTTGCCATCCACCGCGCGGCTCTGGGCGAGGTAGTTGGCCGGCTCCAAAAAAAACGCCAACGGCACCTCGAACACTTCGGCCACCTCGAACGGATCGGGCTGAAGGGTGAAAGGCGGCTCGACCCAGCCGACCACCGGTGTCACGCGGAAGCCGGTCATGATGTCGTAGTCCGGGAGAAAGCCCAGGATTTCCACGCGATCGCGCGGCACACCGGTTTCTTCTTCGGTCTCGCGTAGCGCGGTATCGATGCGGTCGATGTCGCCCACATCCACGCGCCCGCCCGGAAAGCTGATCTGGCCGGCGTGCGCGTGCAGATGCGTTGTGCGCTGCGTCAACAATACGGTGGGACCTTGGTCGCGCGCCACCAGCGGCACCAGCACGGCGGCGGCAACCGGGGCGTGTTCAGGCGAATGGCTGAAGAGCGGAATGGCCCCCTCGTCGGGTCGTGCGTGCCAGTTGGCCCGAAGACGCTCGGCGATCGACTCGCGCCAGGCAGGGGGGGAAACCAGCAGGGATTCAGGCATGCCGCGGTGACACCGATCGCAGGAATTCAGGGGCCGTTGGTACCACTCCGAGTCTACGTTCTGAGTATCGGCGCGGGGAAGAAATCCTGCGGTGTGCGGAACAAATCGGCGCCGCTATACTCGCACCCGGAGAAGGCTGCGACAGAATGTCGCACCCTTCCCGTTCGTCAAAACCTAAGGAGACCCCGATGAAGATCCGCACCCTGATTGCCGCCGCCGTTCTGGCCCTCACCAGCAGCATTGCCTTTGCCAACCACTGCCCGAAGGACATGGCCGCCATCGACGCCGCGCTCGCCAAGAACCCGAGCCTGTCGGCCGACAAGCTGGCCGCAGTAAAGCAGTTGCGCGCCGACGGCGAAGCGATGCACAAGGCAGGCAAGCACACCGAGTCGATGGATAGCCTCGGCAAGGCGATGAAGATCCTCGGCATCTGAAGAGTTGACGCCCACCCCCAGCCTTCGCTGCGCTGGGGACTAGCGACCACTGACTAGCCGCGCTTGCGAGCCGGTACCGCGCCGCTCGCGATCAACCCCAGCCCGGCCACCATCAGCGCCCAGGTCGAGGGTTCTGGCACCGCGTACTGGAGATTGTCCAGACCGATGTAGCCGTTGCCGGATGTCGGGGTGATCGACACGCGGGCGACATTCGCGTCGGCGATGAAGCCCCAGAAACGCGGTTGGCCCGAGATCTCCTGCACCTCGCCCGAGCCGATCAGGTTGTTGCTCGCGTCGTAGGCACGCACCTGGTAGCCGTCATCCGAGCCCACGTCGTACCAGCCGAACGACCGGCTCGGGCACCAGCGCATCGCCCACCCGGATCAGCCCGCCCACCAGCACCCGCGCGGTGATGCCGCCGCGGTCGCGCATCGCCTCGAAGCCGCCCTCGCCCAGCGCCTCTTCCATCCGCGAGCACGGGTCGCACAGGCCGGTGGTTTCGAACAGCGCCTCGCCGATGCGAAAGCGCGCGAACCGCAGCGCGAGCAGGTCGGTGCCGGACACCACGAGGTTGCGCCGCAGCAGCGCCGGATCGATGGGCGGGAGGTCGAGCTGCTGCGCGATCATCGGCAGGTGCTCGGCCTGTATCAGCGACACCTGCCGCGGCTTGCCCGACCGGACCGAGGCCCGGTCACCTTCGAAGCCCCGGTTGGCGATCGCTAACACACTGCGAACCACCAGCGGTGGCTGGCGCCGCTGCGGCCGGACCGCGATCCACTCGATCCGTCCGCCCTCCGGGGTCATGGCGCGAGGCTCGGGTCCGGGGCTACTGGTATTCGATCAGCAGGTCGCGGGCGGCGATCACGTCGCCGTTGCGCACATGGATGTTCTTGATGGTGGCGTCGCGTTCGGCCCGGATCTGGGTTTCCATCTTCATCGCCTCGATCGAGGCCAGCGGGTCGCCGGCCTTCACCGCCTGCCCCGGCTTCACGCTCACGGTCGCGATCATGCCGGGCATCGGCGCGGCCACATGATGCGGATTGGCGGGGTCGGCCACGGCGCGCTTGACTGCGGTGCGGGTGGCGCCCGCCTTCTCGATCCGGATGGTGCGCGCTTGGCCGTTGAGCTCGAAGTCCACTCGCACGACGCCTTCGTCCTCGGCCGGCGCGGTGCCCTGCATGCGGATCACCAGCGTCTTGCCGGCATCGATGTCGACGCTGATCTCCTCGCGCTCGGCCATGCCGTAGAAGAACGCCGGCGTTGGCAGCGCGCTGGTGTCGCCGTATTGCCGCTGATGGTCGGCGAACTCGCGGAACACCTTCGGGTACATCAGGTACGACGCGAGGTCGGCGTCGCTCACGTGGCGCCCGATTGCCTTCTCGGCGTCCTTGCGGGCCTGATCGAGGTCGACCGCCGGGATCGAGTCGCCCGGCCGGTAGGCGGCCGGCGGGTCGCCGCGCAGCACCTTGCGCGACAGCACCTCCGGAAAGCCGTCGGGTGGAAACCCGAGTTCGCCCTTGAACAGCGACACCACCGCATCGGGAAAAGCCACCTCGCGGTCCGGGTCCATGACGTCTTCGGCGCTCAGGTCATTGGTCACCATGAAGATCGCCATGTCACCCACCACTTTGGACGTGGGCGTGACCTTGACGATGTCGCCGAACAGACGGTTCACCTGAGCGTAGCAGCGCGACACCGCCGGCCACCGGGTCTCGAGGCCCATGGCGCGCGCCTGCTCGCGCAGATTGGTGTACTGGCCGCCGGGCATCTCGTGGCTGTACACGTCGGAGGTACCGGCGCGGATATCGGACTCCCACGGCGCGTAGTACTTGCGCACGCCTTCCCAGTAGTGCGACAGGGCGCGCAGCGACTCGCGATCGACGCCCGCATCGCCGGCGCACGGATCGCGCTCGGTACCTTCGAGCGCGGCCACGATCGAGCCGAGGTTCGGCTGCGAGGTGAGGCCGCTCATGCTGTCGAGCGCGCCATCGACGGCATCGGCCCCGGCCTCGATGGCGGCCAGCACCGAGGCTGCCGACATGCCGCTGGTGTCGTGGGTGTGGAAATGCACCGGCAACCCGGTTTCATGCTTGAGCGCATGCACCAGTTCGCGGGCCGCGCGCGGGCGCACCAGCCCGGCCATGTCTTTCAGGCCGAGGATATGCACGCCGGCCTGCTTCAGCTCGCGCGCGAGCTTCAGGTAGTAGTCGAGGCCGTACTTGCGGCTGCCGTCGAACAGGTCGGCGGTGTAGCAGATGGCGCCCTCGCACAGCGCGCCGGTCTCGAGCACCGCGTCGATCGAGACGCGCATGTTGCGCACCCAGTTGAGCGAGTCGAACACGCGAAAAAGGTCGACGCCGTTGGTGTGCGCCTGCTGCACGAAGTAGCGCACCACGTTGTCGGCGTAGTTGGTGTAGCCCACCGCGTTAGAGCCGCGCAGGAGCATCTGCAGCAGCACGTTGGGCACGCGGGCGCGCAACTGCGTCAGGCGCTGCCACGGATCCTCGTTGAGAAAGCGCATGGCGACGTCGAAGGTCGCGCCGCCCCAGCACTCAAGCGAGAACAGGCCGGGCACCAGCCGTGCGTAGTGCGGGGCGATGCGCACCATGTCGGCGCTGCGCATGCGGGTGGCGAACAGCGACTGATGCGCGTCGCGCATGGTGGTGTCGGTGAGCAGGACGCGCGGCTCGGCCAGCATCCATTGCGCGAAGCCCTCGGCGCCCAGCGCCAGCAACCGGTCGCGCGAACCCGGGCGGGGTGCCTGGGTGAGGTCAGTTTTCGGCAGGATCAAATGGGCGTGCGACAGGTCGGGCCGGATGCGGCCCTTCATGTCGGGATGACCGTTCACGATGACCTCGCCCAGGTGCCGCAGCAAGCGCGTCGCGCGATCGCGCCGATGGCTGAACTTGAACAGCTCGGGCGTGGTGTCGATGAAGCGGGTGGTGATCCGGCCGGCGACGAAATCCGGATGGTTGATGACGTTCTCGACGAACTGCAGGTTGGTCGCGACGCCGCGCACCCGGAACTCGCGCAGCGCCCGGTCCATGCGGTGGATGGCTTCCTGCGGCGTCGGTGCGGACGCCGTCACCTTCACCAGCAGCGAGTCGTAGTAGGGCGTGATGACGGCGCCGGTGTAGGCCGTGCCGCCATCGAGGCGGATGCCGAAGCCGGCGGCGCTGCGGTAGGCGGTGATGCGACCGTAGTCGGGCGTGAAGTCGTTCTCGGGGTCTTCGGTGGTGACGCGGCATTGCAGCGCATGGCCGTTGAGCCGGATGTCTTCCTGCTTCGGCACCGGGCAATCGGCGCCGCCGATGCGCGCGCCCTCGCTCACCCGGATCTGCGACTTGACCACGTCGATGCCGGTCACCTGTTCGGTGACGGTGTGCTCCACCTGAATGCGCGGATTGACCTCGATGAAATAGAAGTCGTCGGTGTCGGCATCCATCAGGAACTCGACGGTGCCGGCGTGGGTGTAGCGGACGGCGCGGCCGAGCCGCAGTGCGGCGTCGCAGAGCGCGGCGCGTTGCGCCGGGGTGAGGTAGGGCGCGGGCGCGCGCTCGACCATCTTCTGGTTGCGCCGCTGCACCGAGCAGTCGCGCTCGAACAGGTGCACGAGGTTGCCGTGGCGGTCGCCCATCAACTGCACTTCGACGTGGCGGGCACGCCGCACCAGCTTTTCGAGGTAGACCTCGTCGTTGCCGAACGCGGCGCCGGCTTCGCGCCGCGCGATCTCGAGCTGGGCGTCGAGGTCGGCTTCGTTCTCGATCACGCGCATGCCGCGGCCGCCACCGCCCCAGGAGGCCTTGAGCATCAGCGGATAGCCGATAGCCCCGGCCATGCGCCGGCATTCGGCGGCATCGCGCGGCAGCGGCGCGGTGGCAGGCATGACCGGAACCCCTGCGGCCACGGCTGCGTGGCGCGCGGCGACCTTGTTGCCGAGCGTGGTCATCACCTCGGGCGTGGGCCCGATGAAGGTGATGCCGGCCTCGCCGCAAGCGCGGGCGAAGTCGGGGTTCTCCGACAGGAAGCCGTAGCCGGGATGGATGGCATCGACCCGGGCGAGCTTGGCGATGCGCAGCACGTCGGCGATGTCGAGATAGGCCGCCAGCGGCTTGCGGCCCTCGCCCACGAGATAGCTCTCGTCGGCCTTGAAGCGGTGCAGGGCAAAGCGGTCTTCCTGCGAGTAGATGGCGACGGTGCGGATGCCGAGTTCGGCGGCGGCGCGCATCACGCGGATGGCGATCTCGGAGCGGTTGGCAACGAGGATGGAGCGGATCGTGGAACTCAAGGTGGCGGATTCACGTGATGCGGAGGTTGCTGGTCGATACCCGGTGATCAACGCTCAGGTTTCCCTCATCCCCAGCCCTTTCCGGAGGGAGAAGGGAGCGGGAGACTTTCCTCTGCGCTGGGGAGCGGGAGACTTTCCTCTGCGCTGGGGAGCGGGAGACTTTCCTCTCCACTGGGGAGCCGTAGACCTCCCTCTCCGCTCGGGAGAGGGACCGAGGGTGAGGGACGCTGGGCAATGTCGCGAATCAGCCTGTTTGCCGATGACGCGCACGGTGCGGCCCGTCACTTCGCCGCCGCCGTCGCGCGGGCCGAAGCCGCATCCACCGACGCCAGCGCCGTGAGGTTGACCAGGCGTCGTACCGTGGCCGTGGGCGTGACGATGTGCACGGTCTTGGCGGCGCCGAGCAGGATCGGGCCGATGGTGATGCCGTCGCCGCTGGTCATCTTGAGCAGGTTGAACGAGATGTTGGCGGCGTCGAGCGTGGGCATGATCAGCAGGTTGGCCTCGCCCTTCAGGCGCGAGTTCGGGAACAAGCGCATGCGCACTTCCTCGGACAACGCGGCGTCGCCGTGCATCTCGCCCTCGACCTCGAGCTTGGGCGCGAGCTTCTCGATGAGTTCGCGCGCCAGGCTCATCTTCGCGGCAGATGCCGACTTGACGCTGCCGAAATTGGAATGCGACAGCAGCGCCACCTTGGGCTTCAGGCCGAAGCGCCGCACCTCCTCGGCCGCGAGCACCGTCATCTCGGCGATCTCCTCGGCGGTCGGGTCGTGGTTCACGTAGGTGTCGCAGATGAACAAGGTGCGGTTCGGCAGTATCAGCATGTTCATGGCGGCGAACCGGTGCACGCCCTTGCGCAGGCCGATGACGTTGGCGATGTGCTCCAGGTGATGGTGATGCTCGGCGTAGGTGCCGCAGATCATGGCATCGGCATCGCCCAGGCGCACCATCAGCGCACCGATGAGCGTGGTGCGGCGATTCACCTCGCGCTTGGCGAGCTCGACCGAGACGCCCTTGCGCTGCATCAGGTCGTAGTAGGTCTTCCAGTAGTCGCGGAAGCGCGGGTCGGCATTGGGGTTGACCAGTTCGAAGTCCACGCCCGCCACCAGGCGCAGGCCGAAGCGCTCGATGCGCGGGCCGATGACCTCGGGCCGGGCGACGAGGATCGGGCGGGCCAGGCCTTCGTCGACGATCACCTGCGTCGCGCGCAGCACGCGCTCGTCCTCGCCTTCGGCGAACACCACGCGCTTGGGGTTGCGCTTGGCCGAGATGAACACCGGCCGCATGATCAGGCCGGAGTGGTAGACGAAGGTGGCGAGCTGGTCGCGGTAGGCGTCGAGGTCGGCGATAGGCCGCGTGGCCACGCCGCTGTCCATGGCCGCCTTGGCCACCGCCGGCGCGATCTGCATGATCAGGCGCGGGTCGAACGGCTTCGGGATCAGGTACTCGGGGCCGAAGCGCAGGTCTTCCTGGCCGTAGGCGCTGGCGACCACTTCGGACTGCTCGGCCATCGCGAGATCGGCGATGGCGTGCACGGCCGCGAGCTTCATCTCCTCGGTGATGGTGGTGGCGCCGGTGTCGAGCGCCCCGCGGAAGATGAACGGGAAGCACAACACGTTGTTGACCTGGTTCGGATAGTCCGAGCGGCCGGTGGCGATGATGGCGTCCGGGCGCACGGCCTTGGCGGCGTCGGGCAGGATCTCGGGGTTGGGGTTGGCGAGCGCGAGGATCAGCGGGTGGGGCGCCATCTTCAGCACCATCTCCGGCTTGAGCACGCCGCCGGCCGACAGGCCCAGGAAGATGTCGGCATCGGGGATGACCTCGGCCAGGGTGCGGGCGTCGGTGTCACGCGCGTAGCGGATCTTGTTGTCGTCCATCTCCTCGGTGCGGCCGGTGTAGACCACACCCTTGATGTCGGTGACGAAGATGTTCTCCATGCGGATGCCGAGCTGCACCAGCAAGTCGAGGCAGGCGAGCGCCGCGGCGCCGGCGCCCGACACCACCAGCTTCACGTCGGCGAGCTTCTTTTCGACCACCTTCAGGCCGTTGATGACCGCGGCGCCGACGATGATAGCGGTGCCGTGCTGGTCGTCGTGGAACACCGGAATCTTCATGCGCGCGCGCAGCTTGCGCTCGATGTAGAAGCACTCCGGCGCCTTGATGTCTTCGAGATTGATGCCGCCGAAGGTGGGCTCGAGCGCGGCGATGATGTCGACCAGCTTGTCCGGGTCGCGCTCGTCGAGCTCGATGTCGAAGCAGTCGATGCCGGCGAACTTCTTGAACAATACGGCCTTGCCTTCCATCACCGGCTTGGCGGCGAGCGGCCCGATCGGGCCCAGGCCGAGCACGGCGGTGCCGTTGGTGACGACGCCGATGAGGTTGCCGCGCGAGGTATACAGCCGCGCCGTGGACGGATCGGCGACGATCTCGTTGCAGGCGAACGCAACCCCGGGCGAGTAGGCGAGCGCGAGATCGCGCTGGGTGATGAGCGACTTGGTCGGCTGAATGGAAATCTTGCCCGGCAGCGGCAGACGGTGGTAGTCGAGCGCGGCTTTCTTGAGGTCGTCCATGGCGGGATTCGGGCAACTGCGAAGGTGGCAAACGGGCACATCAAGTATACCCGCCGGGCATTCGCGACTGGCACCCTCGCGCCTTGCTACACTCGAAAAAACGCGGCTTGCCACGACTGGCGGTCGCGATTCATCCGCTCACCTGTATCGAGATTCGCCATGCGCAAGTCCAGCCGCTTTTTCAGTCTCGTTTGCGCCCTCATGGGGATCATGGCGTTGCCGGCGCGCTCGGCCGACACCGACCGCAAGGCGCTGTTGTGGGAGGTGACCTCGGGCTCGGCCACGGTGTATCTGCTCGGCACCATCCACGTCGGTTCCGAGCGGCTCTATCCGCTGCCGACGCCGGTCGAGGCGGCTTATGCGCGAGCCACCGTGATCGCGCTGGAGGCCGATCCCACCGATCCGTCGGCGCTGATGGCAGTGGGCAGCACCCTGTACCAGCCGCCCGATTCCCTCGACCAGCATGTGCCTCCCGCGCTGTATCGCGACGTGCAGGCACGCCTCGCCGCCACCGGGCTGCCGCCGGCGATCGCCCGGATGATGAAGCCGTGGTTGCTGTCGATGACCTTGACGATGGCGGAGATGGGGCGCCTCGGGTACGACGCGAGCCAGGGCATAGACGTGCATCTGGCCACCCGCGCGAAACGCGACGGCAAGCGCCTCATCGAACTCGAATCGATGGCGATGCAGATCGCCTTGCTCGACTCGCTTTCGGCCGAGGTCCAGGGGGCGATGCTGCAAAACACGGTCGACAGCCTTCAGTCCGGGCGGCTCGAAGTCGAAATGACAGCCATGGTGGACAGATGGCGCCACGGCGATGCCGCCGGCCTGGACGATCTTGCGCAACGCGACCTCGAAGCAACCGGTGGCAATGCCGCGCGCGAGCTGCGCACGCGCCTGTACGACCGGCGCAATCGCGACATGACCGACAAGATCGTGCGTCTGCTCGCCGGCAAGGAAGTCGTGCTGGTTGGCGTCGGCGCCGGTCACATGACCGGCCCCACCGGCATCACCACCTTGCTCGCCGCCAAGGGGTTCTCAGTGCGGCGGCTGTGAGCGCGGGTGGCGCCGGATGGCCTTGATCGAGGCCGATGCCCCATCGGCGCCGCGAGGGGTGCTGCCGGGCCTGCTCTGGCTGCTGACCGCCACCTTCGCCGCCCGCGTCGCCGGCCAGGCGATCCAGAGCGTCTGGCCGCAGGCTTTCCTGCCGTCGTTCGCTGCCTTCCAGGGTAGTCGCCTGCCCTACCCCGTGTTGCTTGCCACGCAGATCGCGATCTTGGCGACCATGATCCGGTTCACCTCCCGCATCCACGCCGACACGCTCGTCGCGAGCCGCCGGGCCGCGCGCCTCCTCGGCCTGCTCGGCGGCCTGTATCTCGCCGTGGCCATCGGGCGGATCGTGATCGGCCTCGTGGTGCCGCAGGCGCCGCCGTGGTTCTCGACCTGGATCCCGGCGCTGCTGCATGTGGCGCTGGCGTCATGGGTGCTGCTGGTCGCTGCCTATCACCATACGGGCGCCGCATTGGATAAGCATGCGTAGCGAGTTGCTGCCGGCGCTGTGGTATCCGCTGTTCTTCGGCCTCGCCATCGCCTTGCACGTAGCGCTGAAGATGCAAGGTCTGCCGCTGCTCGCCGCGCTCTATATCCCGATCGCCCTGGTGGCCATCGGCATCGTGATCCTCGAACGCCTCGATCCGGCGCGACTCGACTGGCGCCCCCGGTGGCGCGATGTGCGCGCGGACGCCGCGTTCATGCTGTTGGTGCAGGTGGCGCTGCCGCGCCTGCTGGCGCTGGCGCTCGCCCTGGTCGTGGCCGACCGCATCCACGAGCGCGCCGCGAGCGACCTCTGGCCGCACCACTGGCCCGTCGCCGCGCAGGTGGTGCTGATGGTGTTGGCGGTCGACTTCATGCGCTACTGGCTGCATCGCGCCAGCCATACCTTCACGCCGCTGTGGCGATTGCACGAGGTGCACCACTCGCCCGACCTGCTCTACACGCTCAATGTCGGCCGCTTTCATCCGCTAGAGAAGGTGTTGCAGTTCGCGCTCGACACGGTGCCGTTCGTGCTGCTCGGGGTGGCGCCGCCGGTGATCGCCGGGTACTTCCTGGCCTACTCGGTTAACGGCTTCTTCCAGCACAGCAACCTGCGGCTGCGCTACGGCTGGCTCAACCATCTGGTCGGCAGCGCCGAGACCAACCGCTGGCATCACGCGCGCGACCCGAAGACCGGCTACTGCAATTTCGGCAACACCGTCATCGTGTGGGATCACCTGTTCGGCACGTGGTACCTGCCCCGCGCTCGCGTGCTCGACATCGGCATTCCCGATCGCGACTACCCGAAGGGCTTCGGGGCCCAGTTGCTCGCGCCGTTTCGAGCAGGATCGGGATCGCGGCGCGGCATTCGCCAGCGCCTTGCGGGCTTCGTGATCACCGCGCAGTTGGGCTGGGCGCGGCGTGCGCTCGGTCGCAAGGTCGCCGCGGCCGCTCGCGATCCGATGCGCGCGCAACACGCGCTGCTCATGCGGCTGTTACGCGAGAACCGTGACACGACCTTCGGCCGGGCGCATGGATTCGCCACGATGCGCGACCACCGTGACTTCGTCGACCGGGTTCCGGTGCAAGACTACGAAGCCGTGCGCCCGTATGTCGAGGCCACGATCGCCAAGGGCGAGCGCGCGCTGACCGCCGAACGTCCGGTGCGATACGTGCGCACCAGCGGCACCACCGGACAACCGAAGGACATCCCGCTCACTGCATCGCACCTTGCGCACCTGCGCGCGATCCATCGCGCCTCGGTCGCGAGCCAGTATCGCGTCAGCCCGGCCGCATTCGCCGGCAGCATCCTCGCGATCACCAGCCCGGCGGCCGAGGGCACCGTTGCCGACGGTACGCCGTTCGGCTCGGCATCCGGCGTGCTCGCTGGCAGCACACCGGCGTTGCTGCAGGACAAGTTCGCGGTGCCGCCGCTGGTGTTCACCATCGCCGACAGCCGCGTCAAGTATCTGTTGCTGCTGCGCCTCGCCCTGACCCGCCGCGACCTCTCCTATCTGGGCACCGCCAACCCCACCACGCTACTGGCCCTGATCCGGCTCTATCGCGAGCACGAGTCGGCGCTGCTGGCCGACCTGCGCGCGGGCGGTTTCTTTCTCGCGCCCGAGGTGCCGGCGGCAATCCTTGCCACTCTCGCCAGCCGGTTGCGGCCCGACCCGGAACGCGCGGCCGAGCTTGCCGCTTTGATCGCCGGCACCGGACAGCGGCGCATCCGCGACCTGTGGCCGCAGCTCGCGTTGGTGGTCACCTGGACCTGCGCCAGCGCCGGCGTGGCGGTCGCCGCGTTGCGTACCGAGCTTGGCCCCCACACCCACGTGCACGAGCTGGGCTACGTGTCGAGCGAGTTCCGCGGCACGATCACCGTGGGCCGGCGCGCCGGCAGCGGCCTGCCGACCTTCGACACGCACTTCTTCGAGTTCGTCGAGCGCCAACGCTGGGATGACGGTGATCCCGAGTTCCTCACGCTGGATCGCCTGCGCAAGGGCGTCGACTACTACGTGATCGTGACCACGCCGTCGGGCCTGTACCGCTACTTCATCAACGATCTGGTGCGCGTCACCGGCTTTCTGCATCGGATGCCGCTGCTGCAGTTCCGCCAGAAGGGCAAGGGGGTCACCAGCATCACCGGCGAGAAGCTCTACGAATCGCAGGTGCTGGCCGCGGTCGGCCAAGGGCTCGCCACGACGGGCAGCGCGCCGCGCTTCCTAATGATGCTGGCCGACGAGCAGGGACAACACTATCGGCTGTACGTGGAGCCGGACACGGCACCGGGCCTGTCGGCCGCGCAGCTCGGCACGCAGGTCGATGCGCGATTGCAGGCGCTCAACATCGAATATGCATCGAAGCGCGAAAGCGGCCGGCTCGGCAGCGTAGTGGCGCACTGGCTCGCGCCTGGCACCGAAGAGGCGTGGCGGCGCGACGCCGTCGCCCGCGGCCAGCGCGAAGGCCAGTTCAAGACCATCGCGCTGGGCTATCGCTCGGCAATGGTGTTCGATCTCGACGCCCACTGCCTGCCACCATGAACATCGCCCTCGCGTCGATCCACGCCCGCAGTCTGTCGATTCCGTTCAAGGCGGCGTTCAGCCACGCTTCGGCAGATCGTTCGGTCACGCAGACGCTGTGGGTGCAAGCAGGCGATTCAGCCGGCCTGACCGGCTACGGCGAAGGCTGTCCGCGCGAGTACGTCACCGCCGAAACCATCGGCAGCGCGCTCGATTTCGTCGCCCGCCATCGAACCTTGTGGATCGCTGGCATCCACGATCTGCCGTCGCTGAAGGCGTGGGTCAACGCCCATCGGCGCGAGATCGACATCGAACCGGCGGCGTGGTCGGCGGTCGAGCTGGCGCTGCTCGACCTGCTGGGCAAGCGTGGCGATTGCAGCGTCGAAGCGCTGCTCGGATTGCCGACGATCGACGGCAGCTTCCGCTACACCGCCGTGATCGGCGACGGGACGCCGGTGCGATTCGAGGCCGAACTCGAACGCTATCGGCTGGCCGGCTTCGACGACTTCAAGATCAAGCTATCGGGCGACCCCGCACGCGACGCCGGCAAGGTCGCGGCGCTGCGCCGCGCCGGCATCGATCCGGCGCGGGTGCGGGCCGACGCCAACAACCTGTGGCCGGATGCAGCGGCGGCGGTCACGGCATTGCGCGCACTCGACTTCGCGTTCGGCGCGGTCGAGGAACCCATCCACGCCAACGACATCGATGGTCTCGCCGCCATCGCCGACGCGATCGGTTGCGGCATCATCCTCGACGAGAGCCTGCTGCGCGCCGATCAGCTCGATGCATTTGCGCGGCACCCCGCGCGCTGGCTGGTCAATCTGCGCATCTCCAAGATGGGCGGGTTGCTGCGCTCGCTCGAACTGGTCGAGCGGATCGGGGCGCTCGGCTTCGGCGTCGTGGTGGGCGCGCACGTCGGCGAGACCAGCCTGCTTACCCGCGCCGCGCTCACCATCGCCCACGCCGCTCGCGACATCGTGGTGGCCAGCGAAGGCGCCTTCGGCACCCACCTGCTGGCGCACGACATCGTCGACCCGCCGATCATGTTCGGCGCCGGCGGGGTGCTGAATGCGGCCTCGCTGCCGCGCCGCGCCGGCGGCTTTGGCCTGGGCAACATCGATCCAGCACTCCTGGCCTCGCCCTGACGCACCGAGCACCGGATCGCGGCGCCGGCGCCGCGAAGTGCTACGCTCCGACCCCGATTCCGTATCCGCCAGCACCATGAACGATCTGTCCGTTACGGCCCCGCGCGCCGACCTGTATCCCGATATCGAACCGCTGGCCGTGGGCCGGTTGCCGCTCGACGCGAGACACACGATGTATTGGGAGGTGAGCGGCAATCCGGAAGGGCTGCCGGTGGTGTTTCTGCACGGCGGCCCGGGTGCGGGCGCCAGCGCCGCGCACCGGCGCCTGTTCGACCCGGAACGCTACCGCATCGTCATCTTCGACCAGCGTGGCGCCGGCCGTTCCACCCCGCTCGGCGAACTCACCGACAACACCACGCCGCACCTGATCGCCGACATCGAGGCGTTGCGCGAGCACCTCGGCATCGAGCGCTGGGTGGTGTTCGGCGGCTCGTGGGGATCGACGCTGGCGCTGGCCTACGGCGAAGCCCATCCGGAGCGCTGCCTCGGCTTCGTGCTGCGCGGCATCTTCCTGTGCCGGCGCATCGAGATCGACTGGTTTCTGTACGGCATGCGCCACGTGTTTCCCGAAATCTGGGCGCGTTTCGCCGGGTTCGTTCCGGAAGCGGAACGCGCCGATCTGCTCACCGCCTATCGCCGCCGTCTCGAGAATCCGGACCCCGCGATACACCTGCCGGCGGCGCGTCAGTGGAGCCGGTACGAAGGCGCGTGTTCTACCCTGCTGCCGAGCGACGACGTGATGAAGCATTTCGGCGGCGACGTGGTCGCGCTGGGCCTGGCGCGCATCGAGGCGCACTACTTCGCCAACGACATCTTCCTGCCCGACAACAGCCTGCTGAACGACGTGGGGCGCATCCGCCACCTGCCGTGCGTGATCGTGCAGGGCCGCTACGACATGGTGTGCCCCGCCATGTCGGCGCTGGATCTGAAAACCGCATGGCCGGAAGCGGAACTGGTGATGATCCCCGATGCCGGACATTCGGCGTGGGAACCCGGCATCCGGATCCAGCTCATGGCGGCGACCGAGCGATTCAAGGAATCGGGCCGTTGAGGACCGATGCGATCCGACCACGAAAGGACATGACGATGCCCGCGATCCCGCCGATCTTTCACGAGTACGTCGCGGGCCTGAAGGCGCACGACGTGGCGCGCATTGCCGCGACCATGGGCGACGACCTGCAGGTGATCGGCGCGACCCGCACCCTGGGCAAGCCGGAATTCGTGCCATTCCTGACGGCGCTCTATTCGGCGTTTCCCGACTGGAACTACGATCACGACCCGATCGAATGGCACGGCGAACTGCTGGCTATCAAGTGGCGGCAGAGCGGGACGCATACGGCGACCTTGGCGTTTCCCGGGATGGAACCGATCGCCGCGACCGGAAGGCACGTGCGCATTCCGGACCAGTATTTCAGGTATCGGGTGACGGATGGCCTGCTGGTGCTGATCCACCCCGATCCGATTCCCGGCGGGGCGCCGCGCGGCATCCTCGAGCAGATCGGGGCGGTGGCGCCACCGCTGTAGCGGTGTGAGCCACCCGGTGAACGGAACGTCGGAGCGCGGCGCAGGGACCCTATCGCGAGCTGCACAGACGTTGCAGAAATTCCGGAGCTGCCCGCCGAGGAGCGTTTTTGTCTCATCGAGGTCATTTCGGCGAGTCTTTGGAGGGATTCATCCTCCGTGCCACGCGGCGATACTCATCGTGGGGTCTTGGAGGATCTCTTGGCTGAGCAAGAACTCACTCCGGAAGCCGGGCAGCAGGGTTTCGCTATAGATGGTGATTTGTTCACTTTCATCGCTCCAGGCGACGCCGTATCCTTTCGAATGGGTAGCGGCGAGGCGGCCGACGCGCGCGGCGGGCCGTTTGTCGAGCATTCGTTACTACGGACCGTCAGCGGCGCAACCCGCCCGCCCCTCCTGTCTCACGATGCGCATCGGTCGACGTGATCTGTCGGCAACTTCCCGTACCTGTCCCCATACACGACCCGACAATGGACTCCCCACCCTCGAGATGGCCCCCCAGGCTGGCAGGACGTGCTCCATGCGGCACGAAAAGCTGCCGAGGCTTGCGATTGGATGCGATGCCAGGAACTGTGCGCGACGCTGGCCGAACAGCCGCCGACGGCCCTCATGGCGACATCGAGACTGAATATCCTGATCTGCCAGTATCACCTCGGCTACACGCAACTGATCCCGGAGCGGGCGCTGCCATTGCTGGGGCACCTGCCCGCGGGAGCGGCGCTCGCGTGCCTTGGCCTGTCGCTTCTCGCCGCGCGGAAGTCCGACGCGCTTGCCACGCTCAAACCCGTGGTCCTGGTGCTTGCGGACGAGCGCCACTCCGCCCTGGATCTGCCAACGGTGCCGACCTTCGTCGGGCTCCACGACGACTTGGCTGGCTGCACCGTGGTCGAGAGCCCGGATGGTGCCCTCATGAGCGAAGTGGTCGCCACATTTCTGTGTTCCGGTTCACTGACGGAGCAGGAGACGAAAGCGCTGATTTCGCTGTCGCGCAGATACCTGGAGAAAGCCGCCATCATGGCTGGGAGCTGCACCCTGCAATCCGGCCCGGCGCAAAACAGTACCGACGGGAGTGACAAAAACGCTCTCCGATAGACCGTGCCGCGGTCGCCGCTCACGCTCCCCTGACGATACGCGTCAGGCACTCACTCCCCGTTCAATGCCCGGTACGCGCGGATGACCTGACTGTCGTCGGCGCTGCCCATGCCTCGTTGCGATCGGAGCAGCGAGCCACCCAGCGCAGTGCCGGTGTCCGCCGCCGCAGACCGCCGGTGTCGGTGCCCCGCTGTCCGACAACGATGACCTGCCCGCCGGCCGCCACCAGCGCCGCGCGCCGCCTGGCCAATTGCGACAGCGGGAACCCTTCGATCGCGCCGCGGCGCGGCGAGCCCATCCGGCGCAGGCCCAGGTTTTCCCGGATACCGCGTTTGCCCAGCCGCCGCGGCGGCCACTGCAAGCGCTCCACGAAGGCGCCGACCTGAATCCAGACCACATCGTCGGGATATTCCTGCCGCCAGTGCCGGTATTGCTGCTGTACCGTCCGCGCCTGCGCCGGTGCCCGGTCGCGTCGCCGCAGGCGCAGCGACTGCCGATCCAGGCCGAAGAAGGTGTCGAGCCAGGGGTTGCGCGCCAGGATGGCGGTCAACAGCCGGTTGCAGGAGGCCCGGGCGAAATGTCCGAGGTACGAAGCCAGGCTCGCCTGCAACGCATCGAGCACCGCGGCATCGAAGCGATACTCGGTGGCATCCGCGCGCTGCCGGACCAGCACACGCTCGCTGCGCGCCAGCGTCTCGCACAGGTGCCCGACCACGCGCCGCCGCACCAGCAGGTGAAACGGCCGCACGATGTAACCGAGGAAATCCACGCCGTCGGTCACCGGGCGCAGCCGCTCGCGCCGCGGGTTCAGCCGCAGCGCGAGACGCTCCTCGAGGAAATGCGCGATCTCCTCTTTCCATACCGCCAGTTGCCCGGGTGAGTGTCCGACCAGCACGAAGTCGTCGCAGTAGCGAAGGTACCCGCGGCATTTGAGCTTGTGCTTGACGAACTGATCCAGTGCGTTCAGATAGACGTTGGCGAAGAATTGGCTGTTCAGGTTGCCGATCGGCAGGCCCTTGCCCGGCGGCGCGCGGAACAGCGTCTTTTCCGGCGGCAGCCGATCGATCAGGCGTGGGTCGCCTTTCATCACCGGCGCGAGCGTGCAGTCGTGGAACACGAGCTTGCGGGTGAGCCAGAGCGCCTCTTCATCCTCCTCTCGCCGCGGCTTCAGTCGCGCCTCGACCATCTCGAACAGGCGCGCCTTGTCGATGCTCATGAAGTAGTTGCGGATGTCCAGCTGCAGCGTCCACGCCTCGCGTGTGCCGTTGGCGGTGGCCTCGCGCATGAACTGCTGCAGCCGCGCCACCGCGTTGTGGACGCCCTTGCCCTTGCGGCAGGCGTAGGAGTCGTGAATGAACACCGGCTCCCAGATCCGTTCGAGATGGCTCACCAGCACATGGTGAACCACGCGATCGCGGAAATCGGCCGCGAACACCTCGCGCAGTTTCGGCCGTTGTACAAAGAAGCAGACAGAACGTCCCGGTTCGTAGCTGCGATCGGCGAGCGCGTCACGCAGCGCCAGCAGGCTCAACTCCTGCCGTGCCTCGAAGCGCAGCGCGTTGGCCGTGTTGCGCTTGTTGCGGCGGCAGGCGAGGTACTGCCGGTACAGGTTCTCCAGCGAGAACAGCGACACGGGGCATCATCCTCCAGGGCGCACAGCCAATGCGTAAAGGTCGTTGTTCTTGTCGTTGGCGTTCTGATTGCCATTGTTGGTATTGAAGTTCCACGCGTTGCCCGGATTCGGCGCGTACTCCGTACCCGACCAGTAGTCGTTGGGCTGCAGCGAAGTCCACCCACTTCCCCCGCCAAGGCAGACTCGCAAGCGGCGGGGCCACCGGCAGTCGATCCCGTCGCCGGGTACGGCTGCCTGAACAATCATGCCCGCGCGACCCCGGGGAGCAGACTCCACGATGTCGGTTTGTTCGCGGGCGGGATGGACGCACGATGATGAAACTTCGGCACGCTGATCGCCCCGGCCGAATCCTGCGCCCGGCGCGTGGCGATCATTCAGGCCCCCATGCAACGCACGCGCAGTCAACCCTTGCCCTGCGTGTGCTTGAACCAGCCTTCGTTCTGTCTGGCCACCGAACCCACCTGCTCGACCGCATGCAGGTAGCCGGCAAAACTCTTGAACGCCTTCACTTCCTTGGCCACGCGCAGCGTCAGGATGAGCGCCTCGATACGCTCGCGCAACACCTGCAACTCCGCCTTGCGCTCGACCGCGCCGGGCGCGTTGTTGGCCTTGACCACCTGCTGCACCACCGCCCGGCTGCCGTCGCGAAGTTCGGTGCCGAGGGTGTATTTGTGGTAGCGCGAGAACCCCGCCACCACTTTCTCGAAGTGCACCGTCAGATCGAGCGCCGCCTTGTAGATCGGCAGGTGCTCGTAGCGCGCCATCCGGAAACCCCCGATAAACCGAACGTTCCGGGGGCTGTTGCCCCCGGACCCCCTCGAACGCCCGAGGCTATCGCCCCGGACCCACTCAAACAGCCGGGGCTATCGCCCCGGACCCCAAAAGGGCCGAAGCCCCCGAAGCGCCTAAGTGCCCACTGGCCGCCGACGCATCACCAGCACGCCCGCAATCCCCGACAGCAACAGGGCAA
>JANXYG010000025.1 GCA_025350245.1 Betaproteobacteria bacterium
AGAAACTGATAGAGCCGCTGCTGAGCGGAAATGGGCGGATTGACCGTGTCATAAACGTCGCCAGTGACGACGAGCACGTCAGCGTCCAGTTCGATCAGTTGGCCGGCCAGCCAGTCAAGAAACACATTGTGCTCGACGCCGCGATCGAATCCATGGAGCTCTTGGCCAAGATGCCAGTCTGAGGTATGAATTACACGCATGGACCTCTTTTATCTATCGGCTCGGCGTTTCAGCTCGGCACAATGTGGGCCAGAATGCTCTCCAGCATCGTCTGAATGTAGGTGTCTTGATCTTCTTCCTGGAACAGGATGTGCCTCGTATTCATCGCATTCTTGTCCATCCCCCAGAGCATCTTCATGGTATGCGAAGGGGTATTTGAGACGATGAAAGAGTCTAGGACCACCTTCGGATCGCCAAGCCGATGCTCGATCTTCTTAATTTCCTCATAAAACTGGATCTTCAGATCATCTTTACCGATGTTTCGGATGCCCTTGGGGTCGACGAAGATCACATGCTGCTTATCACCCATCAGCAGCCACAGGATGAAGTCGGGGTGAAAATTCCCTGCCTCAAAGAAGCCGACGCCGCGGCCTTTGCTCAAGTTGCGGAGCAGGTAGAGCTCCTTGGTCTTGAAGTAGTCGGCGTTTCTGTCGTGGAATGCCTTGAGATCCTCGACGAACTGGCGCTCGCCCTTGTTGAGCGGCGCGGGGCTGACCTCGACGATGTTCGAGTCCAGATAGAGCAGTGGCTCGTACAGGTGCTTGCCGAACCAGATGGCCTTCATGCCCTGGAACTCCCAAGGCTTGAGGTTGCCCTTCTCGATCGCGGCCTTGAGCTCCTCGAGCTTGGCGACAATCTCCTCTTGCGACTGGTCGATCAGGATGCGGTAGTAGCTATTGTCCGGTGATTCCTTCGCGCACAGGAAGTTCGGGTCGTCTCCCCTCAGATCGCGATACTCCAGGTGCGGCAGCTCCCACTCACGCTTGCGAAAGGTGTAGTAGCGCTCGGTGTACTTCTTGAGGAGCGAGAAGGCGATCTCTTGCCACAGCCGCACTCTTTCGAATGAATCGAAGGATAGCTCCTCGGCTGGAATTTGCAGGCGGTACCAGCTCTGATCCGCAAGCAGCGCCTCGATCCCCTGTCGAGTGAGATTCAGGTTGTACCAACCTCGCTCCGCCTTGAACCGCTCCAGCTCGAAGTAGAGGCGATCGAGGTCCAGGAAGGCCACATGCCGGGCGTTCAGGTGAGTCTCGTTCGGCGTGGCATCCGCATCGCCGCCCACCAGACCACCCGACTTCATCGCTTGGATCTTCGGGTACCAGTTGAGTACGACCTGATTCTTTTGCAGGTATTCCGTACTCCGATCGCGGGCGGGGTCCGGCTTGGCCAGCGTCGGCACCGGCGCGAGCTTGCGGTACGCGTCGCCGAACTCGGTGCTCACGCCGTTTATCGTCTTCTTGAGACGAATCGTCTTGAGCTTCTGCGTACCCAGGTTTTTGATGACTGGCAGCAGGAACTCGATACGGTCGTCGTTGGTAGGCAGCCCCTCCTCTTCGAGGAAGTCGCGGAACTGCGCCATATAGTCGGCGTGGATGCCGAAGATGCCCAGTGTCTCCAGCACCCCGATGTGCTTGGGTCGTTCGATGCCTTCCGGCAGATCGGTCTTGCCGCTGCGCTTGAGGCTCATCTCGTAGCCCTTGAGCCGCACGCCGCGCCCGAAGAGCTGGATGATCTGCGCGCCTTCGCCCTTGCCGACGTTCATCAGGCCCATGGTCGAGACACGCCAACTGCTCCAGCCTTCGGTGAACTTCTTCGAGCCGATCAGCAGGTTCACCGTCGAGTGCGGCTTGTTGATCTCGTGGAAGAGCGACCCCGAGAACTCGCGCTCGCCCGTGGCAAGGCCGTTCTCTTCGCACAGTTTCACCAGCTTGGCGTCGTCGCCCACGTTGATGACGCCGAACGCCTCATTCTCAGCCCCCAGTCGCAGCGCCACTTCGCCGGTCGCACCCTTCAGGTTCTCGACGTAAAGCTGGCCGCCGCCCGATGCGTTGAAAAGCGTTGCCAGCGTTTCGTCGAAGACCTGCGACGGTGTGAGTCCGCAGGTGTTGAGATACTTGAAGCGCTCGGCAAACAGGTTCCGGCCCGTCGCCGTGACCAGGCCTTCGTTCAGGACGGTCTGGATGCGCGCGATGCTGCCCGAACGGTCCGCCACATAGCGGCCAAAGAACTGCAGGATCTCCACGATGTCCGAGGCATCGCGTGTAGCCAGCGTCGCCGTCACACTGCCGCCGACGAAGATCCACAACGGCTTCTCGATGTTGAACGGCCGGAACGTCGCGCCCTGCTCGCGGTAGAGCCGCTGCTGCTGGAAGAACGAGAGCAGGCAGGCGACCAGATACAGCTCCAGGTGGTTCTGCTGCGTGCCCTCGTCGAGGTTCAGGATCTGGTAGTCCTTGCCGAAGCCGTCGCCGTAGAAGTAGCGGTACGAATAGTCGAACAGTGTGCTCTTGGCGTAGACCTCGGTGAGCTTGGGTTTGCCTTTGACCGCCTGCCCGAAGGTGGCCGAGTACTCGAACGAGAAGCCTTTTTCGCACAGTGCGTTGCGATAGCGCATCCACGCGCCGTCCTCGCCGCCGCTGGCGCCGCGGTGCCCTTCGTCCACCAACACCAGGTTGTTGCCCTCGAAGGCGTCGATGGCGATGGTCTTGTCGCCCATGTCCTCGCGCAGCTTGGTCACTTCGAGGATCTCGACCGCGCGCCCGCTGAACAGCCCGCGCCCGTCCTTGTTGAAAAGCTCCGCGTCGATGCCCGCCGTCTGGAACTCGCGCAGGTGCTGCTGCGACAGTCCCTCGTTGGGCGTGAGCAGCAGTGTGCGGTTCAGCTCGCGGCCGCGGCCGTGCTGGGCCAGAGCGTGCTGGTACTGGAGAATGTTGGCGTGCATCAGCAGCGTCTTGCCGCTGCCGGTGGCCATCCAGTACGCGAGCTTGTTGATCTGCGGCCAGGCTTCGGCGGTCTCGTCGAAGGGCGTGACCTGATCGGGCTCTGGCTTGTCTGCGTTGTAGAGCGCCACTTGCGCGTTCAGCTCTTTCAGCAACGCCATCGGGTCGCGAAAGTAGCGGTCGAGGTAGATCTCGGTGAACAGCAGCGTGAGGTACTGGAAGTACTTCCAGACGATCGGCTCCTCGCCGTGCGTGATGCGGCGTTCGTTCAGCCGCTGTGTGTGTGTGACGATGTTCTGGTCGTACTCGAGCAGTAGCTCGGTGGGCAGCTGCGTCAGGTTGAAGAGCTGCGCCGTGAGTGCGTGGTGGAAGTGATGGATGTTGTTCTCATCCAGCCCTTCCAGCGCCTCGTGGCGCAGGTGCTCGGCCAGGTCTTCAAAGCGCTTGACGTTGAACAGCGAGAGCAGCCACTGGTTCAGCACCAGCTTGCGAGCGAAGGGCACCTGCGGCTGGTTGTTCGCGCGGGCGCGAGGCGCGGCGGGCACAACCGCACCAGCGGCGTTGTTGCTGCGACGAATCATGTCTTGTCCTTCGGCGGCGGTGGCGGTGCCAACTGCTTGACTGCGCGGTCGAAGTCGGATTCGAAGCTTCGATCCTCGGCATGGCGGAAGTCGACGAACACGCACTCGGCATGCGCCTTGGCTAATTCCGCTGTGACCTTGCCCGCGTTCTGGAGGATCTCCCGGTCATTCAAGGTCAAGAACCCCTCCAATTTCGTGATCCAGTCGCTCATCGTCATGGCGATCCGACGCTCGGCCTGGGACTCGGCAAAGATCAGATACTGCTCGACAAGATTGTTGAGCGCACGCAGCTCTGCTTCGTTCAAATAGTTCTTGGCTATGGCGACATCCGATTTGCGGATACGCGCCCCTTCCCAGTGGGTGAGGCCCATGTTCGGCATGTCGCTGTCGGCGCGGGACAAGATCACCTCGGCGGCGGTCTGGCCGTGAATAGCGTAGTGCACCTTGTTTTGCACCGTGGCGAAGAACTCCTGGGCGAGCGGGTGGTCCGTCTGGTAGTCGATGCTCGTGGCATAGATATCGGTGATCTTCTGGTAAAACCGCCGCTCGCTCGTGCGGATGTCCTGGATGCGGCGCGTGAGCTCGTCGAAGTAGTCGTTTCCCGCCTTCGGTTTTTTCAGGCGCTCGTCGTCCAGCACGAAGCCCTTGATGATGTACTCCTTGAGCTTGTCCGCTGCCCACTGCCGGAAGCGAACGGCCACGGGGCTGCGCACCCTGAAGCCCAGGGCCAGGACCATGTCGAGGTTGTAATGGGCCACCTCGTACTGCTTACCGTCAGCGGCAGTTGTTCGGAAAAGCCGAACAACTGCATCTTCCTCGAGTTCCTTGTCCTCGAAGATGTGCTTGATATGCTCGCTGATGGTTCCCTTGGCCTTGCCGAACAGCTCTGTGAGCTGCTTCTGGTTGAGCCAGACGGTCTGATTTTCGAGGCGCACGTCGAGCTTCGTGCGACCGTCCTCGCTCTGATAGATGAGAATCTGGTTCATCACGCGCCATCGACCTCGAACATCAGGCGGTGGAAGTCCTCTTCGATCAGCCGCACCTTCCACAGGTCATCGGGGGTCTTGAGGTTTTCCAGGTTGTTGCCGCCGTTGACGTAGATGAGGTCGAACTCGCTGTCCTTGGCCGAGTAGCCCTGTTTGGTGAACCACTCGTCGAGCACCAGATTGTCCTCTTCCGGCTTGGCCGTCAGCTTGCGCCAGATGATGAGCGCCTTGCGGCCGCCGGGCGTGGTGCCGGTGACGGTGCGGAACCAGTACGGCCCGGCAGCATCCTGCTTGAGGCGGCCCCCGGATTTAGAGGAGAGGCGCAGGCGTTTCTCACTGTCGCGCTCGAAGGCGGCGCTGAAGGACTGCGGCGCGGTGATGTGCTTCACGGTGAGGCCGATCAGCCAGCTGAAGGTCTCCAGCAGATCGACGTTCACCTCGCGGCTCTCGTCCGATCCGGGGCGCTTGACCTTGAGCTTGTAGGCTGTGGGATCGGCGAAGGCTTGCACGTTGAGCAGCGACTGGCTGCCGCGCGTCTCGACATCGAGCATGTAGCGCAGGATGTATTGCTCCCTGAGACCGTCCGCGCCTTGTACCTCGGCAGCGTCGAGCAGCAGTTGCTGCGTGCCGGTGCGGCGGGTCTCCAGGTTGTTGAGCGCGTCCTCGTAAGATTCGAGCAGGACCACCTTAACAATGCGCGGGCTGCGCTCGGCTTCCTCGGGTGTAGCGAGGCGCTTGGGCTTGCCGTCCTTCCATTCGGGCGTGAAGGTCACCTTCTTGATGCGCGGCAGCAGCACCGTGTCGAAGTAGTCGCCCATCTCGACGAGGATGAACTTGCGGCGACCGCCATCTTCGCGGTTGAGGTTGATGACGGCGTGGCCGGTGGTGCCGGAGCCGGCGAAGAAGTCCAGGACCACCCCATCGGGGCCGGCGCCCTGCTCAACGAGTTGTCCTATCAGCGCGCTCGGCTTCGGGAATTGGAAGGTCTGTTCGCCAAATAGGTCTCGAATTTCCGCCGAGCCATCCGCCGTGTGGATTTTGTCTGAGATAACCGACGAAAAGCCCGTGAACTCGTCTTTCAGCTCTCTCTCGAAGACCTTCTCGCGTGGACGTCCATCGGCAGACTTGGGAAACAGGATGCGTCCGTCCTCGACCTTTG
>JANXYG010000067.1 GCA_025350245.1 Betaproteobacteria bacterium
CCAGTTCAATCCGTTGTTGTTCGCCGTCAGATACCACGTGGCATCGAGCACCGTGTCGTAGGCGAACTCGGCATCCGCCGCCACCGCTGTCGCGTTGCCGTTGATGTCGCGCAGTTCCAGCGCCGCCAGCGCCGACCCTGCTTGTAACAATGCGGCGATCGCCAATGCCGCTGTCACGCGCTTGACATGCGCGTCCAGACTCTTCGTGTTCTTCATCTTGTCTCCAGAAACCAGGGGACTTCTCGTTCGATCGGCTCGGGGGGATGGAGCACCGGCGCTCCTCGGGGAAATGATCGACATTCGGTCGTCATATCGAGGCAATGCTCTCGCTGGTGAAGTTACCCCCCCCCCCCGCGATGTCAACCTCCGAAACAGGCAACTTTTGCAGCCGAATGGCTCATGGGGCGAATCGGTGGCCGATCGCTGTCGGGGCGGGCGCGGGTCTCGGGGGGGCACTACAACTCCGCCGCGCATTCGACGCGCAGGCTTCCCTCATCCCCGCCCCTTCTCCCGGGGGGAGTAGGGAGAAGGCACCGCGCTTCTTGCCGAAGGAGGAGCGTGAGACATCACTTTCGCGGGAGCAACCGAGGGTGGAGACCAAAGACCAGGCTACGGGGGTTCGAGCCCAGGCGGGAAATCCAGATCCGAGACGTCGCGCGATCCGTGCAACATTCTCACCAGATCGATGCCGTCCGCCAGAGGCACGTAGTACGCAACGTAGCGGCCGACGGGAAAGCTGCGGAGCTGGTCGGCCAGCTCGTACCTCGCACGGCCCATCGACGGCTGTCTGGCGAGACCACCGAGCGTGTCCTCGACCCGTTCGAGGAATCGGGTCGCGTTGGCCGGACTATCGTCGGCGATGGCTTCCCAGATCTCGATCAGGTCCGAAAATGCCCTCGGTCGTTTGGTGACGACCGGCATGGGCTACGGCTTCTTGTCAGCGCGACCGCGCGCGGCGCGGCGGCGTTGTCCCTCCGCGACGACTTCCTGCATGTCGAGCGGTGTCGCCGGACCGCTGTCGAGCCCCGCCTTGATCTCCTGTCGCAGCTCGCCGAGCCTGGTCGCGCGCAACTCGTCTTTCTCCTGCATGAGCCGCAGCGCCTCTCGCACGACCTCGCTGGCCGAGGTGTACAGGCCGGCGCTGACTTTCTCGCGCACCATGGATTCGAGTTGCGGCGAGAGGTTGATGTTCATGGTCATGAGCAATCTCCTACGATCGACCGTCTGACCCTAGCAACCCTGGCAATCATTGTCAAAAATTGGCCACTCCGGTTGCAAAGACAAGCATCCGACCGCTATCGCCCTAAAGCACCATGAACCGGCCTGGCCGCAGACGCCTCGACATCACGCTCGCAGGACCCGGCAACCGCACGACAATCGTCCCAACTCCGGGCCGCACCGAAGTTTGCCGTCAGCGCCCCCTTGCCGGTAACCTTCCCGGTCCGCTTCATCCTCTCGATTCCGTTATGCAGCAATACCTCGATCTCATGCGCCAGGTGCTCGAACACGGTGCCCGCAAGACCGACCGCACCGGCACCGGCACGCTCAGCCTCTTCGGCGCGCAACTGCGCTTCGACCTGTCGGCCGGATTTCCGCTGGTGACCACCAAGAAGCTGCACGTGAAGTCGATCATCCACGAGTTGCTCTGGTTCCTGAGGGGCGACACCAACGTGGCCTATCTGCGCGACAACGGCGTCACCATCTGGGACGAATGGGCCGATGCCGACGGCGAGCTGGGGCCGGTTTACGGGCACCAGTGGCGCGCCTGGCCCACGCCCGATGGCGGCCAGATCGATCAGATCGCACAGGTGATTCGCGACATCCACCGCACACCGGATTCGCGGCGTCTCATGGTCACCGCGTGGAATCCGGCCGACGTGCCGAAGATGGCGCTGGCGCCTTGTCATGCGCTGTTCCAGTTCTATGTCGCCGACGGCCGGCTGTCGTGCCAGCTCTACCAGCGCAGCGCCGACGTCTTTCTCGGCGTGCCGTTCAACATCGCCTCGTATGCCCTGCTCACGCTAATGGTCGCGCACGTCTGCAACCTCGCGCCAGGCGACTTCGTGCATACCTTCGGCGACACCCATCTCTACCTGAATCACCTCGACCAGGCACGCGAGCAACTGACGCGGCAACCGCGGTCGCTACCGACGCTGACCATCGATCCGTCGGTGCGTGATCTGTTCGCGTTCCGTTTCGAGGATTTCACCCTCACCGGGTACGACCCGCATCCGCATATCAAGGCGCCGGTGGCCGTATGAGCCACCGAGCAGGGGCCCTCCTCCGCCCTCCGCCGCGCCCCGCGCAGCGGGGATGCGAGCACGGCGAATTCGGCCGGCTGCCGACTTGGGATGACGGAATTGGCACGTCGATGAAGAGGCGGCGCGTATGAGCCACCGAGCGGGGTCCTGCTTGGCGGGCGGATCCCCATGACTTTGGCTCACGGACCTCGCGTTTCCCTGATTGCGGCGGTCTCTTCGAATGGCGTCATCGGCAACGAGGGCCGGCTGCCATGGCATCTGCCGGAAGACCTCAAGCGCTTCAAGACGCTCACGCTCGGCCACACCATCGTGATGGGCCGCAAGACCTGGCAGTCGATCGGCCGGCTGCTGCCGGGCCGGCGCAACGTGATCATCAGTCGCGATCCGGATCTGCGAATCGAAGGCGCGGACGTGGTGCCGACGATTGCGGCGGCCATCGCGATCGCAGCAGGCGACGAGGAAGTGTTCGTGATCGGTGGTGGCGAGATCTACCAGACCACGATCGATCTCGCGGATCGCCTGCAACTCACCGAAGTGGCGTTAGACGTGACGGGCGACGCATTCTTTCCGGACATCGACCGCGCCCAGTGGAACGAGTCCTCGCGCACCGCGCACGTCGCTGCCGACGGCACCGGCTTCGACTTCGTGGTTTACGACCGCCGGACCTGACGCGCCGATCCGGCTGCCCTGCGGCCATTTGCGACCATTTGCGACCAGGCCCGGCCAGCCGCGGCGCCCCCGCCACCTACTGGCGAGCGCAATCCACGTAATAGCTGACCTGCCCGTCGACGACCGTGTCGACCAGCCCATGGATCTCGGTCTCGAAGCCGGGAAACGACAGGTTGAACTCCCGTGCGAACTGCAGGTAGCGCACGATCGTCGCGTTGAAGCGCTCGCCCGGTATCAGCAACGGAATGCCGGGGGGGTACGGCGTGAGCAGCACGGTGGTGACGCGGCCTTCGAGAACGTCGATCGGCACCCGGTCGATGTCGCGATGGGCCATGCGCGCGAAGGCATCGGCGGGTTTCATCGCCGGCACCATGTTCGAGAGATACATCTCGGTGGTCAGGCGGGCGATGTCATTAGCCTTGTAGATGCCGTGAATGCGATCGCACAGATCGCGCAACCCGGTGCGTTCGTAGCGCGGGTGCTTGGACACGAAGCCCGGCAGGATGCGCCACAGCGGCTGGTTCTTGTCGTAGTCGTCCTTGAACTGCTGCAGCTCGGTGACCAGGGAGTTCCACCGGCCCTTGGTGATGCCGATGGTGAACATGATGAAGAACGAATACAGGCCGGTCTTCTCGACGATGACGCCATGCTCGGCGAGGTATTTGGTGACGACCGCCGCCGGAATGCCCTGGTCGGCAAACTTGCCATCGACATCGAGCCCGGGCGTGATCACGGTGGCCTTGATGGGGTCGAGCATGTTGAAGCCGGGGGCGATGTCGCCGAAGCCGTGCCAGCGATCGCCCGACTGGAGCAGCCAGTCGTCGCGGGTACCGATGCCTTCGGCCGCGAGATAGTCCGGCCCCCAGACCTTGAACCACCACGATTCGCCGAACTCGTCGTCCACCTTGCGCATCGCGCGGCGGAAATCGAGCGCCTCGAGGATCGACTCTTCGACCAGGGCCCTGCCCCCAGGCGGCTCCATCATCGCGGCGGCCACATCGCACGACGCGATGATCGCGTACTGGGGCGAGGTGGACGTGTGCATCAGGAAAGCCTCGTTGAACACATCGCGATCGAGGTGACCGGACTCGGAGTCCTGCACCAGAATCTGCGACGCCTGCGACAGCCCCGCCAGCAGCTTGTGGGTCGACTGGGTCGAGAAGATCATCGACTCCTTGCAGCGTGGACGATCGGCGCCGATGGCGTGGTAGTCGCCGTAGAAGTCGTGAAACGCCGCGTGCGGCAGCCACGCTTCGTCGAAGTGCAGCGTGTGGATCTCGCCGTCGAGCATCTCCTTGATGGTCTCGACGTTGTAGCTGATGCCGTCGTAGGTGCTCTGGGTGATGGTGAGGATGCGCGGCTTCTTGTTGCTGCCGCGCACGAACGGATTGGCCTCGATCTTCTTGCGGATGGTCTCGATGCGGAACTCGTTGAGCGAGATCGGGCCGATGATGCCGTAGTGGTTGCGCGTGGGCGTCAGGAACACCGGGATCGCGCCGGTCATCGTGATCGCGTGCAGGATCGACTTGTGGCAATTGCGGTCGACCACCACCACGTCATCGGGCGCGACGGTCGAATGCCACACGATCTTGTTCGAGGTCGAGGTGCCATTGGTGACGAAGAACAGATGGTCGGCATTGAAGATGCGCGCGGCATTGCGCTCGGAAGCCGCCACCGGCCCGGTGTGGTCGAGCAGCGCGCCGAGTTCGTCGACCGCATTGCACACGTCGGCACGCAACAGGTTCTCGCCGAAGAACTGGTGGAACATCCGCCCCACCGGGCTCTTCAGAAAAGCGACGCCACCCGAGTGACCGGGGCAGTGCCACGAATACGAGCCGTCGGCCGCGTAGTGGGTCAGTGCCCGAAAGAACGGCGGCGCCAGCGAGTCGAGATAGACGCGCGCCTCACGGATCACGTAACGCGCGATGAACTCGGGCGTGTCCTCGAACATGTGGATGAAGCCGTGCAGCTCGCGCAGCACGTCGTTCGGGATGTGGCGCGAGGTACGCGTCTCGCCGTGCAGGAAGATCGGGATGTCGGCGTTGCGGAAGCGGATCTCCTTCACGAACCGGCGCAGGCCGGCGATCGCCGTGTCGGTCGCTTCGGCCGACGAAAATTCCTCGTCGTCGATCGACAGGATGAAGGCCGAGGCACGCGACTGCTGCTGGGCAAACGACGACAGATCGCCGTAGCTGGTCACGCCCAGCACGGTCATGCCCTCGGCCTCGAGCGCCGAGGCGAGCACGCGGATACCGAGGCCGGACGCATTCTCGGAGCGAAAGTCTTCGTCGATGATCACGACCGGAAACACGAATTTCATGGGCAGGCGACTCCAGTCGGAGGGAAGATGGGGTGGCAGCTAGATCTTGGGAAGCGTGACGCCGCTCTGTCCCTGGTACTTGCCGCCGCGGTCGCGGTAGGAGGTCTCGCAGACGTCGTCGGCATCGGACTCGAAGAACAACACCTGCGCGACGCCCTCGTTGGCGTAGATGCGCGCCGGCAGCGGTGTGGTGTTGGAGAACTCCAGGGTCACGTGACCTTCCCACTCCGGCTCGAACGGCGTCACGTTGACGATGATCCCGCAGCGGGCGTAGGTCGACTTGCCGAGGCAAATGGTGAGCACATTGCGCGGGATGCGGAAGTATTCGATCGTGCGCGCCAGAGCGAACGAGTTAGGCGGGATGATGCACGACTCGCCTTGCACGTCGACGAACGACTTCGGATCGAAGTTCTTCGGATCGACGATGGTCGAGTTCAGGTTGGTGAAGAGTTTGAATTCGTCGGAGCAGCGGACGTCGTAGCCGTAGCTCGAGGTGCCGTACGACACCACGCGGCGGCCGTCGACTTCCTTGACCTGGTGCGGCTCGAACGGCTCGATCATCCCGCAGGTCTGGGCCATGCGGCGAATCCAGCGGTCGGATTTGATGCTCATCGGCGGGGGCCCATGGGGCGAAGCTCGGGAAAGGCCGCGATTCTAGCGGCGGGAAGGCAGGTCGTGGGGCTCGGCAGCGACAATCGCCGTCAGGGCGCGTCGGGCCGCCCCCAAGCGCACTGGCCCCCTCCGAGGGGGAAGCCGGCGCGCAGCGCAGGCTGGGGGTGGGCGTCACTCTCAGGTGTTCTGGATCACGATCCGGGGAAAGATCGCGCTCGTGTCTTGCTGCAGTTCCGCCACCCGGACCGCCACCCGCCGGGCGATGTCGCGATAGATCTGCGACGACCGCCCTGCCGGGTCGGCCACCACCGCCGGTGTGCCACTGTCACCCTGTGCCCGGATGCTGGCGTCGAGCGGCAGCGTGCCGAGCAGGGCAACGTCGTAGTCCTGTGCCATGCGCCCGCCGCCGCCCTCGCCGAAGATGTGCTCCTCGTGCCCGCAGTTCGAGCAGATGTGCAGGCCCATGTTCTCCACCACGCCGAGAATCGGGACGTTCACCTTCTGGAACATCTTGAGGCCCTTGCGGGCATCGAGCAGGGCGATGTTCTGGGGCGTGGTGACGATCACCGCACCCGTGACCGGCACCTTCTGCGCCAGGGTGAGCTGGATGTCGCCGGTGCCGGGCGGCATGTCGACGATCAGGTAGTCGAGATCGTCCCAGCGGGTGTCGCGCAGCAGTTGCTCCAGGGCCTGCGTGACCATCGGGCCGCGCCACACCATCGGTTGCTCCGGGTCGATCAGGAAGCCGATCGACATCGCCTGGACCCCGTGATTGCGCATCGGCTCGATCGATTTGCCATCTTTCGATTCGGGCTTCTGGTTGCCCAGACCGAGCATGGTCGGCTGCGACGGCCCGTAGATGTCGGCATCCAGGATGCCCGCACGCGCGCCTTCCGCGGCGAGCGCCAGGGCCAGATTGACCGCGACGGTCGATTTGCCGACCCCACCCTTGCCGGAGGCCACCGCGATGACGTTGCGCACACCGTCGAGCAGCTTGACCCCGCGCTGGACCTGGTGGGCGACGATCTTCATCGACACGTCGACCTCGACCCGCTCGACCCCCGGCAGCTCCCGCAGGGTCTCCACGATTTGCTGTCGCACCGTGCCGATGACGCTCTTCGCCGGGTAGCCGAGCACGATAGCCACCGACACATCGTTGCCGTCGACCTTGATGTCGCGCACTTCGCGGCCCGACACGTAGTCCTTGCCGGTCCACGGATCGACCACCTGCGCGAGCTTGGCCTCGACCTGCTGCTGGGTCAGCGACATGCATCTACCTTTCTGATTTGCCTTGAAAAATTGCCGGTGAATAATACATGCCTTGATACACTACAAGGTTGCGGGAAAGCGTCTCCCCGGGTCTGGGACGGCGTGAGCCCGAGTACGTTCGACGAGCGCATCCAATTCCATGTCACGCCGCCTGCTGGTCACCTCCGCCCTGCCGTACGCCAACGGCAGCATCCACTTCGGCCATCTGGTCGAGTACATCCAGACCGATATCTGGGTGCGCTTCCAGAAGATGCGCGGGCATGAGGTGCATTACGTCTGCGCCGACGACACCCATGGCACGGCGATCATGCTGCGCGCCGACAAGGAGGGGATCTCCCCGAAGCAGCTTATCGCCCGGGTATGGCGCGAGCACAAGGCGGATTTCGACGGATTCCTGGTCGAATTCGACCACTACGGCTCGACCGACGACGAACATACCCGTGCCATTTCGTACGACATCTACCGCAAGCTGCGCGACAACGCGAAACTCATCACCACGCGCCCGGTGGAACAGTTCTACGACCCGGTGAAGGAACTCTTCCTGCCCGATCGTTTCATCAAGGGCGAATGCCCCAACTGCGGCGCGAAAGACCAGTACGGCGATTCGTGCGAGGTGTGCGGGGCAACCTACAGCCCCACCGACCTGAAGAACCCCTACTCGGTCGTGTCCGGCGCGGCACCCGTGCGGCGCAGCTCGGAACATTTCTTTTTCCAGCTCGGCAAGTGCGAAGCGTTCCTGAGCGACCTCACCCAGGCGCCCCTGGCCGACGGCAGCCACTTTCTCGATCAGGCCGAAGCCCGCAACAAGATCCGCGAATGGTTCGATGCCGGCCTCAACGACTGGGACATCTCCCGCGACGCGCCCTACTTCGGGTTCGAGATCCCCGACGCGCCCGGCAAATATTTCTACGTCTGGCTCGATGCGCCCATCGGCTACCTGGGCAGCTTCCGCAACCTGTGCGATCGCCGGCCGGCGATCGACTTCGCCGCATTCACCGAAGCCGCGGCAGCGACGGCAGCCGGCACCGAGATGATCCATTTCATCGGCAAGGACATCCTCTATTTCCATGCGCTGTTCTGGCCTGCCACCTTGCAGTCCGCCGGCTATCGCACGCCGACCCGCGTGTTCGCTCACGGCTTTCTCACCGTCAACGGCGAGAAGATGTCGAAGAGCCGCGGTACGTTCATCACCGCCCGCAGCTATCTCGACCTCGGCCTGAACCCGGAGTGGCTGCGCTACTACTACGCCGCCAAGCTCGGTTCCACCATGGAGGACATCGACCTCAATCTCGATGATTTCGTGGCGCGCGTGAACAGCGATCTGGTCGGGAAGTACGT
>JANXYG010000088.1 GCA_025350245.1 Betaproteobacteria bacterium
GCGTACCCCAGCATCCGCAGCAGCGACGGATTCACCAACCTCACAACCCCCTCCGGATCCACCACCGCAACACCGTCCGACATCGTGTCCATGAACTCCCGCGCCGCGAACGCCGGTGTGATCTCCACCAGCCGGTAGCGCGACGCGGTCCAGGCGATCACCAGCGCCGCCAGCGCACTCCATACGCCACCGAACGGAAACACGCCGACGCCCAGGCGCGGCAGGTGGTCGAGGTTGCCGACCACGCCGATGCAGCACGCGATGAACAGATAGCGGCCGCGCGCGGATGCCGGCGTGTCCGGGGCGTTGCGCCGGAAGCCATTCCACGCCATGCGCATGCACCAGCTCGACACCAGCACGCTGAAAGCGGCGAATGCCACCCCGGCCGGGCCGTACAGGGTGTAGGTGCCCCAGCCGTAGGTGACGGTTCGCCCGAACATGAGCGGCGTGAAGGCAAGCGCGGCGAACACGACGGCGAGCGCCCAGACCAGCGCGATCGAATACTGTCGGCGACGCGACTCGGACAACACCTCGGCCACGACGTGATACAGCACCGCCGGCAACCACATCGCACTGAAGCCGGCAACAGCCAGGGCCCGCGCCGACACTTCCGGTTCGCTCGACGACAGCGCCGCCACCAGGGCGGCCTGGCGCGCGGCGATCAGCAGGCCGAGCGCGAACAGGAGTGCGCTGGCACGGGAGAACTTCTCGTGCCATAGCACGCCGGCATAGGCCAGCAGCACCACGGCGGCGCTCAGGGCACCAGGGATCGCGAGCGATTTCAGGCCGAGCATCGGCGTTGGCTTCTGGCGAAAGGCGGCGTCAGGGGAGTCGACGGGGTGACCCCATCGTGGCCCCGATGGTAGCGCGACCCGGTCAGGGTTCGCGCGGGATCAGTGCATCGAGTTCGCGATCGCGATCGGCTTGCGACAGGCGCGCGAGGCGTTTCGCCTGCGTGTACAGGTGCGGCAGGACCCCATTCTCGCGGGCGAGCAGGGCTTCGAACGCGGGCAGGCGCTGGGTGTAGGTGGCGATCGATGCGAGGTGCGCATTGCCCAGCGGCTGGGCAAACCAGCGGTCGTAGCCGGCGAAGCCACCCCAGGCGCGCTTGAGCGCCGCATATTCCAGGCGCATGTCGTCGAAGGCGCCGCGCTTGGCGGCACGCATCGCCGCGGCGGACAAGCCGCTGGCATAGAGACGGGCGAGACGCTCGCGGGTGCGTTCCACCAGGGTCACGAAATCGTGCTTGTGCACCTGCATGGCATCGAACTCGGCCCGCTCGGCGTCGGAACCGGCATGCGCCAGCCAGCGCCGCACCCCTTCGAGCTCGACGCTGGTGGCGAACGACTCGTTGAACGTGCTGTCGCCGTCGGCATAGGCCACCTGGTGCGCGAGTTCATGGAACACCAGCCGCGCGACCTCCGCCCGCGGATAGCGGATGAACGTGCTCAGCATGGGGTCGTCGAACCACCCGAGCGTGGAATACGCCGCTACGCCGGCCACGAAAACATCGTAGCCTTCCTGCCGGATGCCCTCCGCAAACCGCGTCGCGTCGCGCTCGTCGAACCAGCCCTTGTAGCCCACGCAGCCCGCCACCGGAAAACACCACTCGCGCGCCTTGATCGAGAACTCGGCCGCGGCGAACACGTTCCACACGACGAAGGGTCGCTTCAGATCGGCGTAGCGGCGATAGCTGGCGTTGTCGGGCAGCGCGAGGTCACGGCTCGCGAAATCGCGCAGGTCGCGCGCGGTTTCGAGACGCGCGCGCAGCGCCGGCGTGATAGCCGGGTCGGCGATCACCGCGCCGATCGGTCTCGCCGCCCAGGTGAGGGCGACCTGTCCGCGCGCCGCCTGGTAGTAGTAACCGATGGTCGAACAACCGCCGGTCATGGCGACGCCGACGACGGCGGCAACCAGGGTGACGAGTCGGCCGATCATCCGACGCGCGCTCGTCCGCCGTGCGTGAACCGGCCGGTATCGAAGAACCGGCACGCCTCGTCGGCAACCCGCACCGAGGCGAGCATGCCGGTATGGCTGACCGGCAGCACGATGTGATCGGTGGCGCTGTCGCACCGCGTCTCGGCGACGGTGACGGTGCCATCGTGCGGTGCCGGGAGCTTCGCCACCAGGGCGCCGAGACCGAACCCGAGCGAGCCCGCGATCACCCCGATCTCGTAGCGCAGGCCCAGGTCCGGCCGCGGTATCGAATACCACTGGTCGAGCGCTGCCCCCATCAGGGCTCGCCCGGCCGACAGCCGTGACAGGCCGCGCATCGCGATGCTGTCACGTACCGGCGAACCGATCAGCAGCACCCGGCCGCAGCGCCGCTCCGGCTCGAGCGCGAGCATGCGCAGGATCAGCAGGCCACCCAGACTGTGGCCGGCGAAATGGATGGTGCGACCAGGCTGCAGGCGGCTGAAAGCGGCCAGGCGTCGGGCATTGAGGTCGAGATCGTCGGCCACCGACGCATACGAAAAGGTGACCGCGCGGTAGCCGCGGCGCGCGATCCGCAACCGCAGCAGCGCCAGTGCCCAGCCCGAGAGCCAGAGGCCGTGGACCAGAACCACGGTGGTGGAAGGAAGACCGGATACGCGCGCCATGCGCGATTCTACGGTCCGCGCCGGGCAGGCTCGGCGGGCGGGTTCGGCTTGAGGCGGCCGCGAACGTGATGGACAATCGGACATCGTCATAATCCTGGATCCGTGACCCCGATTAAGTCGGCCAGATAGTGCCCCTGACTTTGACCGAAATCGGTGCGGATTGTCGGCGCGGTGATCGCCGAAGGTCACCGAGCGATGCAGCGGCGGGTAATTCGCATGGCATTTTCGCCGATTCGCCCGTGCGTCGGCGATTTCGGCCGCACCGGCGCACGCCGTGACTCGCGCGGTGCGCGTTTTTCGGGATCCGTGAGTTCGAACCGGGTGTTCTGGTGGCGCTACGTCACACCGATGCCGCTGCTTGCAAGGGGGGTGTTCATCGGCATGAACACCTGCGCCCACCGGTCGTTCGCGCCCAGCCCCAGGATCAACTGCCGGCCGTGCTCGATCAGGCGCCCGGCGCGGTAGATGAGCTCCTGCATCACGGTCTTGATGCGCCGGGGCTTGGCGCTGTGGCGCACCGGGGCGTCGGGCCCGAGCAGTCCGCGCTGGCCCATCAGGCGCAGGATGTTCA
>JANXYG010000110.1 GCA_025350245.1 Betaproteobacteria bacterium
GTGATCCGGCCCCGCCCGCACGACCATGCGCAAGTTCTATTCGCACTACGACAACCTCAAGGTGGCTCGCGACGCCCCGCCGGAAGTGATTCGCGCGGCCTGGCGCTCGCTGTGCGCCAAGTACCACCCCGATCGCCACCCCGACGATCCGGAGGCGACCCGGGTGATGACCCTCATCAACGCCGCCAACGATGTGCTCTCCGACCCGGTCAGGCGCAAGCAACACGACGACTGGATCGCGTCGGTCGAACAGCAGCTCGACGAAATCGTTCATCCGCGGCACACGCCCTATCCCGAATACACCCCCTTCAACGGCAGCCCGGACGGCGCGGGCAGGTCACGCTACGTGCGCCGCGGCCTGATGTTCCTGGCGCTGCCCGCGATCCTGATCGGCGGCGTGGGTTTCGCGCTGCATCACACCTATGCAACACCCGAGGCCGATCCGACCCTGCTGCCTTATGAGGCCACCCGATCGCCGTCGGCCCCGCGACCGCGCCGCCCGGCCATCGACGCCGGCGGCAAGACCGCCCCTGCCGAAACCTCCGGCTATGTGCCCGGCTACGAACAGCGTATGGCCGACGGTTCCGGCAGCGTGACCGTCGACAACTCGTCCAACGAGTCGGACGTGTTCGTCAAGCTGTTTGCGCTCGATGGCGGCGGCAAGGGACCGGAACGCGTGTTCTTCGTCGAGGCGGGCGAACGCTTCACCGTCGAGGGCCTGCGCGGCGGCCACTACGACCTGCGCTACCGCGAACTCGCCTCGGGCAATGTTGCGCGCTCGGAAGCGTTCGACGTGCCGTTCGTGCCGGTGCAGGGCAGCGCACGCCCGGGCAATGTGACCATGCGCATCGAGCAACTGGCCGAACCCAAGGCCACGGTCTGCTCCATCAAGGACATCGAGTTCTAGATCAAGATCCAGGCGCCGCGCTGGGCGACCGGTCGACCATGGGGGAACCATGACGCATGACGCGCCGCTGACATTCTTCGAGCATCCAATCCTCAATTCGCCCTACGGGTATCCGGACAGGCGTCGAAAGGATCGATCACGCAGGCCGAACTCGACCTGACCGCAGACGACGCAGGCCTGAGCACAACCGAGCAGAAGTACCACCCGACACCGATCATCAACGAGCTGCGGGGCTACGTGGATACCTGGCGCGGGCTGCCCAATCCACAGCAGTGGCAGGTCACGCCCGAGACCGCACGGCTGCTACACCACTGGCGCCAGCATTCCTTCCAGGGTGTCCGCCCCTTCTTCTGCCAGATCGAAGCCGTCGAGACCGCAATCTGGCTGACCGAGGTCGCGCCCAGGCTGGGTGCCGCGGGCAGGAAATTCCGGGAGCACCTGGCAGGCGCCAACGCCATGTCCAACCCGGACCTCTTCCGTATCGCGCTCAAGCTGGCCACCGGGGCGGGCAAGACCACCGTGATGGCCATGCTCATCGCCTGGCAGACGGTGAACGCCGTGCGGCATCCGGCCCGCCAGCAGTTCACCCGCGGCTTTCTCATCGTTGCACCGGGCCTGACCATCAAGGACCGCCTGCGCGTGCTGCTGCTGCCGCAGGATCCGGACAGCTACTACGCCAGCCGCGAGCTCGTGCCGGGCGACATGCTGGGCGACATCAGGCGCGCCGTCATGGTCATCAACGACGAGGCCCACCACTGCTACCGCGCGAAGCCCAGGGAAGCCGAAGCCGACATCGAAGACCTCAGGGGCGATGAGAAGGACGAGGCGAAGAAGAACAACGAAGCCGCCCGCCTGTGGATCAGCGGCGTTGAAGCGATCAAGCGCAAGCTCGGGGTGCCGACCGTGTTCGACCTCTCGGCCACGCTGATCGAGTCGGTGGTCTTCTTTTCCGTCAGGCGGCGGAGGCGGTGCGTTGCTGGCGCTGTTGTCGCGCACCGATGGGGAGCCGCCGCGCGCGGGCGACGAGATGCCGTGAAGCCCTGCATGCGCAGTCTGGATCCCGCCATGAAACGTCTTGATGCTATGATGTTTTGACGTCTAATATCAGGAGTTTTCCATGTCCACCACCGAAGCGGTTCGCTCCACGGTCTATCTGGCGCCTGACCTGCACCAGGCCCTGCGGTTGAAGGCGGCGCACAGCCAGCGCAGCATGTCCGACATCGTCAACGAGGCGCTGCGCCAGGCCCTGCGCGAAGACCAGGAAGACCTGGCCGCCGTGCGCAGCCGCGCCAAGGAGCGCGCGTTGGGCTACGAAGAGTTCCTGGCCAAGCTCAAGGCCGATGGCACGCTATGAGTTGCGCGTCAGGCCTTCGGTTGCGAAAGACCTGCGCGGCATCCCCAAGGCCGACATCAAGCGCATCCTGGTGCGCATGGAGGCGCTGCGTGACGATCCCCGCGCGCCGGGTTGCGAGAAACTCAGCGGTGCCGAGCTGTACCGGGTGCGCCAGGGAATCTACCGGATCGTTTACGAGATTCACGACGAGTGGATCGTTGTCGAGGTGATCCGCGTCAGCCATCGCAGTGAGGTCTACCGCGGCCGTTGAGACGAGAATCAGGGAGAAGCGCCCCATGGTGACCAAGAAGACCGCGGCGCCCTTCGTCGGCGTGGATGCGCTGAAGCACAGCGCCGACAAGCGCAGGAACATCCCCACCGCCGAGTACCAGAGCCTGATGGCGGACGAGGCCCGGAAGCCCGTGCAGGTGAGCTACCCGCGCGGCACCTCGAATGCCGACGGCCTTCAGGCCGAGAAGAACCAGCGCAACCGCGACCACATCAGCCGCGAACCCGAACAGGTGAAGGCGTTCCGGGATACGCGGCGCGACGGGATCAACTCCTACCTGACCTACCTGCGCGAACGAGAGTGGGTCGGTGTTTGTGCAGATTGGGGACGAGAATGTGCACCGCGTGCGGGTGCTCATGGACGAAGTATTCGGTGATGAGAACTGCGTGGCGCTGGTCGCGACGAAGACTTCCGGCGGCTCCACCGGGATGTACCTGGCCGGCGTTCAAGATCACGTGCTCTGGTATTGCAAGAGCCACGAACACTTGAAGTACCGACCGCTGTTTTCCACTAACCCGAGTTAGTCACTTTGCTCAGCCAATTTCAATTAAATCAACAAGCTAGAGCAACTTTCCGACGCGTATGGCACTACGTTTTTGTAGTTGCCCGCTGGCTGTCGAGCCGGCCTGCGCGGCCGGCTCAGACCAGCACGCGATGGGTGCGTCCGGGATTGGGGCCGAGCTCGAGGATGGTGCCCAGCGATTGATGCCGCGGCTTGGGGCGGGTGGCCTTGCGTACATGCACGGTTCGGCCATCGCGGCGCTGCATGGTGACGGTGACGCGGCGCTGCGTGGCCAGCGCCTGGCGCAGCGTGTTCCAGCTGTCGTTGATGCCGTGGGCCTTGAGCTGCAGGCGCAGCGTGTGCACGAAGTGATACGCCAGCACGCTGATGAACAAATGCCCTTCCACGCGCCGATCAATTCGGTGGAACACCGGGCGCAGACCCAGGTCGGTCTTGAGGGAGCGGAACACCGACTCCAGTTCGGTGAGCATGATGTAGGTGCGCCACAACGTGGCGTTGTCCTGACCGGCCAAGGTGGTGCGCAGGCAGTACACGCCAGGATGCGCAGCCGCGCTGCCGGGCAGGATGCGTTTGACCCAGGTGATGGCGGTGACGCGCTTGCCCTCGGGGTCGGTGGCAACGGTGATCTCGTAGTGCTTCGCGGCGCGCGCGAAGCGCTGCTTGGCGCGGCCCAGGCGCTGCATGATGGTGGCCACATCCTGGGTGCCTGTTTTACCTTTGGGCTTGCTCAGCCCGGCCTGCAATTTGGCCAGCGCGGCCTCCAGCCCACTGGCCTTGGCCGTGTCGATGGCCCGGTCCTTCTCCTCGCGGGTGGGCGAGTGGCAGTACAGCAGCACATGGCCCTGCGCGTCGAGCACGCGTTGCAGCTTGATCGTCACGTCCCCGGCCGATTGCACCTCGGTGGCCAGGCTCGGATCGAACTGGCGCTGGCGCAGCTTAGAGACGGCCACGTAGTGATAGCCCTGCTCGCGCAGCCATGTCAGATTGGCCTCGGTGGCGATCCCCGCATCCATCACCACTGTCGCGCCCGGGGCCGCGTCCAGGCCCATGAGCATGCCTTGGAGCGTGGTGGGCTCGCTGGCGTTGCCTGCGAAGAACTGCACCCGCCGCACGAAGCCGCTGGCGTCCAGCGCCATCGCCAGTGTGACCAGCGGGCAGTCACTGCGGCACTCCTTGCTGTGGCCGCGTTTGGCCTTGCTCACCCCGGCGGCCACGCCTTCGAAGTAGGTGTTGGTCAGGTCGTACAGCGTGATGGTCTGGCCCAAACCGAACATCGAGCGGGCCTGGCCGAACAGGTGCTCCTGCAAGGCCTCGCGGTGCTTGTACAGCGCGTCCGAGGCGCGGCACAAACGGTTCAAGTCCATCTTCTCGAAATCGTAGTCAATCAGCTCGCCCAGCGCAGAGGTGTCCTTCAGCCAGGCGTGGGTGGCCAGCTCGCTGCACGGCTGGGCCATGCGCGCGACGATGTTGCCAAGAGCCGCGGCGATTTGCGGGCGGTTCAGGCCCAATTCGCTGAGCTTGTCCTCCAAGCCGCATTGGCGCATTGCCGACAACGCCGCGTGCTCCACGCCCACGCTGCGCGGGCCGGCCAACTCCAGCGAGTCCAGATCGGCCTCTTGGTAGCGGGCAAGCTCGCCCGCTTCAACGCTCGGGTTGATGGGCGCAGGGGTGCGCGCAGAGGTGCCTGCAGGCTTGGCCGGCCTGGCCCGTCCTGGGGCAGCAGCGGCTGCGCCCAGGCTTGGCACGGGACGCTGGCGCGCAATGATCTGGGCTGCAAAGCGTTGCGCGAAGGCTTGGACTTGCTCAGGCAGCGTTGCTGCCAGCATTGACTGCTGCCCGTGCACCAATTCGCCGATGCGCTGGGCCAGCGCGGGCCAATGCGCTTGGGGCAGATCGAAGTGGCTGCCCAGGTTGAGCAAGGTGGTCTGCTTGATGGCGCTGCCCACTCGCTCGCTACGCACCAGGCGGTAAGTGACATAGGGCTCGCCCGAGACGCGATTGCGGGTTTGGGTGCGGCGGATGAACATGCACCGGATGTTGCACGAAAAGTCGGACTCCGGGTCATGCCAACTAAAATATTATGGCACTACATTTTGCTGCCAAACCAGAATCCAATGCTGACAAGGACTTGCAGTTGGCAAGGAGCGAAAGTCAGCGGGAAAGTGACAAAGTCGGGCTAAGGCGGTAGGTGAAGACGGCGCTGAGAAGTACACGCGACTGCCAGCAACACCGAGATCGACGTGATCTGGGACGCGTGGCAGAAAAAGCTGGAACCGCTGCGCGACGCATTGAACACTGTGCTGAAAACCGACTGGCAGGATTGGCAGATCCCGCGCGAGGCCGACGTCAAGTGGAGCGACAAGGCCAAGGCGCTGCACGCCGACTGGTGGAAGGGCCGCATCGAGCGGCAGCGGGAGATCAACGCGTCCATCGCCGCCAAGGCCGAGAGCGAATACCTCTATGACAAGCCGTACGAGGACAGGAAGCGCGTGCGTGTGGCCGGGCCGCCCTCTTCATCGGCCCCGAGTTCGGCACCGTCTCCCGCCCCGATCTGGTGAGCGCCGCGCGCGAAACAGCCGATGCGCAGTTCGATGTACTGATCGCCTGCGCCTTCAACTACGAAGCCCACGCCGCCGAGTTCGAGAAGCTCGGCCGCGTGCCCGTGCTCAAGGCGCGCATGAACCCGGACCTCCACATGGCCGGCGACCTGAAGAACACCGGCGCAGGCAACCTGTTCGTGGTGTTCGGCGAGCCGGACATCCGCATCGAGCCGCAGCCCGACGGGCGGGGGCGGGGGCGGGAGAAGGGAGCAGAACATCCCTCCTGGGAGGGACCGAGGGTGACGGACTGCGAGGGCAGTCCGGCTTACTCCTTCTCCTTCGGCTTCGGCACCGTGCCCACTTGCGGTCCGTAGCGATCATCCTCGATCCGGTAGACGAACAACTGTTCGATGGTGAACTGCTCGACGCCGTTCTCGTCCGGCGGGAACACATACGACTTGGCGGCCTTGAGCGCGGAATAGTCGAATATCCCCGGCGGTTCTGACTCGATCACCGTGGTTTCGAGCACCTTTCCGGTGCCGCTCACCAGCAGGCGCACCCGAACCTTGCCTTCCGTCCCCTGCGACAAGGCGTCCTTCGGATACACGGCGGGCGGCTTCTTTACCGGCTTGGCGCGTTTGTCCGGCGGCGGCAGATCCTGCGGGGGCGGTGGCTCCTGCGGCTTGGGCGGCGGCGGGGGTTCCGGTTTCGGCGGTTCCGGCGTGGGCAGCGGCTTGTTGTCCGGCTTGGGCGGTTCCGGTGGCTTCGGGGGCGGCGGTTTCTTCTTCGGCGGCGGGGGTTGCGGCGGCGCGGGCGGCGGCGGGGGCGGGGCCGGCAGCTTGACGAACTCCACCTTCATGGGTTCGGGCGGCTTGGGCGGAAACAGATCGGCCCAGTTCACCGAGGTATAAAGCAGGAATGCCGCCTCGAGGCTCAATGCGATGGCGAGCGCGCGCCGGAACGACAGCACCTTGCGATACCGCGGCCCCGGCGCCCGCAGCGCGTCGGGCCGCGGGGTGTTCTCGGGGCTCATTTCGCGGGCGCCGCTCCATCTGGTGTGCCGGCAGCCGCAGCCTGCTTCGAGGCGGCGATGCCGACCGAGTTGATGCCCTCGCCGCGTACCACGTCCATCACGTCGAGCAGCTTCTGCAGGGCCACTTCCTTGTCGCCAGCGATGACGACGTCGACCTTGCCCTTCGACTTGGCTTCCTTGAGCTTCGCCCCAAGTTCCTCGGCGGTGAGCTTCTTGCCCAGCACGTAGGTCGCGCCGTCCTTCTGCACGCCGATGGTCATCTGCGTGTCCTTGAGCTGCTGCGTGGTCTTCGAGCCCGGCAGGTCGAGCTGGATGCCGCTGCCGGCGATGGTGTCGATCGTGATCATGATGAAGAACACCAGCAGGAACATCATGATGTCGATCATCGGGATCACTTCGATCCGCGCCTTGTCGGTCTCGAAGTAGCTGGCGGTGCGGGAGCGCATGGCGGCCGCCTCAGTGGCCGGTGCCGCCGCCGTGCAGGCGGTTCACCACCGTGAGCTTGATCAGTTCCATCTGCTGCACGCCCAGGCGCACGCGCTTGTTGAAGTAGTTGAGAAAGATCAGGCCGACGATCGCGATGAACAGACCGACGCCGGTGGCCACCAGCGCCTCGCCGATGCCGCCGGTCACCGCGCCGGCGCCCGCGCCCACGCCCTGCCCGCCGAGCACGTTGAAGGTCTTGATCATGCCGAAGATGGTGCCGAGCAGGCCGAGCAGGGGCCCAAGCGTGACCGCGGTGTCGAGCACCCATAGATTACGGTCCATCACCGGCAGCGCGTCGAGGATGGTCTCGTCGACGTGGCGCTCGGCCGCGTCGGCGTCCGGCGCCCTGGACGACAGCGCCATCGTCACGAGTCCGGCCTGCAGCGCGCCGCCGAACCTGGTGGCGATCTTGCGCAGCCCGTCGGTGTCGCGATAGCCGGTCTGCTTCAGATCACGCTCCATCGCGGCACCCTGCGACAGCACGCGATGGAAGAACCAGAGGCGCTCGATCACCACCGCGAACGCCACCGTGAAGAGCACCACGAGCACCGGGATGATGCCCATCGACAGGGTGCTCAACTCGACAAAACTGTTCCACATGACCCGGACCTCGCTGTTGTATTCGTTCTGATGCCGCGATTGCGGACTATCACTCGGGGAACGGCGCGAACCAGGGCACGCCGTACTTTTCCACAATCTCCTGGATCTCGCCGTTCGCCAGCATCTCGGCGAAGGAGTTGTCGATCAGATCCTTGAAATCGGTTTCCTTGGCCTTTACCCCCCAGGCACCGTTGAAGCGCTGGCCCGGCATGGGCATGAAGCCGGCCGACATCGCGAGCTCCACATTCTTCTCGCGGTTCGCCACCGGAATCGATGGCCCCCAGACCATGACAGCATCGACCTCCTTGCGCAGCAGGCCGTCGATCACGCGGTTGTTCTGAAAGTAGGTCACGAACGGGATGCCGAGCTTCTCGGCGCTCTCCTGCATCGGCGAATAGGCCGGCACCCCGACCTTGATGCCGGTGCCCTTGAGGTCGGCGAGCGTGTGCGCCTTGGGCACCTTGCCGTTGCTCACCAGGACGAAACCGAGGCCGAGGTAGGGCCGGGTGAAGGCCATCTGGTGCTTGGTCATGTGCTCGTCCTCGCCGGTGATGACGAGGCCGAGAAACAGGTCGCAGTAGCCCTTGTCGACGCTCAACCGGAAGGCGCCGCCCACCCCGCCGCGATACACGCCGGTGTTGACCCACATCACCGAGTATTCCCAGCCGTTGCGCCGGGCGATGCGACCCAGGATCTCGATGTCGATGCCGGGCGGCTCGGCCTTGAGCGCGGTGTGCGAGAACGGGTAGTACCAAGCGTCGGCGCAGGCGAGGATGCGCTTCATCAGCTTGGCGCGGCCGATGGCGGTCAGGTAGCGCGCCTCCGGCGGAATCTCGACCGGCGGCCCGCCGTAGCGAAAGCCGCCCTGATACAGGTGGTCGGTGAACGGATCGAAGATCTCGGGTTCCTTGTAGCCGATATCCGCCACCCGCGGGCGGGGGTTGCCGATGACGTACTCGATGTCGAGTTCGCGGGCGACGGCACCGCCAGCAGCAGCAGCAGCTGCCGCCACGGCATGGGCGGCGGCGTCGGCTTCGGGCACAGCGGCCACTGCCGCAGGCAGATTGCCGAAGCCCACCGCGCACGCCGCCGCAACCAGCACACGTCCAATCATGGAACCAATACTCGTCACCGTCGCCTGCCTCCCGTGCAGCCGCGCTTCGTTCATCCAGGCGAATGCCGGCGCCCGGACTCAGGTCCGCACGCAGGCTCGTCCCGCTCTGCCATCCCACCCTGGATCGCTGTTCCGTGAACGGCGCCGCGGGCCGTCAGGATCGACGTGCGGCCGCGGCTGTCCTGCTCGGAACCAACCACCAACGGCACGCCAGCGCAATCGCGGGTGCCGCTTGCCGAGGAATGCGCGGAGTGTAAACCATGGTGCGACGGGCACCGCTTCGGCATGGGGATCGATGCCGGCAGGTGTCCCGGCCGCAATCGCCGCCGCATGCCGTCTGCATTCCGGTCAGCAGGGCCGATGCGCCTCAAGTGCTATCCTATTCAGCCACGATAGACAACATCAGTTCCTAACCGGTTTTGCCAAAACGGCCTGTTTTGGTGATTCGGACGTACACTCAGGGCAACGACGATATTCTCGAACGTCGGCCCCGCTGACTTATTCCCGAAAAATGAAATATAACGAAAATCTCGCACGAACCAAGGAGTTGTTGCGCCTCGTGATCGCCCAGATGGGCAAGCACGATGCGCCGTTCCACCCGGTGAACTACGCCGTCTGGTACGAGTACATGGCCGGCATCAACGATGCGCTGAACCGGGAGGTCAACGAGCTGACCACCGACAGCAAGAAGCTCGACGAGAACATCGTCCAGCGGCTGTTCGACAAACATGTCTCCGACATGACCGAAGCCAAGGCCAGACGCATCGAGGGCTACCTGAACCGCGTGCTCGGCGTCGTCGGCTCCTCGGCCAACGAGGCCTTCGGACAGGTCGATCGCTACGGCACCAGCCTGACGGCGATCGACAAGGAATTGGCCCAGGCGCCGATGTCACAGGAAACCCTGCACCTCCAGGTGGGCGAGGTGCTGCGCGAGACCCGTGGCATGCAGGATGTCCTGAGTACGCTGAAGGGCCACCTCACGGCGACTCGTGGCGAGGTCGAGCAGTTGCGCGACGAACTCAACCGATTGCGTGAAGAAGTCCTGATCGATGCCCTCACCGGACTGGTGAATCGCCGCGGCTTCGACGAGCGGATCCAGCACTTCGTCGCGTCCGGCAGCGGATTTTGCCTGGTGTTGATCGACATCGACCACTTCAAGCGCGTCAACGATACCTACGGCCATGTGTTCGGCGACAGCGTGCTGCGCGCCATCGCCAGCACCCTCAAGAGCTCGGTCAAGGGCCGCGACGTGGTTGCCCGCTACGGCGGCGAGGAGTTCGCCGTGCTGTTACCCGAGACCGGCATCGACGCCGGCCACATCGTTGCGGAACAGCTTCGCGACCGGGTGGCCCGCAGCCGCATCCGCCGCACCAAGGTGGAGGAAGTGATCGACAGCATCACGATATCGGCCGGCGTCGCCGAGCATCGCCAGAGCGAAACCATCGTCGATCTCATCGAGCGCGTCGATGCCGCCATGTACGCGTCCAAGGACGGTGGCAGAAACAAGGTGACGGTCGCGGCGTAGGTGTTGTCCACCCCCAGGCTGCGCTGCGCTGCGCCTTCCCCCTCCAAGGGGGCGCAGCGTCCTCGGGGGACCCTGTGGGCGCTGCCCCTTCGTTTCTGAAGTCTCTTCGTTCAGCAGTCTCTTCGTTCAGCAATCCCGGCCTGCGGTGCTACCGGACCACCTCTGGCTTCAGCTTGTCGGGCAGGACCTTCCCCTTCAGTGCCCGGGCGCCGGTGAAGTGCCCGAGATCCCTGGCCTTGAGCACGATGTCCCGGGGCCGGCCGCCGCGGCCGATGCCGCTGATGGTGAGCGTGGGCTGGTCCGACACCGTGATCGCGGCAAGCGCTTCGCCGCGGTCGAGCCCGATGAGCATCAGGCCACGCCCCTTTGCCTGTTGCTTGATCTCACCGAGTTGCACCAGCAGCAGGCGGCCGTTGGCGGAGGCCGCCGCGAGATAGCTGCCCGCCGTCTCGCGGAAGACGCACGGCGGCAAAGGTGTCTCGCCGCTCTCCAGCGTCATGAACTCGCGCCCCGCGCGCCGGTTGGAAACCATGTCGCCGAGCGTGCAATGAAACCCGTAGCCGCCGCTCGATGCCACCAGCAGCTGCGTTTCGGCGGCGCCCGCGAGGCAGTAAAGCAGGCGCGCGCGCGCCTGGATGTCGACCAGCGACGACGCCGGTGCGCCATCGCCCCGGCCAGTGGGCAGCGACGAGGCGTCGATCGAATAGGCACGGCCAAGCGAATCGAGAAACACCACCGGGTCGGTGGTGCGGCAGCGATGCGCCGACAGCAGGCTGTCGCCTTCCTTGAACGACAGCGCGGCCGGATCGACCTCCCATCCCTGGCGGGCCCGCACCCAGCCATTGCTGGAAAACACGACCGTGAGCGGTTCGTTCACGACTGCCTTGACGAGCACCGCCTTCTCGGAGGCTTCGATGATGGTGCGGCGCGCATCGCCGAACACCTTCATGTCGGCTTCGATCTCCTTGACCACCAGGTTTTCGAGCACCTTGCGCGAGCCGAGCACCCGTTCGAGACCGGCCAGCTCCTTGCGCAGATCGCCGAGTTCCTTTTCGAGTTTGAAGTGCTCCAGCCGCGCCAGCATGCGCAGGCGCATCTCGAGAATGTCTTCGGCCTGGCGATCGGTGAGCGGGAACGCGGCCATCAGCTCGGCCTTGGGTTCGTCCGCGTTGCGGATCACCCTGACGACCTCGTCGACGTTGAGCAGGACAATCATCCGCCCTTCGAGCACATGGATGCGTTCGGCCACCTGCTGCAAGCGGTGGCCGGTGCGCCGCCGCACTGTGGAGAGGCGAAACTCGGTCCACTCGAGCAGCAGTTCGCGCAGCGACTTCGAGCGCGGCCGGCCATCGAGGCCCACCATCACGAAGTTGAGCGACGCGTTGCCTTCGAGGCCGGTGCGCGCGAGCATCAGGTTGACGAACTCGGTCTCGTCGATCTTCGAGGTCTTGGGCTCCAGCACCAGCCGCACCGGATGCGTGCGATCGGATTCGTCGCGCGCCTTGTCGAGCATCGACAGCAGCAGTTGCTTGTCGCGTTGCTGCTCGGGGCTGAGCGATTTCTTGCCGGGCCTGGGTTGCGGGTTGGTCAGCGCGTCGATTTCCTCGAGCACCTTGCGCGATGACGCGCCCGGCGGCAGTTCGGTCACCACCATCTGCCATTGACCGCGCGCCAGGCGCTCGATGGTCCAGCGTGCGCGCACCCGAATCGAACCACGGCCACTGCGATAAACCGCGACCATGTCGGCGCGCGGCGTGATGATCTGCCCTCCACCGGGAAAATCCGGCCCTTTGATGTGCTCGAGCAACCCTTCGATTTCGAGTGCCGGATCGCGGATGATCGCGATCGCGGCGTTGCCGACCTCGACCAGGTTGTGACTCGGAATCTCGGTTGCCATGCCGACAGCAATGCCCGAGGCACCATTGAGCAGCAGCACCGGCAGGCGCGCCGGCAGCACCGCCGGCTCTTCGGTCGACCCGTCGTAGTTGGGCACGAAGTCGACCGTACCCTGGTCGAGTTCGGCGAGCACCACTTCGGAGAATTTGGTCAGGCGCGCCTCGGTGTAGCGCATCGCCGCCGGCTCGTCGCCGTCGCGCGAGCCGAAGTTGCCCTCGCCATCGATCAACGGATAGCGCAGCGTGAAATTCTGCGCGAGGCGCACCAGCGCGGCGTACACGCTCTGGTCACCATGCGGGTGGAACTTGCCGAGCACGTCGCCGACCACGCGCGCGGATTTCTTGCGCGGGGTGCCGGCCTTGCCGCCCATCTCCCACATCGCGTAGAGGATGCGGGCCTGCACCGGTTTCTGCCCGTCGCCCACGCGCGGCAACGCGCGATCCTTGACGGTGGCGATCGCGTATTGCAGGTATTGCAGCGAGGCATAGCGCCCGATCGGCAGCGTCTCACCGAATTCGCCGCTCATCGGCGAGAAGTCCGGTGGTTCGGCACCGCCACCGGCTGCGGCCGGGGGGGCGACCGCCGGCGCTTCGTCGGGCGTATCGATAGCCACGACGCCCTCGTCGACAGCCGATGGTTCTCCCTGCGACGACTCGGAGGCCGCCGCCACCGGCAGCACTTCGGCAACGGCGGGGTCATCGCCCGGACTGGTATCGAAAAGGTCGCGCTGGTCTTCACTCATTGCCGTCTCTCTGAATGCCTGGTGCCTACTTGCCGTCGGCGACGGCGTCGAACTCCTGCACCACCAGGACGTTGTCGCCGTCCGCCACCTCGAAACGCCACTTGCCGGGAACAAGCTCCCAGTCGTGTTCGAACAAGTGGCCGCCACACCAGCGCGCACGGCCATTCTCGACCTTCACCATGCGCGGTACGTTCCAACCGTTTTCCTCGACGCCGTTGGGTCCGGTGGTGACGGGGTGCCGCACGGTCTCGGACAAGGCGTACTTGCCGCCCTCGTCGCCCAGGCCGGTGATCTCGGCGCAGAAGCCGAAGCGCAGCCCCTTGCGCAGCGGAATACGCGCGGTGCGACGCTCGAACACCGGCTTGCCGTCACCGGGCTTGACCAAACCGAACTCGACCACCTTGCCCTGGGGCGACCCCTGAGCATGGACGGCACTGATGGTGGGCGCGATCAGCATCGCCGCTATCGCCACTATCGCCACTGCATGAATGCTCTTCATCAGGAGATGTCCGCGTCAACCAGATTGCCGTAGGTTTCCATCCACTCGCGCCGCTGCGACGCGTTTTCGCGCGCCATCATCATGTCGAACAACTGGTTGGAGGCATCGAGCTGCCCGTCTTCGACCATCACCGGCAGCATGCGCCGCGTGTCCGGGTTGAGCGTGGTCTCCCACAGTTGCTCCGGGCTCATCTCGCCCAAGCCCTTGAAGCGGCTCACGCTCCACGAGCCTTCGCGCACGCCTTCGTCAGCCAGCTTCTCTTCCATGTTGGCGAGCTCCTGCCGGTCGAGCGCGTAGAGCTTGCGCGCCGGCTTGTTGCGGCCGTGCGCCGGCACGTCGATGCGGAACAGCGGCGGCTGCGCGACGTAGACGTGGCCGCGTTCGATCAGCGCCGGAAAGTGGCGGAAGAAAAGCACCAGCAGCAGCACCTGGATGTGCGAACCGTCGACATCGGCATCGGCGAGGATCACGATCTTGCGGTAGCGCAGGCCCGAGAGATCCGGCGTGTCGCCGCGCTTGTGATGATCGACGCCGATGGCCAGCGCGATGGCCTCGATTTCCTTGTTGGCGTAGAGCGTGTCGGGGCTGTCCTGCCAGGTGTTCTTGGGCTTGCCCTTGAGCGGCAGGATCGCCTGGAACTCCTTGTCGCGTGCCTGCTTGGCCGAGCCGCCGGCGCTGTCGCCCTCGACCACGAACAGCTCGTTGCGATCGGGGTCGTCCGACGCGCAATCGGTGAGCTTGCCGGGCAGCACCGCGACCCCGGACGACTTGCGCCGCTCGACCTTCTGCGCGGCGCGAGTACGGGCGAGTGCCTGGCGGATGACCAGTTCGGCGATGCGCTTGCCCTCGTCCACATGCTGGTTGAGCCAGAGATCGAACGGATCGCGCACCATCTGCGCGGTGAGCTTGACCGCATCGCGTGAGATCAGCTCGTTCTTCACCTGCCCCTTGAACTGGGGGTCGAGCATCTTCACCGACAGCACGTAGTTGACGCGCGACCAGACATCTTCGGGCACCAGCTTGAGCCCGCGCTGACCCATGGCATGCAGATCGATGAAGTTGCGGATGGCAGCGTAAGTGCCTTCGCGCAGACCCGACACGTGGGTGCCGCCGTTGCGCGTGGGAATCATGTTGACGTAGCTCTCAGTGACCAGTTCGCCCTCGGGCGTCCACGCCAGTGCCCACAGCGCACCCTCGCCCTCGGCGAAGCTGTCGGACTCGGACTGCGCGGCCACATAGCGCTCGCCGAAGAACGATCTGGCCACGGGATCAGACCCGGAGATGGCGGTGGCGAAGTAGCCACGGATGCCCTCCGGGAAATGCCAGGTGGTGGTCTCGAGCTTGCCCGCTTTCTCGATGCCGAGCGTGAACTTGACACCCGGCAGCAGCATCGCCTTGGCGCGCATCAGCGCGGCGATGTCGGTGGCGACGATGCGAGCCGAATCGAAATAGCGCGCATCGGGCCAGAAGCGGATGCGGGTGCCGGAGTCGCGCGCCCCGACATCGCCCACGCGCACCAGCGGCTCGTTCACCGCGCCGTTGGGCCCGAACACCATGCGCCACGCGCCGCCGTCACGCTTCACACCGACTTCGAGACGCGTCGAGAGTGCATTGCTCACGCACACGCCCACGCCGTGCAGGCCGCCGGCGATGCGGTAGACGGCCTCCTTGTCGGTCTTGCGGAACTTGCCGCCCGAATGCAGCATGGTGAAGATCACCTGCACCGCCGGCACCTGCTTCTTGGGGTGGATGTCGACCGGAATGCCGCGGCCGTCGTCGCTCACTTCGGCCGAGCCGTCTTCCCACAGCGTGACAGCGACCTGGCGCGCAAACCCGGCCAGCCCTTCGTCGGCCGAGTTGTCGATGATCTCGACCAGCGCGTGGTTCGGGTTGACCGGATCGGTGTACATGCCGGGCCGGTGCAGGATGGGCGAGAGATCCTCGAGGATCTCGATGTCTTCAGCGGTGTAGGCGCCGTCTTTCCTGGCCATCGTCTTCTTTCTGGTGCGCGCGCAGCGCCCGGCGGCGGGCGTTCGCGGATAATGTGGGATGGCCGGTGCCGAGTTGCTCGCGCAGCGCCGTGACCGCCGCTTCGCGCACCGGTTCTGGTCCGCCACGGATGGCGTCGACCAGCGCCAGCAGCAGATAAAGCTGCGGGTCGCGGCGCGCGGCCGTGGGCACGGACTTGTACAGCGGCATGAACGCCATCCCCTTGATGTCGCCCTCGGGGTCGGGCCAGACCGGCGGCGGTTCGTCGTCGGGTTCGATCAGACCGGCGAGCGGCGCGGCCGCCTGCGCGGTGGGCATGCCCGGCGTGAGCGGCCCGCGCTCGGCCGCCCACACATAGCGCACGCCATGCACCAGCAACTCGTCGAGCGCCGCGGGTTCGGGCACGCCCCAGCCCTCATCGATGCGCATCAGCCCGGCATCGACCGTGCGGCGCACGCCGGCATGGACTTCGGACGCGGACATGCCCAGCTCGTAGGCGAGCTGGCCGTACGACCACGGCGACGGGCCGATGGCGACGATCTTGAGCAGCACGCAGACATCCTGGGGCTTGAGCATTCCCATAGTCTATTCGCGAATCGCGAATGGCGAAAGCGGGGGGGGCGGTGTAGCGCACCCGGCCGATCAGGAGTTCCTGGGGTCGAAGACCCGCACGTTGCGCAGGTTTCGGGGCACCGAGATCAACTCATGTTATGCGGCGGTAACTATCGGCGGGCTAGCGTCGATCAGGCAGCTCAAATCTGAAACTTACGCGTCAGGCTCGCATCGCGCTCGAACACGAGGTCTTCGCCCAGCCCGACCAGCGGCGACGCCTGCATGAAATCCACCAATGAAGCCACCTGACCGGACAACCGCTCGAAATCCTCGTCAATCCCCACCGCCGGCATCGATGCCAATACTTCGGCAAAGCTGCGCTTGGGAGGGAGCGCCAGCGCCGAGGTCAGAATCGCCCGATGTTCAGCCTCCGCACTGTGGCCGTGTTCACCCGCGCGCTCCTCGAGCGCTCTGACAATGACCTCATCGACACCACGCACAAGCAAATCCGCCATCGGCTTCTCCACGGAGATCGAGGCTGTCAACGATATCGCCCGGACTCGGCCGGATCAAGGCGAGTTCGATAGCAACGACATAGCGCCGTGTAAAACCTCTCGTCAGCCGATCGCCAGTCTCACCGGCTTGCCGATGCGGCTCAGTAGCTCCACCAGCGTGTCGATGGTGAACTTGGCGGTCTTCTGATTGACTACGTCGGACACGCGCGGCCGTGACACCATCAGGATCTCGGCAGCCTCGGCCTGCTTCAGGTGGTGCTCGGCGATCCAGTTGGAAAGCTCCGCCATCAATTGCTGTTTCAGCAAACGCGTGTCGTTGATCTGCTTGCGCGAGGCAGCCTGCAGGCGTTTGGCCTCAGCGGGCGAAAAGCCCAACTCCAGAAACAGGTTGGCGCCCGGCTTCGTCACGTGGCGGATTTCGGTGTCGATCGTCATTTCCCGGCCTTTCTTGCGCTGATGACGGCGCGGTAACGCGCCGCGGCGATGTCCTTGTCGTGCTTGCTCGTGGCTTGCGTCTTCTTCTGGAAGCAGTGAAGGACGTACACAGCTTCCTCGAACTTGGCGATTACCATCACACGGAAGATACCGCTCACATCCTTGATGCGAATTTCTGTTGTTCCCGGGCCTACGTCGTCGAAGGGCTTCCAGTCGGAAGGATCGAGCCCAGCCTGAACCTTGCCAAGCGGGAAGCCAGCTTCCTTGCGTGGCACGCGAGGGAAAGCCAGCAAATCGTCATACGAAGAACCGACCCAGAGGAGCTCTTTTTCTTCGTCGAGAGCGGACATATGTATAAAATATTATACGCGTCGATGGCGGAGATCAAGAACGGGTCGTTCTTCTCAAATAGCGTACCGGCTATACCCGACGCGCAAAAACGCCTTAAGAAGGGACGTCTATCCGGACCGCCTAAAATTAGCACGAGCGGCGGCCCGCCCGACCCGGCGAGTGCTGCCGAAGCGCGCCCGCTGCACACCGCAGCGCGACAAAGGTCTTGCCAACCACCCTCGCCCACAACCACCATCGCGGCCATGATCGAGATTCCGCGCCGCGCCGCCCTGTGCGCCCTGTGCCTGCTGCTGGGCGCGGGCGTCGCCACCGCACAGCCGCTGGTCATCGGTTCGAAGCGTTTCACCGAGTCGTACATCCTCGGCGAAGTGGCGCTCGCCACCGCGGTCGCGGCCGGCGAACGCGGCGCGGTGCATCGCCAGGGCCTGGGCAACACCGGCATCGTGTTCGAGGCGCTGAAGTCCGGCGCCATCGACATCTATCCCGACTACACCGGCACCATCGGCCGCGAGTTGCTCCACATCGACACGACCGATCACGACTCGCTCAATCGCGCGCTGGCTCCCTATGGCCTGGGGGTCGCCATTGCGCTCGGATTCGAGAATACCTATGCGCTGGCGGTGCGCGCGGCCGATGCCAAGCGCCTGGGGTTGCGCACCATCGGCGACCTCGCCGGCCATCCGGATCTGCGCATCGGGTTGTCGCCCGAATTTCTCCACCGCGCCGACGGCTGGCCGGGCCTGGTGGTCAGCTACCGGCTGCCGCGACACGCCACCGTGCTCGATCATGGCCTCGCCTACGAGGCCATCGGTGCCAGCCGCATCGATGTGATGGACATCTATTCCACCGACGCGCGAATCGCGCGCCTCGGGCTGCGCGTGCTCGGCGACGATCACCATTTCTTTCCCGAGTACCAGGCCGTGTTCGTCTACCGGCTCGACATCGCACGGCGATTTCCGCAAGCGTGGGCGGCACTCCAACGTCTCGAAGGCCGCATCGGCGCGAACACCATGATCGCGATGAATGCCGCGGCCGAACTCGATGGCCGCTCGTTCTCCCAGATCGCCACCGACTTCGTGCGCGGCGCGCCGCAGGCCGGTAGTGCCCCGCGCAGCTTCGCGACCGTCCTGTTCGGCGACGACTTCTGGCGGCTCACGCGCGAGCACCTGTTGCTGGTCGGCGCGTCGGTTTTGGCCGCATGTGTGATCGGCATTCCGCTCGGCATCGCCGCCACCCGATCATCGTGGATCGGCCAGCCGCTGCTGGCGACGGTCGGCCTGATCCAGACCATTCCGTCGATCGCCCTGCTCGCCTTCCTGATCCCGGTGACCGGCGCCATCGGCACCTGGCCGGCCGCGATCGCGCTGTTCCTCTATTCGCTGCTGCCGATCGTCCGTGGCACCCATGCAGGCCTCACCGGCATCGCGCCCTCGCTGCGCGAATCCGCGCTGGCATTGGGCCTGAGCACTGGCGCCCGACTGCGCCTGGTGGAATTGCCGCTCGCGGCGCATGCATTGCTCGATGGCATCAAGACTTCGACCATCATCGGGGTCGGCACCGCCACCATCGCGGCGTTCATCGGTGCCGGCGGCTACGGCGAGCGCATCACCGCCGGGCTCGCGGTGAACGACAATGCGCTGCTGCTGGCAGGTGCGCTGCCGGCGGCGGCACTGGCGCTGCTGGTGCACGTGAGCTTCGAGTTGGGCGAGCGCTGGCTCCCGCGCCGGCACTGATCAAGCCATGCATTCATTCACCCGGAACATCGACGTGCAACATCTTGTCCGCTGAAGTCGCCCGCCAGCCCACGATCGCCGCGCCGGCGCTGCCGCGTGGCGCGGTCGTCGCGATCGTTGCCACCTTTGCCGGCGGTCTGTTGCTGGATCGTGTATTCAGCATCGGCGGGCAGGTCGTCGCCAGCGTCTGGGCCTGGACCGTGTTCATCTGGCTGCTGGGCCGGGTCGATCCCGCCACGCGCGGGGCGATGCTGCTGTGCCTGAGCATCGCCACCGGCGGCGAGATGCTGTTGTCGCTCGGCTGGGGGCTCTATGTCTATCGCTTCGAGAACGTCCCGCCGTTCGTGCCGCCCGGACACGTGCTGCTGTTCCTGCTCGGGCTGCGCATCGCGCAGCGGCTGCCCGGTTTCGCCGTACCGGCAATATCGGTCGCGGCTCTCGGCTATGGCGTGTTCGCCCTGGTCACGGGCCACGACACCACCAGCACGGTGCTCGCGCTGCTGCTGATGCTATGCCTTGCTGTCGGCAGCAATCGGCGCCTTTACGTGACCGTGTTCGTGCTGGCGCTGGCGCTCGAGCTGTACGGCACGGCGCTCGGTAGCTGGCGCTGGTCGGCGGCGGTGCCAGGATTGCCGCTGACAAGCGCCAATCCACCGCTGTGCGCCGGCACGTTCTATTGCGCGCTCGACCTGCTGATCGCGCTCGGCCTTCGGATCGGCAGCCGGTTCGGCTGGCGCCTGCGGGTGACGCCGGGCCGCGAGGTAAACTTTGCGGGATCAGCAACGAGGAGCCGATGAAGCCTGCATCGCGAGTGCCCGGCCG
>JANXYG010000118.1 GCA_025350245.1 Betaproteobacteria bacterium
AGGGGTTGGCCTGGGCCAGCGGGTCGGCAGAGCCGGCGGTGGTGGGCAAGGCGTCGATCAGCAGGCTGCGCACTCGGATTGGCGCCGAACCACTGGCCGAGCTCGTGCGGCGCTGTTGTGTGCCGCTGGCTGATGCTCGACTACATCCGCAAGCGTTTTATGCCGGTCGGCGCTTGGTCGCCATTGATGGCAGTTGCTTCGAGTTGCCCGACGAGGCCGATAATGCCGCAACCTTCGGCTATCCCGGCAGTCGCACTAGCGTGAGCGGCCACGCGGGCTATCCACAGGCACGCTGCGTCGTCCTGGTCGAGTGCGCCACGCATGCCATCCTGGGCGCGAACGTCGGTCCCTACGCCAGCGGGGAGTGGGCGCTTGGCGCCGAACTGCTGCCTCGCCTGGGACCCGGCATGCTGTGTCTGGCCGACCGCGGCTTCAACGGCTATGAGCACTGGAGGCTTGCTTCAGCCACCGGGGCACAGTTGTTATGGCGTTGCTCGGACACGCGGCAGTTGCCGGTGCTACAAATGTTCGACGACGGCTCTTTCATCAGCAGCATCAGCCCCTCGGCAGGCGGCGGCAAACAAGCGCCCGAGCAAGCCATCACCGTGCGGGTCATCGAGTACACGATGCCAGGCGACGCCCAAGCGCAGCCGCGCTACCGGCTGCTGACCACGCTGCTAGACGCCAAGGCAGCCCCTGCGCTGGAACTCGCCGCGCTGTACCACCAGCGCTGGGAGGTCGAATCCGTGTTCGACGAACTCAAGACTCACCTGCGGCAAGGCCGCAGGGTGCTACGCAGCAAGACACCGGAGTTGGTGCGCCAGGAGTTCTACGGCTGGGTGCTGGCCCACTACGCGGTGCGCTGGCTGCTGCACCAGGGCGCCGCACGGGAACGACAGCCACATGCCGAGTTGTCCTTCAAAGGCCATGTAGAGCTCCTGCGCCGCTCACAGCCCCGATCCGGGGCCTTTCCCCCCCAGAGCAACCCAGACGCGCGAAACGATGGCTTCGTGAACTGCTTGATGCCAGTACCAAATTGACAGCAACCAGGACGATCAACAAGCGCTCACCCCGAATGGTCAAGCGCCGCAACTCCCCGTACGCCCCGCATGACCGCCGGGAGCCAACTCGCGTACCCATCGACAACACTCCGGTCGCCGCCGCGCCTCGCACACCAACCCGCCGCCCCCGCGCCCGTCGAACGGACTCGCGCCTCTGGTCCGCTGCGAAACCGCACGGCGATTTCTTCTACAGCAACAGTATTTGGTCAGGTCCGGCACTGCAACACCACCGCTCTCTGGCAACGCGCCCGGGGTCGGGCTCTACGGTGCGGCAGCGCCTCCTCTGGCATGACATCGGTCGACTCAGTCTGAGCCACCCGCTGCCTGCGACCTGAACATCTGATTCAGCGGGGAGTCGTTGATGAAGTCCGCGGGTACATCTGCCTGGTCACCAATGGCAGGTTCCAGGACGCCGCAATAGTTGCGGACGTAGCACTTTAGTGCTACTTTTTCCATTCGCTTGGAGGACAATGAATGTCTACCACCACGATCCGAATCGAAGATGAGTTGAAGGCGCGCATTGCCGCGGCGGCAGAGCGTGCCGGCAAGACCGCTCACGCCTATATTCTCGACGCCATCGCACGGACCGTCGAGCAGGCCGAACTCGATGACGAGTTTCACCGACTCGCCGACAAGCGCTGGGCCAACATCCTGGCAACCGGCAGGACGGTGCCGTGGGATCAGGCGAGAAACTATCTGGAGGCTCGCGCCCGCGGCGAGAGCCCGCGCAGGCCCGCGGCGCGCACACTCAAGGGCTGACCGCGTGCATGGCTCGAATCGAGCTGGCCTCCGAGGTCTTCGACGACTTCGATCGCTTCTTCGACTACCTAACCCGGTTCGAGATCGGTTCCGCGCAGGAGCGGATCGTGGAGATCCTGCAGGCCATACAGATCCTCGCCACCAGCCCGCTGATCGGCCGGCCCGCCGGCGGCGGCAAGCGCGAATTGATCATCGGGCACGCTTCGCGAGGCTATGTGGCGCTGTATCGCTACGTCCCGGACATCGATGTTGCCTTCGTCCTTGGTGTTCGCGGTCAGCGGGAGTCCGGGTACCAGCGCGACAGTTGAACCTTTTGCGCGGGATCCGAGCGGGCGAACCAGGGCAACGACCTCTACTCAAAAACCTCCGCCGGCCGGATGCCGAATGCGCTCCTGTCCACCTTGCCTTCAGGCCGATGGATTTCGAGGCTTCGGGCGCTCGGGACAACAATCCACGCCTCGGTCGCCCCTGCCGCCAGGTACCCCGACGCCTTTTCGCGGAGCTTGGGCATCGCGTTACCCGGCGAAGCGATCTCGATGCACAGCTCGGGCGCCGCGGAAAGCGGAGCGTCTTCGGGATGCGCCGCAAGGAACGCGTCGGAGCACCAGGCAACGTCCGGTGCCCGGATTCCCGCTGCCGTCAGGATTCCGACGTCGACCATCGCCTTACCACCCGGTTTTCGCATCAACAGGAACGGTATTGGGTCAGGTCTTGCCCCGCAACACTGCCGCCTTCATCACCCTCACCCGTGGCCACAACACCACGACCCCGATCGCCACGAACAGCCAGGATGCCGGCTCCGGGATAACCGCGATGTGCACCGGCAACGACAGCGACAGCGACAGCGTACTGGGGCTGGGGCTGTCCGTCACCACCGGCATCCCTGTGGCATCGAGTTCGATCACCGGGTCAGGGGTCACATCGATCGTGACGTTGAAATTCAGGCGGACCGGTGCGCCGTTCAGCACCCTCAAGGTGCCAATCAGGAAGGTGAGCTCCCCACCGGCGATGACGGTCACCGGTCACGGTGAACGCGCAGGGCTCGGTGTCCAGCGTCGCGGTCTTGCCGTCGGTCGGAATCCCGTCCTTGAACGACGGCGTGTAGAACTCGGCGCCGTTGTACTTCTGCCGCGTGAGATAGTTGACGCTGGAGATTCGAAATCGAGCCACCAGTCCGGACCGCTCCCGGCGTTGTCACGGCTCACCGTGAGCGACTTGAGCCGTCCAAGGTTGTTCGAGGGAATGGCCAGGTAGTTGGCGGTGTCGCGGTAGGCAGAAGAACCCGCACGGCAGCCACCCACACCACCGCAAACGCGGACCAAACGCGCTTTCTGAACATGCCACCCCCCCGACATCTGCAGCAAGTGCCGCAGACGCGGCGATCGGGAGGACATTTTCGTTGCCGAGCACTCGTTTATGACGGGATACCAGGCTTCGAATCTGATAAACGTCAAGCTCGTGGGGTCAACTGCATTCCCATGTTGACAAGTCGACTATCCGGCTTGAAACTTCATCCGTGGGCCATGTTTGGATGTGACATCTGCATACATTTTCTGCTGGTGAACGTCATACCGGAGGCTGCAATTGTTACGGTCGCACAGACGACTGAGCGACCATATGGTGAATCCGTTGCCACCGGCAACGCTTGGCCGGATTTGCAACCAGGGATCGCCCCTGGAACGTGGGCTGTCAGGAATCGGATTCGGACGGATTTCATCACCCTGCTGGTCCATCGTCATTCGCCCCACAAGGAGACAAAGTTGAAAATTTCCAGACGAGAAAAGAACCGCGGGCAGGTCCGCATCTATCCTGCCCTCGCCGGCTTGGCGCTTGCCATGTCATTCGGCACCTCCCCTTCAGCCATGGCCGGCGGCGGCGGTACCCCCTTTCCCTCCCAGGGCGACGACACCACCTTCTCGCTGGGGCAATTCCGCATCGCCGTGGACGCGAAGTTCCAGCCGTTTCTCTCTGGTGCGCCGGGCTACGACAGCACCACGCACAGATTGACCAGCCCCCTCCTGTTCGATCCGTCCACCAAAATCGGCCGAAGCAATCCGATCATCGCCGGCAGCGCCGATGATCTGCTCGGGACACCCGTCGGATCCGCCGGCACCATCGTCAAGGATTCAGACCATACGCTGGTGCCTGTGGGCTTCGAGAACGCCGGCGACACCACCTCGCGGGAAGTGCATACGCAGATCATCGACTTCAACCTGGGCCGGGGCTCGGGCGGGCCGGCAGTGCGCGCCGGTCTGAGCGCACCGGATCGTCCGGCGAGCGTCGGCGAGGTCGAATCGCTCAGTACCAGCGGCAAACCCGACAAGGACTTCTCCGCGCGCAGTTTCTTCGACGTGTTCGTCGATGTGGATCTGCCCGGCTTTGGCACCCTGTACAACAAAGCCCCTCTCCTGATCGAAAACGATCTGATCACCGGCTTCCCGCCGACCGTCGTCTACATCCATGGCGGGACGAGCGCGATCCCGCTGTTGTTCTCGGCCAACGATCCGAACGGACACTGGTTGAAGGACGACCGCTTCGGGTATCTGGTGCTCGCCGGGCACGGGGTCGGGTTTGCCCCTGCAGGACATGGGCATGGCGGCGAGCCGGGCGAGGTAGAGTTCGAAACGGAACTGAATCGTCATGGCGAGTTGCCGATCCCGGTTCCGGAGCCGTCGTCGGCCCTGCTCCTGGGTATCGGCCTGGCTGCCGTCGGCCTCGCCTATGGCAGGAAGCGTTCGCAGCAGGCCTAGCCCGCGCGCCGCGATCCGCCCAAGCCCCCGGCGCGTTTCGCGCGGGGCTTTTTCTTGTGGCCCCGCCGCCACGCCGACGCCGCCAGTTGAGAAAGATGGGCTAGATGGCGTTGCCGACCTTCACGCCATCGTGGAATTCGATGTCCTCGAGGCGTCGATGTCGTGTCTCGACACCGAACACGACCATGGCCACGAGCGCGATGGTCATCGAGATCCCGCCGATGATGGCGATGCCGGCCATCGATGGCGGCGCAATGCCGAACACGACCAGACAAATGATACCGACGCCGCCTGCCTTGCACGCCCCGGCGTAGAAGCCGGATCCTTTCGCGCGTATCCGGGTCGGGTAGATCTCCGAGCAGTAGACCGACACGACCGCGGTCACCGAATTGATCCCCCAGATCGGGACCACCAGCAACCCGTAGAGCAATGCGCGATTGCCCACGATCGCGTCACCCGCCAGCACAAAGCCGAACATGGCAGCCGCAGTGATCGCCGCCAGCAGGACGATGGTCTTCTTGCTGCTCCAGAATCCGTACAGCCACGACACCACGAACGTCAACGGAAAGCCGAGCAATGCGGCGTTGCGAAGGATCGTGTCGGCATCGGCCAGCCCCAGCTTGCGCAGGTTGGTCGGCATCCAGAAATTGAACCCGAACAATATGAAACCGGTGCCGATGCCCAGACTGGCGATGACCAGTGTCAGCGCCAGATGTGCACGGCTCCAGCGTCGCCACTGGCGCGGAACCGGGTGGTCCGCCTGCCCATCGGGTTGAGCCTGGGTCACCACCGCCGCCCCGTAGCGCCGCATCACGGCGCCGGCCTCGTCGATCCGGCCATATGCCAGCAGATACCGAGGAGATTCCGGAATCCAGCGGTTGAGCATGATGAACAGCACGCCGGTGGGCAAGCCGATCAGCCACAGGATGCGCCAGCTGTAGACCGGCACCAGTTCGGCAGCGATCCAGCTGGTGAGGATGTACGCCCCCGCGATGTCAGCGCCGATCAGTACCGACAGCCATCCGCGATGCCGGGCGGGGATGGTTTCGGCAAGCAGCGTATAGGCAATGGGCAACATGCCCCCAACGCCTAGCCCCATCAGGAAACACATGGCCACGTTCCAGTAGAAGTCTGGCATGGCCCCGCAAATCGAGGTCGCGATGAAGCTGATCCCGGCGTACAGGATCGAAGCCCTTCTGCCGATCTTGTCGCCCAGCCATCCCCACACCATGGAACCGATGACCGTGCCGGTGATCCCGGCAAGCGCCAGATAGGCAGCCGGAATGGTCCCCGCCGGATTCAGGGGTGACTTCAGGCCGTACTCCGCGGTCATGCCGGGAACCACGAAGGCGAGCGAGGTCGGCTTCATGATGTCGATCGTGACGGCCACCGCCATGCTGAGCAGCAGTGCCACGTGCGCGAAGCTCAACGTCGCGTCGTCGAGGGCAGCCACGCGCAGCGACCGGTCGCCCCTCTTGCCGTCGCCACCGCCCTTCGGGAACAGACCGTACAGGCTGACCGCCATCCCCGCGATGATGACGACCATGCCGAGCGTCATCGACCAGTCCATCGGCATGCCGACGAGCCGGTAGCCGTTGTGTCGCCCATGCAGGTACATCGGCAGGTGCAGCAGCACGCCGGCGATCACGGCGGTCACGCCGATCCAGAAGGCGACGGGGCGATGAAACGTTACGCCACCCAGTTCGCCGGATAGGGTCCGAAGACGCCCGAGGGAATCGCGTCGGGTTTCCGGCTTGCGCGTCACGCCATCGACCGGGGGGACCTGCCGTCGCTCAGCATGGCGCACCGTCGGGCGCACCGGCCGTCACTCCTGCGCCCTCGCCGTCGATCCGATGGCCGGCGTGGCATGGGACGCCTTCGCGAGCCACGAGGTTGCACCGATCAGCGCACCGCGGCCAGCGCAGGTGACGCACAGCGAGAAGAACAGGCCGAACACGATGCCGGCGTGCGACATCAACCCGTATACGCTGGCAGTGGCGACGCCGAAGATGATCTGCCCCCGTGTGCTGCGCGGCGTCGTGACCGGGTCGCTGATCATGTAGAACGTGAACAGCACGAAAGCCATGCCGCTCATCGGCTCGAGCAGCGTCGCGAAATCCTGCATCGAGAACAACGAACGCGCCGCCGCCTGTCCGACGAAACCCGCGAGCCAGGCAAGTACCAGGATGATCCGCTTGGTGGCCCGTATGTTCAGGAAGGAGCCGCTGCACACGATGGCCACCGGGATCACCCAGTCGAGAGCGCCGCTCACATTCTCGGTAAACTGATAGGGCTGTGCCACCCCCACCCAGTTGCTGAACAGCAGCAGCGTTGCCGCGATCCCGAAGTTGGACGGGTTCATGAAGTGCGTCGTGACGCCCGGCGGCGCGTTCGGCACCGGCACCCGCAACAGGACCTTCGAGAAGATCGCGAGCGATGCCGCGAAAGCAACGATCACGAATCGCTCGTTAGTGTAGAGGAGCATGCCTACCGCCAATCCGGTGATGTGGGCCGGCAGCAGGAACACGACCAGGTGGCGGACACTGCCGCGAAACCGCGCGCGTTGCCAACCGTTGATCGCGAGCTCGATGCCGATTTCAGAAAGATAGGCCGCGAACACGGCGACCAGCGGCGTGAGCCATGCCTGTTCGAAGCCGAGCCAGGTGTGCCCGAGAACATTGAGCGCCGTGATCGCGATTGCGAAAGGCACTATGCCCGGCCGGGGCAACGGCGGTTTGGTGTTCGAGGTCGTGCTCATGGACGCTCTCCCGTTCAGGGTTGCAGCAATGCAACCACTTGTTGTCCGACGTGCACCGATTCGAATCGGGCTTCCTTGACACCGGCGCTGCCGGAACGCCACGTGATCAGGAGATCGGCCGTCGTGCCGGCCGGGACACGCCCGAGGCCGATATGAATGTCCGGGCTGCGCTTGCCCGAGTGCCCGTTGCCGCCGTCGACCTCGGCCGAGAACACCCGCCCGTCGCTCAATCGGATCGATACCCGGGCGCCCAGGGCCGGGCGCGACCGGATCCGCACGTCGCTCGCCTCCGCCGCGCTCATGAGGTGCGGTCGCCCACCGGAATCCCCGACCACGAATCGCGGGCTGATGCCGATGAAGGCGTTCTCGCCGGCGGCGCGCGATGTGTTGTGGTGAAACTCGGGCGCGGCATATTGCCGCGCCTCGATATAGTCGAGACGGCCATCCTGGTCCGCATCGGCGATGGCCAACCCTCGCGTCGGTGCCGGTGCGCCATGCACCAGATGATGGAGCTGCGGCGAGACGTCGACGAAGCGTCCCGAGGGGCGCATCACGAAAAACGGATTGCGGCGCGAGTTGCCGCTCAGGTCGCACCCCAGGCCCGATGTGTCCTGTTCCATGCGGAACCAGGCAGCGGCATGCTTCAACAGGCTGTCGTTCGAGGTTGCCAGTTCCTGCAACATCGCCCAGCAGCTCTTGCGCCAGACCAATCCGGCGTCGGCATCGCGTCCGCGCACGAACCCCACCGCCTGCAGGGCCTCGACTTTTCCGTCGTTGTCGAAATCGGCAAGCTTCGCATCCCATGCCCAGCCACTGCGCGACACGCCGTAGGCTTCACTTTCGTCGGAAAACGGCGCGACGCCCCGCTGCACCAGATCGGTATCGATCTTCCGGCCGTCACTGACGAACAGGAACTGGCTTTCCTGCAGTGCCCACTTCTCGGTGATGTTGCTCACGTAGATGTCGGGCAGGCCGTCGCCATTCACATCGCCGAAGTCGACGCCCATGCCCTTGAAGGAGTCACGCCCGATGACCTTGGAGCGAGGTTTCGACAGGGTGCGCCTGCCCTCGATCATCCGGAACGACACCGGTCCGTCGAGAGGGAAACAGCCGAGTTTCGCGCGCGTGCGGCCGAAACTTTCCTGGGCCCGGGAGCAGTTCATCAGCATCCGGTCAGGGCCGAAGTCATTGGCGAAGTAGAGGTCCGGAAGGCTGTCGCCGTTCAGGTCCTGGGCGCCGATCGCCAGGGTCCAGGCGTTCGCTACTTCGGGCGCGAACGGCGCCGGCGCGGCGACGAACAACACCGCCGGCTGCGACCCGCCGGCGGCGGATTTCCACAGGAGGATGCGATTGGTGCCACCATTGTAGGCGCGCGACATGGAATCCTGCATCACCGGATGCGGGCACACCGGCGCCGTCGTGTTCGCATCGAGGATGCGACCATCGTCGCAAAAATAGTTGCCGACCACGAGGTCGGCGTGGCCGTCGCCATCGACGTCCGCGAGCAGCGCCGTGTTGGTGAACCATCTCTGCTCGCTCGCGACCGGCACGGCAACATAGCTGTCCGCACCGGGGCGTTCGCTCGCCGTCGTCGGCCCATGATCGATCCGCAGGAAAGCCACCGGCGGCCGCCCCCAGTAATAGGTGAGCAGATCGGCGAGGCCGTCCTCGTTGAGATCGGCGATGAGGCAGCCCATGGGCGCGATGGTGCGCGGATCGGCGGTACCCGCCGGCAACGGCAGCCGGAACGATTGGTACCGGTCGGTGAGCAGCGCGGCGACCACCACCTGATTGATGCGGGTGTCGACGTAACATGTGTCATCGGGTTTCAGATTGCCGTCCACATCGCCGATTGCGGCGGCAGCGCCGACCGACGAAATCCAGGGGCCGATGCGTTGCAGGTCGGGATGCACGTCGCGCGTTTGGCGCGCCGTGAGGCCGAACCGGTTGTCGAGCGTAGTGCTGCTGAACGAGAACCGTGCCTTCACCTCGGCATCGGACACCGTCTCGCCCGGCAGACCAGCGGCGGCGCCGAGCGAGAACAGGACGGCGACGCCTAGAATTCGAGCTCTGAGAACTGACATGGTTTTCCGATCAGTTGAAATCGCGGCGCGCGCGCGGCAACGCACCGCACTGCTGCTGAATGGCGAACCGCCAGCGCTGGTAGGCCCCGATGCTTTCCTCGCCCGCCGGTATGCAGGCAATCGCGATGTCGGCGGCCGACGTCAACGACATGCCCAGCAGTTCGGCACACGCGAGTTCCGCATGCGGCACCGGATTCGCGGCTTTCCGCCGCGCCTCCGCGGCAAAGACGATGCCCTGGGCCAGTGCCGGAAAGTGCGCTCCCGCGCGATCACGCAGGATGCGCAATGCCTCGGGATCGGTGCTGCCCGCATAGGTTGCCGCGAGCCCCACCCCCGCCCAGAGGTCGGCGCGGCGATCTTCCTCGAACGTGCCGATGGCCGCAGCCACGGCGACCGGCTCGGCGCCCCGAACGAACCACAGGCTGCGCCCCAGTCCCTGGTCGAAGATGCGCGCGGCATCGGCGTCGAGGCCGCGCGGTCGGCGCCGGCCGACGATGGATTGTCGCCAGCGGAAGTAGCCCTCGTGAAAGCCGTAGCCGTCGAATGCGAGCCACTTGTTGAGCGAGCGATGGCGCGCCAGGGTCCGCATGGGCGACACCGGCATGCGGGCGATGAACCAGCCCAGGCCAACCCACGACATGTAGTCGTGGTGGCTGGCGGCACCGGCGATGTAGGCATCGAAAAAATGCTGCCCGGGCGTCATGAAGTCGGCAATTGCCAGGCCCATGGCCGCGCCTTCGTACTCGAAGCCGACATCGGCAGCCGGTCGGAGCGACAGGGCCTCGGTGAGTTCAGGCAGACTCGCGCACCGCACGGCACGGTTGTAGCCCCAGGCGAAGTGCGCGCCGATGGCTTCGAGGCGCTCGACGACCTCGGCACGCTCGACGGTAAAGCCGCGGGTCGAGACCTTCGTCTCCTTGTCGGCCAGACCTGCCACGCGACCGACGAACCCGGCCCAGAGCCGTCGCAGGGCGGATGGCCTGTCCGCCATCGGGACCGTACCACCGGCGCGGTCATTCATAGTTGCGCACCGCCTTCATCAGCACCGGTGGAATCTCGCACAGATCCCAGCGGGTGCCTTCGCGCCGCAGGAACTTGATGTCCTGCCGGCCGCGCGCGAGCGTATCGGTCACCGCACTCCTGCGGCTATAGTCGAAATTCAGGCTGACCCCGTAGGCGATGAAACGATTCAGGCTCATCCGCACCACCACCTCGTCGAAGGCCGTGAACTCATCGACGAAATCGCAGCTCGCGTGCGCCGTCACCAGACGAAGTTCACCGTTCTGCAGCGCTACCAGCGTCTCGGGGGCGTGTTCCCGCAGGAACATCTCGCGACATCGCCCCTGCCAGGAGAAGTAGTTGGTGTAATAGACATTGCCCACGAGGTTGGTCTCCTCGAAGGTGACCACGTGGTCCATGTCGAATGTTCGCCTGCTCATGCCGGTGTGCTCACGCGCTCGTCGGCAGCCCGCTGCGCATCGGTGGCGTCCACGAGGCGCGCATCACCGGCCGCCGCGACGCCCTCCACCGCCACGGCCAGCATGGCTGGTCGGGGCGCGTCAGCCGACGCCAGCTTCAGCAACATGACGGCCATGCGCCGCGATCCTTGGTCGAAGAACCAGACCGGCCCCATGTGCGATGTCTCGACACGCTGGAACGACGTGGTCGCGAGCTGCCAATCGGCACAGCCGAGCTTGATCAGGCACTCCGACAGGGTCCAGACGATGAGCATCGCGTCCGCGAGGCTCGCAAGCCCCTGCCGCGCCAGGTGCTCGGCGAACCCGGACCGCGGCTCGCCGAGCATCACGCGCCAATCGTCGATCGGGTAATCCGGCTGGAACTGCAGGTCGACGGCGACCGGTCCCGCCGTCCGGGCCAGTGCCACTGTCACATCGTTGGCGTGGGACGTGCTCACACTGGCGCCTTCGACGCGAACCGCTCCATCGGGCGCGCGACCGGGATCGACCGGTCGGCCTAACGCGAGCGAAAGCGCTGCACCGGAACGCCGGTCGCGAGCTTGCCCGAACACGACACCGGCGGTCGCGTCATGCGCGCCGAGTTCATCGACCGCGAGCCGCACCAGCAGCGGCTGGAGCAACTCGCGCGGGAGCACACATGGCGCTTCCGATGCCGACGCCGCGACCGACCGCAACAACTCCAGTCCGATCCATTGCTCGGCCACCATGCCTGCGGCGTCGCAGACCTGGATGTCGAAGACGAATCGCCGGCCGTCGCTGAACGTCTGGCGCGCATCGATCGTGTATTCGACGTCGGTGGCGAGGCGGCCGAGCCGGATCGTCGCCGCACCGACCGGCAGCACCACCTGGTGCGGCACGCACATCTGCAGCCCGTGCAACACGGCATCGCGAAGGGAAAGGTCGCCGGACCAGAGCCGCTGCGGCAACAACGGGCCGTACCAGTCGCTGTTCGGGCCCGGGCCGGTGCGGAACCGGCAATGCGTTGCGCTGACCGCGACGACCGTTGCCACGCGGCGGAATCTCGGGCCGTGAAAGCACAAACCCTGGTAAAGCACGCCGGCTGCGGGCACGCCGGGCCCGAGATCATATGCCCCGGCCATCGGGGTGAACGCCGGTGCAGCCCAGGTCAGGCGGGCGGAGAAGTGAACGACATCGAAACCGGTGGTGTCCGATCGGACCTGGAGGTGAACCGACCCGTCGGCGCGCACCAAGGCAGCGGTGCGCAACACGAAACGCTGGCCGAGCGTGCACGAGACGGCCTCGCCGATGCTCAATTCTGTGACCACCGGCAAATCCTGGCGCTCGCAGACGCATTGCCCGGCGCTCACCATGGCTTCGAGGGCACAGACCACCGGGAACACCGGCACGTGGAACGGCGCGTGGTCCCTCAGGTATCGATCGCCGTCACTGCATATCTCGGCGTCGGCGACCAGTTCGACGCCCGGGTAGAACACCCGCGGACGTTCGAGATACCGATGGGCCTGCAATGGCCCCAGTTCGGTCGCGGGGTCGATGGTGCGCCCGTATCGCCCGGTCACGATCACGGGCACCTGGCTGCTGTGGCTCAACAATTGGCGCAGGGCATCGATGGCTTCCGTGCTGTCGATCGGCCGGGTGCCAGCCCGCCGCAGACCGTCGAGAACGCCTTCCAGGCGAACGGCCATGCCGGCCTCGCCCCAGGCGGACCAGCAGATCGGGATCACCCGGCAGTTCGGCAGATCGCCCGCGACTCGCGAGAGCAGGTTGTTCAACCACTCGTTGGCCAGGGCGTAGTGCGATTCGCCGGCAAGACCCAGCTCGCCGATGATGGAGCTGTAGCCGATCACGAGCTCGAGCCGCCGGCACGAAAGATGGGCGAGCAAGTTGTCCAGCGATGCGACCTTGCTTGCGACCGTCGCCTTGATCTCGTCCAGCGTGAGTTCGGCCACGCCCGACGGCCGATTGATGCCGGCCGAATGGATCACCGCGCATACCTGACCTGATCCAGCCTCGATGTCGGCCACGATCGTGCCTGCCTGGGCATCATCGGACAAGTCGCCCCGGTAGTACCGGACATCGCTACCGGCCGCCTGCAAGGTGGCAACCGTGGCCACGATCTGGGGATCATCCGCCGGGGTCCGGCCGACCAGGGCGAGGCGGCACTGGAACCGTTGCGCCAGGGCCAGTGCAGTGGCGGCGCCGATGCCCCTCGCCCCGCCGGTGACCACGACGGTGGTATCTGGTGGCGGCGCCCAGGACGACGGGCATTCCTGCAGTGCTGTCGCCGCAAGCCGCCGCCGCTGCTGCGATCGACCGCGCAGGCGCAATTCACTGAAGCCATGGTCGCGTCGCGCGAATTCCACCACGGCGCATTCCAGCGTTGCCGGATCGAGTTGTTCGTATTCGACCACGCACCACCGGCGGTTCGGCACTTCGGCCGCAATCGAGCGCAGGAATCCGTTGGCAAGCTGCGCGCCCTGCAGCACGAGCAAGCCGGCGCCGTCGGCTGCGGACGTCACGCGCATGGCGCACTCCAGCAAAGCCGCAAGCGCATGGTCGGATCCGAGGCTCGGCAATACCAGCAAGAACATGCCGGCACCGCCAACGTCGGGCGGCGTGCAGAGGCAGGACCGACAGGCGTCCGGAAGCGGCGCGAGTGAATCCTCCAGTGCGACCGGCCACGGCCATCCGGCTATCTCGACCGGGACCACTTCCGCATCGACCCATCGATGGTCGAACAGACGCAACCAGGGTTCGAGCCCGGCGGGCACCGCATCATCGTCGTCCGGCGCCGAATGCCGCAGGCCGTCGAGATAGGCCGCGATGTCGTCGAGGGTCGCCTTGGCGAGCTTTGAAAGATCGAAGGGGAGCTGGGCCAGTCCGAGCAGGCGCGCGGTGGTGGCGATGGCGTGCCGGGCGCGGATGGAATTCAGGTGCAGGTCACCGAGGAGCCGAAGGTTGCCGTCGAGTCCGCCCGCGCCGAGCCCCGTGACGTCGGCAAGCACCGTGCGCAAGGCGTCGATGGAGGCGACATCGCTGCGCACGCGCAGGCTCGATCGGTCAGGCATGGCGGGTGTTTCAGCCACGGCGTCCGGCAACGCGACGGGCGCCTGATCACCGACTGGCAGTCCGCACGGGTTCGCCAGGAACACGGGGTGGTCGTCGATGCCGCAAGGCCGCATCGACCGACCGTCATACAGCGTGTCACGCCCGAGTTCTCCGCCAAAAGTCCAGAACGCCCCCATGGCCAGCAACATCGACACCGGCGAGTCGGCGAACAACTCGAGGGACAGCGCGTGACCGCCCTTTCGTTCTGCAACCAATCCGACCAGTGATGCGCTCGCGCCGACCTCGATGACCAGGTCCGCGTCGCCGATCGCGTCCAGCGCGTCTGCGAACTTCACCGGTGCCACCACTTGTCGCGCCAGCAGCGTCGGCAGATGCTCAGCCCCGTCGAGCATGATTCCGGTGATGCTGGACACCATGGGCGCGCGCGCCGGCAGCCAGTTCACGGTGGCGAGATGGGTCGAGAAAGCATCGCTGGCCGCCTGCATGAGGCGCGAGTGGAATGCCCGCGAGGTCGGCAGGATGTCGGCCGCGATTCTCGCCTCCGAACACGCCGCCGCAACCGCGTCGATCCGTGTGGTCTCGCCGGCCAGGACGTACCGGTTGGCCCCGTTTTCGCAGGCGAGGTCGACGCCGTGCGCAGCGGTCAGCGCGATCACACGGTCGCGCGGTGCACGTAACGCGATCATCGCGCCGCGCGCGGCGCTGGCGCTCATCACTTGCCCGCGCGCATCCGCCATCGCACGAAATGCCGCGACATCGATGCGGCCCGAGGCCAGGAGCGCCGACAATTCACCGAAGCTGTGCCCGAAGACGACTGACGGTTCGATGCCGAACTGCGCGAGCAGTTGCAGTCCCGCCACGGCAACCTCGCCGAGCAGCGGCTGCACCACTGCGGTGTCGCTCAGGTCGCGTGCCGCCAACGTCGACGCTCGCGAAGCCGCAGCGGCAAGCGACGGAAAACGAGCCGCCCACGGGCCGGGCGTCATCTGCAGCGGCAGGCCCTGTCCGGGGAAAAGCAGCGCCACCCTGGGGCTGGCGGTGGCCGGCGCCGACCAGCAGAACCGGGCGCCGATGTGCCGCTGCTTCCCGGTGCGTTCGCGCAGCGATTCGACGGCGGCATCCGCAGCCGTCTGAAGTTCTTGGGGCGTGGCCGCAACCAGGCTCGCGCGCCAGCACGCCGGATCGGCGGAAGGGTTCAGGGCGAAGGCCAGATCCCCCATCTGCGCGCGGGACAGCGTACGTGCCCGATTGGCCATCGTCGCGAGCAGGGCTGCAAGGCTGTCGTCATCAACGGCCTGCAACTGGAACAGCTCGCCGGGCAGCAGCGACAGGTCACGCAACGGCAGCGCCATCGCGGTCGGGTGGTGCGGTTCGGCGTCTTCCGCGCCCTGAATCACCACGTGGCAGTTGACGCCGCCGAAGCCGAACGAATTGACGCCGACAACAATCGGCTCGGCGTGCGAGACCAGCTCGGCCCGGGAACGGACGTTCACGCGACGTCCGGTGTCTCCCTGCAGGATGGCATGCGGTATCTCGCAGCCGGTGGTCGGCGGAATGATCCGCTCGCGACAGATGGCGATGGCCTTGAGCAGGCCGGCCATGCCGGCAGCGGCCTTGGTATGGCCGATGTTGCCCTTGATCGAACCCACCGGTATCGGCCGGTCCGGAACCGTAGTGCCCAGGAGTCCGGCAAGACCGGCCAGTTCGACCGGGTCGCCGGTCGGTGTACCGGTGCCATGCGCCTCGAAATAGTCGGCCGCTGCCGCGGACAGGCCCGCGCGGGCCCACGCGCGTTGCGCAGCCAGCGTCTGGCCTTCGACTGTCGGTCGGGTAAGGGCGCCTTCCCCGTCGGTCGACATGGCTGCGCCACGCACCCAGGCGAGTACCGGCCAGCGTCGTCGTGCGACGACTTCCTCGGACGCCAGCACCAGGAATCCGCATCCCTCGCCTGGCCAGAAGCCGTCGGACTTTTCATCGAAGATACGCATCGACTGTCGCGCGAGCGCCCCATTGCGCGCAAAACCCACCAGCTCGAACGGATCAAGGCTCAAGTCAACGGCACCGACCACGACGCAACCGATGTCGCCCATCGCGAGTCGCTCGAAGGCGGTGACGACCGCCACGAGCGACGAGGCGCAGGCGCCGTCCACCGTGTGCGCGCCGCCGCGCAGGCCGTGATGGTTGGCGATGCGGCCCGCGATCGTGTTCGACAACCCACCGGCCAGGCTGTCTTCGTCAGGCGCCGGAAACGGCGCCTTGTAAGCTGCCTCGAGCGCCCTGATGCCGGATTCCGGGATAACCGGTGACTGATCGTCGTTGCGCATGTCGCGAAGCAGGCGCTCGACGTAGGGCCAGCGATAGCGCATGAGGTGCGATCGGCTGAACTCGCCGGTCAAGGTATTCGCGACGATCACGGCCGTCGTGTCGCGCTCCGCAGCCATGCCGGCGGGATCCAGATCCGACAGCGCCCGCGTGGCGACATCGAGCGCGAGCCAGTGAGCCATGTCCGTGCGTTCGAAGGCGGACTCGGGCACGCGAAAGCGCTCCCGATCGAATCGATAGCCCTCAAGAAGAGCAGCCTCTATGGGATAGATACTGTCAGGCCCTGTGGCTGCGCGGACATAGTCGTCGACAATCAGACGCTCGGCGGGAATCCGCCGGAAACTGCGCCTGCCGTGCAGCACCGTCGCCCACAACTCCCGGAGCGTTCGCGCATCGGGGAATTCGCACGCTGCCGCTACAACCGCCACGTTCATGGGCTCAGGACCTCCCGGTTTCGCTGCGGCGGCGCCTCGCTGCGATCTTGAGTGGGACGTGACTCAGCGTGGGCGCGTCATCGACGCTGTCGCCAAATCAGAAACAATTTGGAACAATTGCGACTGGAACAATTGCGACAGTTTTCCTATTGGAGAACTCTCACGATTCGATACATTGGCAACAAATCATCGGTCGCCAACTTGCCTTGTGTCAAGCTTTGAAGGTATTCACCTGGCATCCACACGCGGCAGACCTGCGCACGATGCGACGCTGACAGGATGGTCGGCCATGCGCCTAGTCTGCGCCAGCCCGGGGCCGCAGCGCGCTGATCGTATGGTGGCGCTATCGGGGCAGGGCGTTGCGACCCGCGATGCGCCGCTCAGTTCGTGACTGCTTCCGCCACCCGCGACGTATCGAAGTTCTGCGCCTTCAGCCACTGCGTGAGCACGGTGTCCATGGTGGCGTGGCTGCAGAACCCGTTGCCCAGTTCCTGCGCCAGCACCTCACCCATTTTGGGATAGACAACGGGAACTGCCAGGGATCAGACTGATATCTTGGGGAAGGTAACTTCCGTGTGGGGGGGGGCCAACTCCGTAACCACAACCAAAGGAGACATTTACATGAAATCGTCAAGTTCTTCCTATCAGGTGGGCACCGCAGTGGCGCTGGCCCTGGCCGCCGCAGTGGCCGCCGGCCCGGCTCGCGCCGACATCGTGTTGCTGGGTGCGGACTACTTCGCGACCATCCAGCCGACTTTGTTCACGCCGCTCGGTGCCCTTAACCCGCTGGCTGGGTTGCCCTTCGGCCCCGGCATCACCGACACCATCGTGCACCGCCAGGGTGATTGCTCTCTGGGCCTCGCCGTCGCGGGGTCGAACTGCACCATCCCGATCGAGTTGGTGAAGCTGTCGCTGATCAGTACGGTCGACCCGATGGTGCGCCTGCGCGAGTCACCGACGCTTGCCAGCAGCGGGGAGATGACCATCATGAGCAACGGCTCGGGCACCGGCGGCACTTTCAATTCGTTCTTCAACGTCTTCTTTGAATTGAGCTTCAACGGCGGCAGCACTTTCACCCCGGAGGGCCCGCTGCGCTTGTCGTCGTCGGACACCGCCTGGACGACGATCGAACCGCAAACGGGGCTGGTCGACGGTCTGGTTGGCGATCAAAACGCCAACCGCCACACCGACAAGGGTGGCAGCTTCGACTTCTACCTCGGGAACGGGAACGGGAACCTCATGAACCTCGTGACGGAGAGGCACCCTGACGGCAGCGTGCACACCGCGATCCCCGTCCCCGAGCCGAGCACCTGGGCGCTGTTCGGCCTGGGGTTGGCAGCGATGGCCGGGCTGGTAGGTCGCCGTGCACGCCGCGTGGACGCAGGCCATGGGCCTGGCACAGAGCCGCAGCGATCCTGATGGTCTTGCGTATCGCATCCCAAAGCAGATCCTGATTAGCGACCAACCTCAGCAGGCTCATCTGGTGAGCCACTGAGGTTGGATGATGAGCACACCGATACCGGAGGTGTGCGATGGCGATGGTGTGCGATGGCGATGAACCGGGTGCAATTTCAACCCGCACTTTCGATGAGCGAGTTCTTTGAACGCTACGAAACCGAGGATAAATGCGAGGCGGCGCTGTTCGCCTCGCGCTCGCCGTAGGGCTGGCGCTGTCCGGTGTGCCAGTGCGCCCGTCGAGCAGCTTTATCCGCAATGGCCGACGCTACTGGCAGGGCAGTGCCCGTCACCACCAGAGCACGGTGATCAGCAGCACCGTCTTCGAGGCCACCAAGCTGCCTCTGACCCGCTGGTTCCAGGCTATGCACCTGCTGACCCAGGCAAAGAACAATCTGTCGGCGCTGGATCTCATGCGCCACCTCGGGGTTTGCTACAAGACCGCGCTGCTCATGAAGCACAAGCTCATGGAGGTCATGCGCCTGCGCGAAGACTCCCGCCAGCTCACCGGGCGCGTCGAGATCGACGACGCCTATCTCGGGGGCGAGCGCGCCGGCGGCAAGCGTGGCCGGGGCTCGGAGAACAAGGTGCTGAGCAATCTGAAGACCGCCCTGGCCGGCACCTACCATTCGTTCCACTTCGCCAAGTATGCGCATCGTTACCTCGCCGAGGCCCAGTACCGCTTCAACCGTCGTTTCGATCTCGCCGCAATCTTGCCGCGACTGTTGCGGGCTGCCGCGGTGACCAGGCCACAGCCGGGGCGCCTGCTGCGCGCGGCTGAGGTTGGTCGCTAATCAGCTTCCCAATCCCGCACGCGGGAAAGGCGTTCTCGAAGAAACAAAGGGTTAGCGATTTTTTTCCTCGAGAGAGGAAAGGCTTTTAACATCAGCTGCAGGTCTTCGATATTGCGATTTCTGGGTCCGCTTCCAGAGGCGAGCGGCCAAAGGAGAACCGACGCTCGCCTTGGCGATACTCGACGGAGTCCAACTCGATGAACAAGCCACCTTCCGCCAAGGCCCGGCCTGACGTCCCCGACGACGCGCCCGTGCGCCGTTCTGACATCGCCGCTGGCAGGCTGGTGCTCCGCAAGCGCGACCAGAACGGCGCGGTGCTGCCGAGACCTACTCGCCAATCGTGATCTGACTGGTCGGGCACCGAGTGGGTGTACTCGAGCAACCGTCTCTACTCGAACACCTCCGCCGGCTGGATGCCGAATGCGCTCCTGTCCACCTTGCCTTCAGGCCGATGGATTTCGAGGCTTCGGGCGCTCGGGACAACAATCCACGCCTCGGTCGCCCCTGCCGCCAGGTAGGCCGACGCCTTTTCGCGGAGCTTGGGCATCGCGTTACCCGGGGAAGCGATCTCGATGCACAGTTCGGGCGCCGCGGAAAGCGGAGCGTCTTCGGGATGCTCCGAGAGGAACGCGTCGGAGCACCAGGCAACGTCCGGTGCCCGGATTCCCGCTGCCGTCAGGATTCCGACTTCGACCATCGCCTTACCACCCAGTTTTCGCATCAAAAGAACCGAGAGCGCTACCGCCAGCAACCCGTGCGCTTTTCCCACTGGACTCATCAGGATTTCTCCCCACTGGGTGAGCTCGATCTTTCCCGGCACGTCCTCGAAGGTCGGATCGATGCACATACTCCGCCATCTCTCGGACAATTCGAGCGGGCTCAACGGCACCTCTATGACGTCAACCACTCTGCATATACCTCATCAAGGGTGATGGCCCGACGTTACGCCTGGCCCAAAAATGCCGCAAGGCTACCCTGGAGAGGCCCCGTTGCGGGCCACTTTGAGGTGGCTACATTCTTGGTTTGCGCATTGCTCAACTCGTCACCGCCTCACCCTCCCGCGACGTATCGAAGTTCTGCGCCTTCAGCCACTGCGCCAGCATGGTGTCCATGGTGGCGGCGTGGCTGCAGAACCAGTTGCCGAGTTCCTGCGCCAGCACCTTGCCCACCTTGAACTTGCCTTCGACCACGTAGCCGCGCGTTTCGTGAATGGCGTTGAGCACGCCGTCGTGTTCATCGAGATGGCAATGCGTCGGCGGAAAATCGGTCGCGGCCATCCAGCGCTGCTCCTGCCCGAAGTGCTCTTCGGTGTGAGCGATCAGCGCGTCGATCGCGGCGAGCATCGTATCGTCGGTGGCATCGCCGACAACATTGAGCATGTCGACAAATTCGCGGTGCGTCTCGTCGATGCGGGCGTCGCCGAGGGCGAGTTCAGGGGTCCAGTCCAGCGTTGCCATGCTTCCGTTTCCAGTCGTTTGATGTTGTTGGCGGTCAATCAATACCGATTCGGATCGGCATAGTTCTCGAACCGCGTGTTCTCCCCCCGGAACGTCAGCTTCACCGTTCCGATCGGGCCGTTGCGCTGCTTGCCGATGATGAGCTCAGCCAGCCCCTTGTCGGCGCTGTCGGGGTTGTAGACCTCGTCGCGGTAGATGAACAGGATCAGGTCCGCGTCCTGTTCGATGGCGCCGGAGTTGTGGCTGACGATGCCATCGGCGAGCCAGGAGGCCGGGCCGGGAACGGTGAGATCGAACACCGCTTCCTCACCGGCGGAAACCACCTTCACCACGCGATCCCAGAAGACATCGTTGTCGCTGCCGTGCCCGACATCCCGCGCGTTGCCGGCCGCCTCGCCGTCCGAGCCGTTGCTCGGCGCCCCTGATCCCGTATCCGACGACCCGCTCTCGGCTGCGCTGTCAGCCCGCCCTGCACTGGCTTGCATGGTGGTGCCGCCACCAGCCCGCAACTGCTCGCACCCACGGTCGAAAGCCGCAACGGGCATGGCGTCGACGTTGGCCGATCGCTCCGTGCGCACCGTCGACAGAAAGGTCGCCTGGTCGCGTCCGCACACGCTCACCGTGTATTCATCGCGAACGCCGGACGACACCACACGCCGGATGCGCCCAACCATGCGCAAGCGTTGCAGCAACGCGGCAACGTCGCGGGCAAGACCGTGGCTCGCGGTGGAGAAGCGGATGTACGCGGCGCCGTCTTCGTTGGCAGCATTCGGCGTGACCCGGCCACCAACCGTCCAGAGGTGGCGCAGGAGCACGATGATCTGCGCATTCGCCAGCCGGAACACGTCGGCGGGCAGGCGCTTTTGATCGGATTCGAGGCGGCCAACCCCCAGGCCGGACAGCCATTCGGCGACCCCTGCCCGCGCCGGACGATGGCCGGCGATCACGTGGGCGAGCAGCACGAGTTGATGCGCCGGCCATGTGATCGGTGCGACGGCGTCGGGCACCTGGCGCGCCATCGCCAACTGGTCGCCGACGGCGATGTCGTCCACTCGCGCCCAGCCGGCCCCGCTCAACAGCCGGTGCTTGCCGGTGGCGACGATCTCGCGCCCGCTCGCGAGGCTGATGCGGAACACGTGGCGCCGGCCCACCGCCCACACCTTGTCGCTCTTCGCCGCGATGATCCGTCCGTCGTCGGACAGCGCCCAGACCTCGGGCTCGGTGCCGACCAGATCGCTGATCGGCACGCGCCGGCCATCGGTGAGATTGACCAGCGTGTCGCCCGGCACGCACTCGCGCAGATCGGACATCACCGGCCGCTTGTTGGGCCGCTGCTCCAGGCTGCGGTTGAGCTGCGACAGCGCCACCACCGGCACCGCGAGCTCTTTGGCCAGGGCCTTGAGCGAGCGCGACATCTCGGAGATCTCGGTGGCGCGGTTTTCGGAGGAGCTGGTGGACGACATCAGTTGCAGGTAGTCGACGACGATCAGGCCGAGCTTGCCGTAGTCGCGATGCAACCGGCGCGAGCGCGCGCGAATCTCGAGCGAGTTGAGCGCGGCGCTTTCGTCGATCTGGATCGGGGCGTCATTCAGGCGGCCCACGGCGTGGGTCAGCCGCTGCCAGTCTTCGTCGAGCAGCCGGCCGGTACGCAGCCGGTGCTGGTCGAGGCGCCCGAGCGAGCCGAGCAGGCGCATCACCAGTTGCGTGGCCGACATTTCCATGGAGAACACCGCCACCGGCAAGCCGGCTTCGAGCGCGACATGCTCGGCGATGTTGAGCGCCAGCGCGGTCTTGCCCATCGACGGGCGCCCGGCAATGATCACGAGGTCGCCGGGCTGCAAACCGGAGGTCTTTTCGTCGAGGTCGGCATAGCCGGTGGGCACGCCGGTGATGTCGCTCGGGTTGTCGCGGTTGTAGAGCATGTCCACCCGGTCGACCACCTGCGTGAGCAGGGGGCCGATGGGCACGAAGCCCTGCTTGCCGCGCGCGCCCTGCTCGGCGATCTCGAACACTTTCGACTCGGCCTGGTCGAGCAACTGGGCAGCCTCGCGCCCGAGCGGGTTGTAGGCCGAGTCGGCAATGGCGGTGCCCACCTCGGCCAGGCGCCGCATGATGCTGCGCTCGCGCACGATCTCGGCGTAGCGCTTGATGTTGGCGGCCGAGGGGGTGTTCTGGGCCAGCGCCGCCAGATAGGCGAGACCGCCGGCGTTGGCGAGCTCGGCGCTACGTTCCAGGCTTTCGGAAACGGTGAGCACGTCCGCCGGCCGGTTGGCGTCGATCAGCCGCGAGATGTGCCGGTATACGAGCCGGTGATCGGACCGGTAGAAGTCCTGCTCCTCGACCTTGTCGGCGATGCGTTCCCAGGCGCTGTTGTCGAGCAGCAGCCCACCCAGCACCGATTGTTCGGCTTCGAGCGAGTGCGGCGGCAGCCGGATGGCGTCGACCGACGGATCGGAATGCAGGGAGGTGACGGACTGGACCACGCTGAAGTTATCGGGCTCGAGTGATGGAACGGGCTGACCGCAATTCTACGACCGGCAGGCGTCGACCGACGCGCAGAAACGAAAAGGGACCGCGGCTGCGGTCCCTTTTCCTGCGCGGCAACGTCGCCGTGCGGCTTGCCTACTCCCCGACCACCGTCACCGTCACCGTGGCATGAACGTCGCCCGGGAAATCGACGATCACCGCATGGTCGCCCACCTGCTTCAGCGGGCCGTCGGGCATGCGAAACGCGCTCTTGTCCACTTCATGGCCCAGCGCCTGGAGCGCGTCGGCGATGTCATGACCGGTGACCGAACCGAACAGGCGGCCGTCGGGGCCCGCCTTCTGGGTGATCGAGAGCACCACGCCATCGACCTTGGAGGCCTTGGCGATGGCCGCCGCTACCGCTTCGGCGTGGGCTTTCTCCAGCACGGCGCGGCGCCCTTCGAACTCCGCCAGGTTGGCGGGCGTGGCGCGCTTGGCCTTGCCGGTCGGGATCAGGAAGTTGCGGGCATAGCCCACCTTGACCTTGACGACATCGCCGAGCTGGCCGAGGTTGACGACTTTCTCGAGAAGAATGATCTGCATGGCGTGGGTCCTTGTCAGTGCAGGTCGGTGTACGGCAGCAGCGCCAGGAACCGCGCGCGCTTGATGGCCGTGGACAACTGCCGCTGGTAGTGCGCTTTCGTGCCGGTGATGCGCGCCGGGATGATCTTGCCGTTCTCGTTGACGAAGTCTTTCAGGATCTCGATGTCCTTGTAATCGACTTCCTTGATCTTCTCCGCGGTGAAGCGGCAGAACTTGCGCCGCTTGAACAGCGGGCGATTGCCCTTGTCGTCGCGCTTGCGATCCTTGCCTTTGCCCTTGCCTTTGCCGAATGCCATTTCGTGTTCCTCGCTGTCTGGTCGGAATGTCGGGTCGTCAGTTCTCGTCGACCCGGGTTTCGACCTTGAGTGTCTGTATGTGCAGCACCGGATACTCGCTGTTGCGACCGGCCCGCGCCATGAATCCCATCACCTGCACCGGCGATCCCGCCGGCGCGTTGCCCACCTGCTCGGCCACGGGGCCCACGGCAACTGCTCGCATCACCACCTGTACTGCCCGCTGGATACCGGCCTCGTCCTGGATCGACTCGTGCCGCACCGCGAACCTCACGGAAGCAATGCCCGCCGGGGAAACCCGCAGGGCTTCGACGTCCTGCAGCGTGCCGGCGATCTCGATCCGGTTGCGCTGCAAACCGCCGCTGCCCGTGCCGGGTCAGGCCGCCGGCGCCGTTTCGGGCACCGCAGTGGCTTCACCCTCGGTGGGTGCCGCCGCAGGCTGCGGGCTGGTGAGCGAGCGCGACTTCTCTTCTTTCATCATGGGCGACGGGGCCGACTCGGCTTCGCGCTTGACGATGGTGAGATGGCGCAGGATCGCGTCGTTGAACTTGAAGATGTGCTCGAGCTCGTCGAGCGTTTCCTGGTCGCATTCCACGTTCATCAGAACGTAGTGCGCCTTGTGGATTTTCTGGATCGGGAAGGCCAGTTGGCGTCGCCCCCAGTCTTCGAGACGGTGAATCTTGCCCGCCCGGCCGGTTACCGTCGCGCGGTAGCGTTCGATCATGGCGGGTACCTGCTCGCTCTGATCAGGATGGACGATGAACACGATTTCATAGTGACGCATGCACACTCCTCATGGGTAAAGCCCCCCGACATGCGTGTTCGGTGGAGCAAGGTTGGCGCCGCAAGACAGTCACGGCGCCTCGAAAAGAGCGCGGATTATACGGGAAAGGCCTGCCCGATCAAGGCTTTCCAACCAGCTTTCCGGGGGCGACTGCGCGCCGCTGCCGGCACGCCTCATAGAGGCAGATGCCGGTGGCCACCGAAACGTTCAGGCTCTCGATCCCACCGCCGATCGGGATGTTGGCCAGCACGTCGCAGCGTTCGCGCGTGAGGCGCCTCAGCCCGGTGCCCTCGGCGCCGAGCACCAGCGCCAGCGCGCCACCGAGCGCGGCGTCTTCCAGCGGGGTGTCACCATCCCCGGCCAGCCCCACCACCAACAGGTCACGCTCGCGCAGCTCGTTGAGCGTCCGGGCGAGGTTGGTGATCATGATGTAGGGCACGGTCTCGACCGCGCCGCTCGCCACCTTCTCGACCACCGGGGTGATGCCGACCGCCCGGTCTTTCGGTGCCACGACGGCATGCACGCCCATGGCGGCGGCCGATCGCAGGCAGGCGCCGAGGTTGTGGGGGTCCTGTACGCCATCCAGCACCAGCAGCAGCGGCGCCTCGGTCAGGTCGTCGAGGATGTCGTCGAGATGCGGGGCGCGCTCGTCCGCGCTCACCACGCAGGCCGCGCCCTGGTGCCGCACTCCTGGCAGCATACCGTCGATACGTTCGCCCGGGATCTGCTGCACGCGGACACCGCGCTCCCTGGCCAGGGCCAGGAGGCTGCGAGCACGCGCATCTTCGCGGCCGCTGTCGAGATAGACCTCGCGTACCGAGTCGGCCCGCTGGCGCAGGCGCGCCATCACGGCATGGAAGCCGTAGACCAGCCGCCCTTCGCTCATCGCGACTTGTATTCCTTGGTTGATTTTCCGGCCTTGGGCGCCTTTGCCGCCTTGTCCGGCTGCCCGGCCGGGACAAAATCGAGCCGTGACGATTCCATGTCGACTCGCACCAGCTTCACGGCCAGACGGTCGCCCAGGCGGTAGCGCTGGCCGGTGCGTTCGCCCAGCAGATGGTGCTTGGCGGCGTCGAAATGGAAGTAGTCGGTGCCCAGCTCCGAGATGTGAACCAGGCCTTCGACGTAGACCGAATCCAGCGCCACGAACACCCCGAAGCCGGTGACGCCACTGATGGTGCCGTCGAACACCTCGTTCACGCGGTCCTGCATGTAGAAGCACTTGAGCCACGCTTCGACCTCACGCGTGGCGTCGTCGGCGCGCCGCTCGGTCATCGAGCAGTGGCGGCCGATCTCGGCCAGATCGCCCATTTTCTTCTGATCACCGGCCAGCACCGCGCGGATGGCGCGATGGATCACCAGATCGGGATAGCGCCGGATCGGCGAGGTGAAATGCGTGTACGACTCGTAGGCGAGACCGAAGTGGCCGAGCGCCTCGGGGCGGTATTGCGCCTGCTGCAGCGACCGCAGCATTACGGTCTGCAACAGTTCGGCGTCGGGCCGCGACCTGATGCGCGCCAGCAGTTGCGCGTAGTCCTTGGCGTGGGGTTCGTCGCCGCCTTCGAGCTGGAGGCCGAACTCGCGCAGAAACTCATGCAGGCGTTCGAGCTTCTCCGGGGTGGGACCTGCGTGCACCCGGTAAAGCGCAGGCTGTTCGTGTCCCTGGAGAAACGCCGAGGCGCAGACGTTGGCCGCCAGCATGCATTCTTCGATGATGCGATGCGCGTCGTTGCGCGAGGTGCGCTCGATGCGGCTGATCTTGCCGCGGTCGTCGAAGATCATGCGCGTCTCGACCGTTTCGAAGTCGATCGCGCCACGCTTGGCACGCGCTGTCAGCAGCACGCCGAACAGGTGGTTGAGCGCCTCCAGTTGCGGCCGCACCGGCGCCAGCCGTTTGGCCGTTTCGCTGGCGGGCGCCGACAGCGCCTCCCAGACCTCGGTGTAGGTCAGCCGCGCATGCGAGTGCATCACCGCCGGGTAGAACTCATATTTCGTGATCTCGCCGCGGGCATCGATGTCCATCTCGCACACCATGCACAGCCGGTCCACGCCCTGGTTGATCGAGCAGATGCCGTTCGACAAGGCCTCCGGCAGCATCGGGATCACCCGGCGCGGGAAGTAGACCGAGTTGCCCCGCTCACGTGCCTCGCGATCGAGCGCGGAACCCACCGGCACGTAGTGGCTCACGTCGGCGATCGCCACATGCAGCCTGAAGCCCTTGCCGATGACTTCGCAATGCACCGCGTCGTCGAAGTCGCGCGCGGTTTCGCCGTCGATCGTGACCAGCGGTACTTCGCGCAGATCGCGTCGGCCGTGCACGTCGCGCGCGCCCACCCGCTCTGGAATCCGGGCGGCTTCGGCCTCCACCTCGGGCGAGAACTCGTGCGGCAGCTTGTGCTTGCGCAGCGCGATCTCGATTTCCATGCCCGGATCGGTGGCGTTGCCCAGCACCTGCACGATGCGGGCGATCGGCGGACTGTGGCGGCCGGGCTGCTGGACGATCTCGGCCATGACGATCTGGCCATGCGCCGCGTCGCCACTCGCGTCGGCGGGTACCAGCATGTCGTGATGCAGCCGGCGATCGGCCGGCTCGATCCGGCCGATGCCGTGCTCCAGGTGAAAGCGCCCGACGATGGTGGCGTTGGCGCGCTCCAGCACCTCGACGATCTCGCCTTCGACGCGCCCGCGCCGGTCGATGCCCGCCTGGCGCACCATGACGCGGTCACCGTGCAGCACCTTCGACATCTCGCCGGGATTGAGGAACATGTCGGGTTCCTCGTCGTCGCGGATGAGAAAGCCGAAACCGTCTGGATGGCCTTGCACGGTGCCGGCCACGAGGTCGATCTTCTCGGCGACGCACAGGGCGCGGCGCCGGTTGACGATGATCTGGCCGGCACGGGCCATGGCCTGGAGCCGCCGGGCGAAGAACTCGATCTCGTCGTCGGTGATGGCGAGGCGCTCGATCAATTCTTCCTGCTGCAACGGCGCGCCCTCGGCTTCCATCACCTGCAGGATGAATTCCCGCGATGGCAAGGGATCCTGGTAGGTCGCGCGCTCGCGCTCAAGAAACGGGTCGGACTGCCGCAGCGCCATGGCGGCGCGCTGGCTGGCGGTGAGGGATTGGGATTTTTTCGGGGGCATGGCGGGGGCGGAAGCGTTCCGGCTGGTTTGACAAGGCGCGCCGTAGCGGCTAAATTTCGCGCCCGTTGTGCCGAGATGGCGGAATTGGTAGACGCACCAGGTTCAGGTCCTGGCGGGGGCAACCCTGTGGAGGTTCGAGTCCTCTTCTCGGCACCAAATTTTGGGGGTCAGGTCTTGCAGCAACGCATCTGCGGGCGATGCGTCAGCTGACTTGAAATGGATTGCGAAGGACGATCGTCTCTTCGCGGTCCGGACCGGTCGAGATCATATCCACCGGCACGCCACAGACCCGCGCGATCATCTTCAGATAGTCGCGCGCGGCCACCGGCAGCTTTTCGTAGTCTTTCACGCCCACCGTGCTGTCCGACCAGCCGGCAACTTCCTCGTAGATTGGTTGGCACTGAGCCAGCTCTTCGGCGCCCACCGGCAGGATGTCGTAGCGCTGCCCGTCCATGAGGTAGCCAACGCCCACCTGCAATGTTTCCATGCCGTCGAGCACGTCGAGCTTGGTCACGCACAACCCCGACACGCCATTGATCTGGACCGACCGCCGCAGCGCTGCGGCGTCGAACCAGCCGCAGCGGCGCGGGCGCCCGGTGGTGGCGCCGAACTCGTTGCCGCGGCTGGCAATGCGCTTGCCCACGGCGTCGTCGAGTTCGGTCGGAAACGGACCGGAACCCACGCGCGTGGTGTAGGCCTTGGTGATGCCGAGCACATAGTTGAGCATCTGCGGACCGACCCCGGAGCCGGCCGCTGCCGCCCCCGCGACGCAGTTGCTGGAGGTGACGAACGGATAAGTGCCGTGATCGACGTCGAGCAAGGTGCCCTGGGCGCCTTCGAACAGCAGCGGCTCGTTGCGCCGGCTGGCTTCGAACAACAGACGCGGCACATCGCCCACCATCGGCAGCAGCCGCGGCGCCAGCGCCAGGGTCTCGTCGAGCACCTTCTGGAAGTCGACGGTGTCAGCGTGAAAGTAGTGCTTGAGCACGAAGTTGTGGAAGTCGAGCACCTCGCCCAGCTTGGCGGCGAAGCGCTCGCGGTGAAACAGATCCTGCAACCGGATGGCGCGCCGCGCGACCTTGTCTTCGTAGGCCGGGCCGATGCCCCGCCCGGTGGTGCCGATCTTGGCCTCGCCCTTGGCGCGCTCGCGCGCCTGGTCGAGCGCCGCGTGATACGGCAGGATCAGCGGGCACGCCTCGCTGATGGTCACCCGGCCGGCCACCGTGACGCCCGCCGCTTCGAGCGTGTCGATCTCCTCCAGCAATGCCTGGGGCGACACGACCACGCCGTTGCCGATGTAGCAGCGCACCTCGGTCCGCAGGATGCCCGACGGGATCAGGTGCAGCACCGTCTTGCGACCGCCGATCACCAGCGTGTGCCCGGCGTTGTGGCCGCCCTGGAAGCGCACTACGCCCGAGGCCTGTTCGGTGAGCAGGTCGACCACCTTGCCCTTGCCTTCGTCGCCCCACTGCGAGCCGATCACCACGACGTTCCGTGCCATGTCTGTTATCTCATTTTCGTTATGTTGTCCGCGGCGCCCGGCCTGCGCGTCGCGGGGGTCACTGCGGATGCAGCGGTGCAACCTGCCAGACGCCGCCAGCCAGCACGAGCCTGCGGTCAACGGCAGTATGGCCGGCCTGACCACCTTGCCCCGGCAATTCGACGACGACGATTTCGCCGGCCCCGCGCAAACCGGCGATGGCCGCCGCCAACGCCGCATCTTGCGCGCATGGCGCGAGGATCGCCGCCGGGCCATTATCCACACCCACCAGCGCGGCGAGTTCGCGCAGATCCATGCTGAAACCGGTGGCTGGCCGGGCGCGCCCGAACGCCTTGCCGACTTCATCGTAGCGCCCGCCCTGGGCAACGGCATTGGGACTGCCCGCCGCATAAGCGGCGAACACGATGCCGCTGTGGTAATGATAGCCGCGCAGCTCGGCCAGATCGACCATGACTTCGCTCACGTCGCTGTCCAGGCCCGCAACCAGCGCGCGCAACTGCTCCAGGCAGGCGGTGATGCCCGGTTCGTCGGGCAGATGGGTTGCGGCGGCGGCTAGCACTTCAGGCCCGCCGTAGAGCGTCGGGAGCAACAGGATGGCCGCGCGCGATGACGACGCCAGCGGCGCCGCCAGCCCGCGCAGCGCCGGCAGGTCTTTCATCTGGAGCGCCTGAAACAGATCGGCCTCGAGTTCGGCGCCGACACCCGCACGCTGCACCAGGGCGCGGAACAGCCCGACGTGACCCAGATCGAGATGCAGGTTGCGCACGCCCGCCGCGGCGAGCCCGGCAAGCATCAGGCGCTGGATTTCGAGATCGCTCTCGACGCCCGTGTGGCCGTACAGCTCGGCGCCGATCTGCAGCGGCTCGCGCGTGCGGTTCAGGCCCGAGGGCAAGGCGTGCAGCACGCTGCCGCAATAGCACAGGCGCGTCACGCCTTCGCGGTTGAGCAGGTGCGCGTCGATGCGCGCCACCTGCGGCGTCATGTCGGCGCGAAAGCCGATGGTGCGGCCCGAGAGCTGGTCGACCAGCTTGATGGTGCGCAGGTCGAGGTCGTGGCCGGTGCCGGTGAGCAGCGACTCCATGTACTCGAGCATGGGCGGGATCACCAGCTCGTAGCCATGGACGAAGAACAGATCGAGCAGGCGGCGGCGAAGGGTCTCCACGCGCCGGGCCTCGGCCGGGAGCATGTCCTCGACGTATTCGGGCAGCAACCAGTTGCGGGCGGACATGGGTGTTGGAATGAAGCGGGTGGAAAGCGTAAGGATCAGCCGGCGCGCGCCAGGGCGAGGACGAGCAGGCCCGCCAGCATCGAGGTCAGGCCCATGAAGCGCAACTGGCCGTCGGACAGCTCGGTGAGCTTGCGAAAGGCATCGCGCCAGACGCCGGGCACGAGGAACGGCAGCAGCCCTTCCAGCACCAGCAGCAGCGCCAGCGCGGTCAGCAACGAGTCGCTCACGGCCCCTCCGTGGCGCGGGCGGCGCTAAGCCTTGCGCTCAGCGCTTGCCCGCCCCTTTGAGGTACTTGAAGAAATCCGACGTGGGTTCGAGCACCAGCACGTCGCTCTTGTTCTTGAAGCTCTGCCGGTAGGCTTCGAGGCTGCGATAGAAGGCGTAGAACTCGGGGTTCTGCTGGAACGCCTGGGCATAGATGGCGGCGGCCTTGGCGTCACCGTCACCCTTGATGCGCTGGGCGTCGCGATAGGCTTCGGCGATGATGACTTCGCGCTGTTTGTCGCCCTCGGCACGGATTTTTTCAGACTCGGCGAAACCGAGCGAGCGCAGTTCCTTCGCGACGCGCTGGCGTTCGGCCTCCATGCGGCGATACACCGAATCGCTCACCTCCTGCGGCAGGTCGACGCGCTTGAGGCGCACGTCGAGCACCTGCACCCCGATCTCGCGGGCCGCGGCATCGGCGCGTTCGCGCATGATCGACATGACCTGGTCGCGCTCGCCAGAAACGACATCGTGGATGGTGCGCTTGCCGAACTCGTCGCGCAGGCTGTCGTTCACTTTCTGCATCAGGCGGCGTTTGGCGTCTTCTTCGTTGCCGCGCACCGAGATGTAGTATTGCTTCACGTCGACGATGCGCCACTTGACGAACGAATCGACCAGGACGTTCTTCTTTTCGGAGGTGATAAAGAGATCCGGCTCGTCGGTGTCGATGGTGAGAATGCGCGTGTCGAATGTGGTCACGCGGTCGACCAGCGGCACCTTGAAATACAGCCCGGGCTTGTCTTTCACGCTCACCACCTCACCCAGCCGCAGCACGATCACGCTCTGGCGCTGGTCGACGGTATAGAGCGACAGGCTCGCGATGACCAGCAGCAGAATCACGCCGGTCAGGATGGCACCGAGATTGCGGCTCATGGCGAGGCTTCCGAAAAAGACTGGGAGTGGCAGGAGATCATCGGGTGGCTCATGGGCGCGGCCTCATATCCCGCTCGCGAGAATTCAAGCACCTCGTGTCGGCCGCCGGCGCCCATCGCCTGACCGCCGATCCCCACGCTGCGCGTGGGGCCCCTCGTCGGGTGGCTCATGGGCGCCCCTCCCTTTCCCGCCCGCGAAGGGCTTCGCGCGACCTCGCGACATCGGGCACCGCCGGCTGCTGTACCGCCGTGGGCTCGTTCATGGGCGACGGCTTGGCTGCGCCCTGTTCGATGACGCTGACACCGGCCCCGGCAACCGCGCCGCTCATCTGCATGATCTTGTCGAGCGGCAGGAACAGCATGTTGCTGCCGGATTTCTGGTCGACAATCACCTTGCTCACATTGGACAGCACGGTCTGCATCATGTCGAGGTAGAGCCGGTCGCGCGTGACGCCCGGCGCCTTGGAATACTCGGTGAGAATCTGCTTGAAGCGCGAGGCCTCGCCCTCGGCGGTGGCGACCACCCGCTGGCGATAGCCTTCGGACTCCTGCATCAGCCGCGACGCCGCGCCGCGGGCCTTGGGCACCACGTCGTTGGTGTAAGCCTCGCCTTCGTTCTTCTGCCGTTCGCGATCCTGGCTGGCCTTGACCGCATCGGCGAAGGCAGCCTGCACCTGCTCCGGCGGCTGCGCGTTCTGCATGGTCACCTGGTTGATGCTGATGCCGGTCTTGTAACGATCGAGCATTTCCTGCATCAGCACGCGCGCCTCGGCGGTGATCTTGGCGCGGCCTTCGTACAGCACCACGTCCATGCGCGACCGGCCGACAGCTTCGCGGATGGCGCTTTCGGCCACCTGCTTGACCGACTCGTCGGGGCTACGGTTGTTGAAGAGGTAATCCTGAGGGTCTTTCAGCAGGTACTGCACCGCGAACTGCACATCGACGATGTTCTCGTCGTCGGTGAGCATCAGCGACTCTTTCGGGACCTTGCTGCGGACGTCGTTGCGGTAGCCGATCTCGACCGTGCGCACGCCCGACACGTTAACGGCTTCGGCCGACTCGATCGGGTACGGCAGGTGCCAGCGCGGCCCCGGATCGGTGATCTCGGTGAACTTGCCGAAGCGCAGCACCACGCCGCGCTGCGCGGCATCGACGATGTAGAAGCCGCTCGCGATCCACACCAGAAAAACCAGCGCGACCAGCAGGGCGGCGCCGCCACCCAGTTGGCGCAACCCGCCGCCGGGACCACCGCCACCGCCCGGTGCAGGCGGTTTGCCCTTGCCACCGAACAGAGCGTTGAGCTTCTGGTTGAAGCGTGCCCAGATTTCATCGAGATCGGGCGGACCATCGCCACGCTTGCGTCCCCAGTTGGGATCGTTCAATGCCATTCGGTGGATGTCCTGTGCGGAATCGGGGGAAAGTGATGCGTCGCGCGGTGGCGTTTGCGGCTTAAGGGGTAGGGGAAGACAGGCGGTGGAGGGAAGATCAGGCGGCTTCGAGGCGACCCTCGCGTAGCGCTTCGCTGGCGGGGCCGGCGAGCTGGTCGAGCACTGCCCTGAGATGCTCCAACCCGGCGCCGGTCAGGGCGCTCAACCTTAGCGCCGAAACTCTACCATATTCATCGGTCTCCACACCCGGCGCGATGCCGGTGCGGTCGATCTTGTTGTAGACCACGATCTGGCGCGCGGCATCGGCGCCGATGTCGGACAGCACCCGCCCGACCTCGCGCATCTGGGCATCGCGATCGGGGCTGGCGGCGTCGACCACATGCAGCAGCAGGTCGGCGCGCGCGGTTTCTTCCAGCGTGGCGCGAAAGGCCTCGACCAGGGCATGCGGCAGATGGCGGATGAACCCCACGGTGTCGGACACGATCACGGGGCCGTGCTCGCCCCGGACCCGGCGCGACGTGGTGTCGAGCGTGGCGAACAGCTTGTCGGCGGCATAGGTACCGGTGTGGGTGAGCGCATTGAACAGCGTCGACTTGCCGGCATTGGTGTAGCCCACCAGCGAAACCGTGGGCACGCTGTTGCGATCGCGCGAGCGGCGCTGGGTTGCCCGCTGGCGGCCCAGCCGTTCGAGCTTCTCCTTGAGCACCTTGACGCGCTTGCCGAGCAGCCGGCGGTCGGTTTCGAGCTGGGTTTCGCCCGGGCCGCGCAGCCCGATGCCGCCCTTCTGGCGTTCGAGGTGGGTCCAGCCGCGGACCAGCCGCGTGGCCAGGTGTTCGAGCTGGGCGAGTTCGACCTGGAGCTTGCCGTCGTGGCTCTTGGCGCGCTGGGCGAAGATGTCGAGGATCAGGCTGGTGCGGTCGACCACACGGCATTCGAGCTTGCGTTCGAGGTTGCGCTCCTGGGCCGGCGACAGCTCGTGGTTGAAGATGACGATCGAGGCTTCGGTGCCGGCAACGGCGTCGGCGATCTCCTGCACCTTGCCGCTGCCGGCGAAGGTGGAGGGGTCGGCGCGCTTGCACTGTCCGGCGACGTCGGCCACCACTGCCACCCCGGCACTGCGGGCGAGTTCGCGCAGTTCGGCAGCGGCTTCGGCGGCTTCGGGCTCGCCGTTGAGCAGGCTCACGAGGACCGCACGATCACCACCGGCGTGACGTTCGAACATGCCGTCAGTGACGCCGCAGTGAACGACCCGCGCGGGCTACGTCAGATCTCAGGGGGGGGCTCGGAAGTGAAGTTGACGGGACGGGACGGCACCACGGTCGAGATGGCATGCTTGTAGACCATCTGGGTGACGGTGTTCTTGAGCAGCACCACGTACTGGTCGAAGGATTCGATCTGGCCCTGCAACTTGATGCCGTTGACGAGGTAGATCGATACCGGGACATGTTCCTTGCGCAACGTGTTCAGGAATGGGTCTTGTAGCAACTGCCCTTTGCCGCTCATCGCCTATCTCCTTTTTATCCGGGTTTGAAGGCATCTCTAATCTACGTCAAATTATCGGCTAATACCACTTGGGGGCCGTGGTGTCCTGAAGCGACCCCTCATCCCCAGCCCTCCCGGGGGGAGAAGGGAGCAGGAGACTTCCCTCTTCCCTCGGAAGGAACCGAGGGTGAGGGACGCCAAGCAATGTCGCTAATTCAGCGGAATCAAAGCTTGCGCCGATCGGCGAACGGATTTCTACCGTGCTTGAACTGGACTCGCAACGGTGTGCCGGCCAGCGAAAACGCATCGGCAAACGCATGCTCGAGGTAGCGCCGATAGCTCTCGGGCACATGGTCGAGCGCGTTGCCGTGAATGATGATCAGGGGCGGATTCGAGCCGCCCTGATGGGCGTACCGCAGTTTCGGCCGGACCGGACCGGTGGTGCGCGGCGGTTGCTGTTTGGCGACGGCCTCCATCAGCACCCGGGTGAGCCGGGGGGTGGGCAGCTTGACCATCGCGGCGGCGAAGGCAGCATCCACCGAGGTCATGACACCTGACAATCCCGTGCCATTCAACGCCGAAATCTGGTGGACGCGCGCGAACCCGAGAAAGTTCAGCTTGCGCGCAAAATCGCGCTTCACCTGCTCGCGCACACCGGGATCGAGGCCTTCCCATTTGTTGATGGCGACCACCAGCGCCCGGCCTGCCTCGACGATGAAACCGGCGATGTGGGCATCCTGATCGGAAACGTCCTGACGCGCGTCGAGCACCAGGATCACCACGTTGGCATCCTCGATCGCCTGCAGGGTCTTGAGCACCGAGAACTTCTCGACCGCCTCCTCGATCTTGCCGCGGCGGCGCACGCCGGCGGTGTCGATCAGGGTGTAACGGCGACCGTTGCGCTCGAAATCGATGTGAATGCTGTCGCGCGTGGTGCCGGGCTGATCGAAGGCGATCACCCGCTCCTCGCCGAGGATGGCGTTGACCAGGGTGGACTTGCCGACGTTCGGTCGGCCGACCACCGCGATGCGCGGCGCGTCGGTTTCCGGTTCGGGCTCGGCCACCGGAATCGACTCGAGCACCAGTTCGATCAGTTCGCGCACCCCGTCGCCGTGAGCGGCGGAAATGGCCAGCGGATCGCCCAGGCCGAGCTCGTGGAACTCGGCGGCGGCGATTTCGCTGCGCATGCCCTCGGCCTTGTTCACCACCAGCCACAGCTTGCGGCCGCTGCGCCGCAAGCGCTCGGCCACGTCGCGGTCCTGCGGGGTCAGGCCCTGGCGCCCGTCGACCAGCATCACCACGGCGTCGGCTTCATCCACCGCCTGCATGGTCTGCCGCGCCATCTGGTGCAGGATGCCGTCCTTGGCCACCGGTTCGAAGCCGCCGGTGTCGACCACCAGGTGCGGCTTGTCGCCGAGCCGGCCGTGGCCGTAATGACGGTCGCGGGTGAGCCCGGGCAGATCGTGCACGATGGCGTCACGGCTGCGCGTGAGCCGGTTGAACAAGGTCGACTTGCCCACGTTGGGCCGACCGACCAGGACCACGGTAGGTTTCATGGGCGGCGCTTCAGCGCACGGTCACCGCGTACAGACTTCCCTCGCGGGTCTGCACGATCAGGTTGCCCTCGCCCACATACTGCGGCGCCGAGCTGATCGGACCGCCGTCGGTGGCCAACCGCGTGACCAGCGCCCCATCCTCGCGATCGAAGAAATGCAGATAGCCCTCGAAATCGCCGACCACGATGTAGCGGCCGATCACGCCCGGCGAGCCGAGCGAACGGTGGGCGAGGATGTCCTGCTTCCAGATGCTGGCGCCGGTGTCGCGGTCGACCGCGTGCAGGTTGCTGGCCTCGTCGACATAGTAGAAATAGCGGCCGTCGGCGCCGAGCCCGCCGGTCCCCGAGGCGTCGCGCGCCCAGACCAGCGCACCGCGCACGGCGTCGAAGCAGCCGATCCGGCCCTGGAAGGCGATGGCGCAGACCTGCCCGTCTGCCACCACCGGCGTGCTCACGACGTCGGTCACGCGCTCGAGCTCGGTGTTGCCACGCGGCTGCGAAACGGCTGACTCCCACAACAGCGTGCCGGTGGACAACGACAGGGCAATCAGCTTGCCGCCCGCCATACCGGCGAACACCGAGCCCTTCGAAATCGCCACGCCGGCCGGGGTGCGGATGAGCAGCGCGGGCAGCGTGCCCACATACTCCCAGCGCCGGATGCCGTCAGCGGCATCGAGCCCGTGGATATGGCCATCGCTGGTGCGGACCACCACCACGCCGTCGTCGAACGCGGGCGGACTCAGCACTTCGCTCGACACCTGCGATGTCCACTTCGGCTTGCCGTCGGCGGTATAGGCCAGCACCATGCCCTTGGACGTGCCGACCGTCACCAGGCCGCTGAAGGCTTCGGTGCCGCCCGACACCGGGGACTTGGCGTCGACCCGCCATTTCTGCTTGCCGCTGCGGGCATCGAACCGCACGATCGCACTGTCGGTGCCCGCGGCGAATACATCGCCATCCCAGATGGCGGGGGTGAACACATAGGGGCCGGCGTCGCCCACCGATGCCCGCCAGGCCACCTTCGCGTTTGCCCGGGGTTTGAACTCCTTCAGCTCGGTCGGTTTCGGACCGGAGTCGCTGGCGCAGCCGGCAACCGCCATCGCGGTCGCCGCGGCGACCAGCCAGACCCATGGCTTGACGCGCGCCGATGTCATTTGGCGCCGAGCGCGTCGCGCTTGATCTCGACCAGATTGCGGTACTGGTTCGACTTGGGCAGCTTGTCGAGCGCGACCTGATAAGCGCCGCGGGCCTCGTCGACCTTGCCCTGCGCGACGAAAACATCGCCGCGCGCATCGGCGAAGAGCGCGACGAACGATGCCGGCGCCGCCACCGACAAGGCCTGCAAGGCCTCCGGATACTTCTTCTGTTCTTGCAGCACCGCGCCCAGTCGCAGGCTCGCGAGCGCGCTGGTCTGGGGATCACGCGCGTTGGCGACCGCCCAGCGCAATTGTTCCTCGGCGGCGGTGAGCTGGTGGCCATCGAAGCTCTGCTTCGCCATCAGCAGCGCGCCGCGCGCGCCGTAAGCCGTGCGCGAAAAATCCGTCATCAGCCTGCGCGACAGCTCAAGGCTGTGCTTGGCGTCGTTGATGCGCACCGCCTCTTCCAGCTCGGCGAATACGCCCGCCGCCTTCAATGCCTGTTCCTGCTGGTAGTAGCGCCAACCCTGGATGCCGGCGACACCGAGGACGAAGGCGATCGCTGCGGCGATGACCAGGCGGCCATACTGATTCCACCACGCCTTGAGGTTGTCGATGTTTTCCTGTTCTTCGAGATCGTAGACCGCCATGTTTCCCTATCCTCTTCCGTGACCGATGCACGCGGCCAGGTCGGCGACCTTGACCCGCGTCTGTTGTGTGGCTTCACGCAGCGGCTTGACGCTCGCCTCGCCGGCCTGCGCCTCGTCGTCGCCGATGATGACGGCGTAGCGCGCGCCGCTCGCGTCGGCGCGCTTCATTTGCGACTTGAAGCCGCCACCACCGTAATGCAGCGCCACCGAAATGCCGGCGTCGCGCAAGTGTTCGGCAACATGCCATGCGTGCGCTTCGGCCTGCTCGCCGCTCCAGACGAGGTAGGCCTCGGCAGCAGCGTTTGCCGTGACGGCGCCACCTGCTTCGAGCAGCGCGATCAGGCGTTCGACGCCCATCGCGAATCCGCAGGCGGGTGCCGGCTTGCCGCCGATCTGCTCGATCAAGCCGTCGTAGCGGCCACCAGCACACACGGTGCCCTGGGCGCCGAGTTCGGTGGTCACCCACTCGAACACGGTGCGATTGTAATAGTCGAGCCCGCGGACCAGTCGCGGATTGATGCGAAAGCTTACGCCCGCGATGCGCAGCAGGCGCTGGACGTCGTCGAAATGGCGTCGCGAGTCGTCGTCGAGATCATCGTCCAGACGTGGGGCACCCTCGATCACGGCTTGCAGCGCGGGGTTCTTGCTGTCGAGTACGCGCAACGGATTGGTGAGCAGGCGGCGTTTCGAGTCGGCATCGAGCACCGCCTCATGCTGCGAGAGATAGTCGACCAGCCGCGAGCGGTAACGCGCCCGCGCTTCGGTCGAGCCGAGGCTGTTGATCTCCAGCGCGATGCCGCTCAAGCCGAGGTCGCGCCAGAGGCGATCGACCATCACCATGTGCTCGGCGTCGACATCCGGCCCGGCATAGCCGAGCGCCTCGACCCCGATCTGGTGGAACTGCCGGTAGCGGCCCTTCTGCGGTTTCTCGTGCCGGAACATGGGGCCTGCATACCAGAGCCGCTGACCGCCGCCGTAGAGCAGATTGTGCTGGACCACCGCCCGCACGCACGATGCCGTGCCTTCGGGCCGCAGGGTCAGGCTGTCGCCGTTCAACCGGTCGGTGAAGGAGTACATCTCCTTCTCGACGATGTCGGTGACTTCGCCGATCGAGCGCACGAACAGGTCGGTGTTCTCGACCACCGGCAGGCGGATCTGGCGGTAACCATAGCGGCGCAGCCAGGCACGCACGGTGTCCTCGAAGAAGTCCCACACGGGAGCCTCGTCGGGCAGCACGTCTTTCATGCCACGGATGGCCTGGAGGGTTTCTGTCATGGATGCACGCTGGACGGCAAACCGCGCGAACCGGTGTCGGCTGGCGTCAAGCGCCGACGCTGGCGGGATTCTCCGCGGGCGACGGCACCGCGCCATAGCGGCGCACCACGTAGTTATCGACGATCGCCTGAAATTGCTCGGCGATGCGATCGCCCTTGAGCGTCACGGTCTTGCGGCCATCGACATAGACCGGCGCGACCGGATTTTCACCGGAACCCGGCAGGCTGATGCCGACATTGGCCTGCTTGCTCTCGCCCGGGCCATTGACCACGCAACCCATGACCGCAACGTGCATGTCTTCGACGCCGGGATAGTGCCCGCGCCACACCGGCATCTGCTCACGCAGCCAGCTCTGGATGCGCGCGGCGAGTTCCTGGAAGACCGTGCTGGTGGTGCGACCGCAGCCGGGGCACGCGATGACCAGCGGCGCGAACGAGCGCAGCCCCATGGTCTGCAAGAGTTCCTGGGCGACGACGACTTCACGGGTGCGGTCGCCGCCCGGTTCAGGCGTGAGCGACACGCGGATGGTGTCGCCGATGCCCTCCTGCAGCAGCACCGCCATGGCCGCCGACGAGGCCACGATGCCCTTCGACCCCATGCCGGCTTCGGTCAGGCCCAGATGCAGGGGATAGTCGCAGCGGGCGGCCAGATTGCGGTAGACCCAGATCAGATCCTGCACGCCGCTCACCTTGGCCGACAGGATGATGCGGTCGCCCGGCAGCCCGAGCGCCTCGGCCGACGCCGCGCTCTCGAGCGCCGAGGCGATGAGTGCCTCACGCGTGACCTGCGCGGCTTCCAGCGGCTGCGCCCGGCGCGCATTCTCGTCCATCAGGCGGGCAAGCACCTCGGCATCGAGGCTGCCCCAGTTCACGCCGATGCGCACCGGCTTGTCGTGGCGGCAGGCCATGTCGATCATGGTGGCGAACTGCTCGTCGCGTTTCGATCCTTTGCCGACGTTGCCGGGGTTGATGCGGTATTTCGCCAGCGCCCGGGCGGCCTCGGGGTACTGGGTGAGCAGACGGTGGCCGTTGAAATGGAAATCGCCCACCAGCGGCACGTTGCAACCCATCGCATCGAGTCGCTCACGGATCTCGGCGACTGACGCGGCCGCTTCGGGCGAATTGACGGTGATGCGCACCACCTCCGAACCGGCGCGCGCCAGATCGAACACCTGCCGGGCCGTGCCGGTGGCGTCAGCGGTGTCGGTGTTGGTCATCGACTGCACCATGACCGGCGCGTCGCCACCCACGAAGAGGTGTCCGATCCGGACCTGGCGCGACCGGCGGCGCGGTGTGGGTGTCAGGGCCATGCGGTCACTCCAGGGTCAGGTGCGCGATATCGGTGCGCGTATACGGCGCAAGGTCGATGTCGCGCCCGTCGAACGCGACCGCCACGCCGGAGGCGTTGCCGACCACCAGCGAAAACGGGGGTGTGCCACGAACCACGCGCTGCGCCCCCGCGGGGCTCAACTGCGAAAACACCACGGCGCCGCTGCGGTCGCGAATCTCGACCCAGGCAGCGCGTGTGAACGACAGGCGAATGGCGGGGCCGGCCCCGGCGTCGGCCGGGTCGGCGGCAGCGACCACGGCAGCGCCCTGCGGCGGCGCGACGAGATCGGCAGGCGCGGCGCCGACGGCGCGTTCCACGGTTTGGCCGCCCGACACGCCTGCGGCGGCGTCGGCGGTGCCCTGCGCCGATGGCGCCGGTGCGGCCTCGCTCGCGGACCCGGCCGCTGGCGGCAACGTCACCGCGACCACCGAGCCGTTCGGGGCCGAGGCCGACTGATGCAACAACAGGTAGCCCACCAGCACCGCCACTATCATCACGACGGCCCCGATGACCCAGCGGTGCGAGCGGACGTTGTCGCTCGCGGACAGGGGCATCGGCACCACGATGTCTCCGCCGTGCGGCGCAATGACGGCGGCGACGGCTTGGGCTTTCGCGGGGGCGATGATCGCGGGGAGCCCGTCGGTGGACGCTTCGAGCGCGACACCGGCCATCTCGAGCAACGGCCGGGCGTCGATGCCGAGTACCCGCGCATAGTTGCGGATGAAGCCGCGCACGAATACCCGGCCCGGCAGGGCGGCAAAGTCGTCGCGCTCCATGGCTTCGACCTGCCGCGGGAACAACTTGAGCTGGCGCGCCACGTCGGCGATCTCGAGCCCCTGCTGCAGTCGCGCCGCGCGCAACTGATCACCTGGGCCAGGCAGGGTTGGCGGCGCCAAGCGCTCGGCGGCAGGCGCCACGCTGAATTCATCGCTCACTCGAACCGTCCTTCGTTCAGCGCGCGCGTCTCGGGGGCGCTCGGGAAACGGCCGCGCAGCTGGCTACTGTACGACGCCATCGCGTTGCGGTCACCCAGCAATCGTTCCATCCGCACGCCGAGCCACAGCGCGGAGGCATCCGGGTTCTGCACCACCTGCATGTACCGGGAGAGCGCGGCGCTGGATTTTTCGAGATCGCTCTGCTGGTAGTAGAGCTGGGCGAGGTTGATGAGCGCCCGTGGATCGCTCGGCTGCAATTGCAGCGCTTTCTGAAAATACTGCTCGGCGGTCTTCTCGTCGCCCGACCGCCGGGTGCAGACGCCGGCGTTGACATAGGCTTCCCAGGGGCTCTTGTACAGCGGGTTCTTCAACGCCGCCAGGAAGTACCGCACCGATTCCTTCTCGAACCGGCGATCGCACAGGAACATGCCGAAGTTGTTATTGGCGTCGGAGTCGTTGCCATCAAGCCTGAGCGCGCGCTCGAAACTCGCGCGCGCCTTGTCGTCCTGGCGCAGGCCCATGTAGACCAGCCCCAGCGAGTTGTGCGCAGGTACGTATTTCGGATCGGCCTCGATCGCCTGATTGAGTTCGTCAAGCGCTACGCCGAACTGGCCGATCTGGTAGTAGCTGGCGCCGAGCTCGGTGTGGATGCGCGCCCGTTCGGCCGGGGTGGCCGGCGTGGGTTGCGGGCTCGACTGCACCGGCTGCGGGGCGGGTTCCTCGCGCCTCGGCGCCGACGAGCCGCAGCCGGCCAGCGTGAATCCGAGCAGCGTCGCCGCCAGCGTCCATTGCCTCATGGCGAAGCCGGCAGGCTGTCGCGACGCGCCAGGCGGCTGGTGCGATCGACCACGCGGCCAGCCAGTTGGCCGCAGGCGCCATCGATGTCGTCGCCCCGAGTCCGGCGCACGGTGGTGACGAAGCCCGCGGACAACAGCACCCCCTGGAACGCCACGACCGCGTCGCGCGACGAACGCCGGAAACCCGAATCCGGAAACGGGTTGAACGGGATCAGGTTGAACTTGCACGGCAGGTCGCCGACCAGATCGACCAGCTCGTGCGCCTGCACCACCGAATCGTTCACGCCGTCGAGCATCACGTATTCGAAGGTGACGAAGTCGCGGGGCGAACCCTGCCGCTGCCATTTTACCTTTGGAGCTACCACGGGCGCTGCGTCATCGGATTGGTCGGATCCGCTGCCGGCGGTGTCGATGTAGCGGCGGCAGGCGGCGAGCAGTTCCGCCAGCGGCCACTTGCGGTTGATCGGCACCAGCTCGTCGCGCAGCTTGTCGTTCGGGGCGTGCAGCGACACCGCCAGCGATACCGGAAGCGCTTCGCGCAGCCGGTCGATCCAGGGGACCATGCCGGACGTGGACAGCGTGACCCGACGGCGGGACAAGCCGTAGGCATCGTCGTCGAGCATGATCCGCATGGCGGTCACAACCGCATCGAAATTGGCGAGCGGCTCGCCCATGCCCATCATCACCACGTTGGTGATCGGGCGATCGCCATGGGCAAGATCGGCACCGAGCGCGCGATTCGCGAGCCACAATTGACCGATGATCTCGCCGGCGTCGAGATTGCGGTTGAACCCCTGGCGACCGGTGGAGCAGAACGCGCATTCGAGCGCGCAGCCCACCTGGCTTGAGATGCACAAGGTGCCGCGAGAAGCTTCAGGAATGTAGACGGTTTCGATGCCGTTGGCGGTGCCCGCGGCCAGCAGCCACTTGCGGGTGCCGTCGGCCGCGACCGAGTCGCTCATGATGGACGGCGCCTCGATGTGCGCGAGCGTTGCGAGGCGCTCGCGCAGCGCCTTGGGCACATCGGTCATCTGCTCGAACGACGCCGCGCCGCCGCGATGCATCCATCGCATCAGTTGGCGGGCGCGAAACGGCTTTTCGCCGAGTTCACCCAGCCAGGCGGCCAGCGTCGGGGAATCGAAGTCGAGCAGGTTGACGGGCATCAGCGCGAATAGATGTTGAGCGCGGGAAAGAAGTAGGCGATCTCGTGGGCGGCGGTTTCCGGCGCATCGGAACCGTGCACCGCATTGGCGTCGATCGAGTCGGCGAAGTCGGCGCGGATCGTGCCCTTGTCGGCCTTCTTGGGGTCGGTGGCGCCCATCAGATCGCGGTTGCGGGCGATGGCGCCCTCGCCTTCGAGCGCAGTCACCATGACCGGACCGGAGATCATGAACGTGACCAGGTCGTTGAAGAACGGGCGGGCCTTGTGGACGGCGTAGAAGCCTTCGGCGTCGGCGCGCGACAGGTGGATCATGCGGGCCGCGATGACCTTCAGACCGGCCGACTCGAAGCGACTATAGATCTGTCCGATCACGTTCTTGGCTACCGCATCGGGCTTGATGATGGACAGGGTACGTTCAACCGCCATGTTGCTTCTCCGAGAAAGTGTTTTCCGGAATCGAACCGGAAAGAATTATTTAGCTAATTCATGAGGATAGCACAAGCCCTACCGCTGCGGAACGTTCCGTGCCGCAAAGCGGGGCCTGATTGGCAGCGTGGCTAGGCTTCCCTCACCCTCGGTCCCTCTCCCGGAGAGGGATGCCTCCAACTCCCTGGCCCTTTCCCACAGAAACAGGAAGGTGTCCTGCTCCCTGGCCCTTTCCCGCGTAGACAGGGGGGTGTCCTGCTCCCTTCTCCCCCTCGCAAGAAGACAGGAAGGCGTCCTGCTCCCTTCTCCCCCGGGAAAGGGCCGGGGATGAGGGAAACCGGAGCGTTGATCGCACGGCTGCGTCGTTGTGGGTCAGCCTTGTGGTTTGTTCCAGCTAGCGAACGCCCAGCACATGAGGCAACCAAAGGGAAACGGCCGGCACGTAGGTCACCAGTACCAGGTACAGCAGCATCACCCCCACCCACGGCAGACAGGCGAGCGACACCTCGGTCATGCCCATCTTCGCCATGTGGCTCGCCACGAACAGGTTCAGGCCGACCGGCGGGTGGATCATGCCAATCTCCATGTTGACGGTCATGATCACGCCGAGGTGGATCGGATCGATGCCCAGGCTGTTCGCGATCGGCAGGAACAGCGGCGCCAGGATCAGCACGATCGAACTGGGCTCCATGAACTGCCCGGCCAGCAGCAGCGCCACGTTGACCGCGATCAGGAACATCCACGGCGACAGGTGCTGCGCGACCACCCATTCCGACATCACCTGCGGAATCTGCTCCGAGGTCAGCAGGTAGGAGAACAGCATCGCGTTGGTCACGATGTAGAGCAGCATCGCGCTGGTGCTGGCGGCCGACAGCAGCACGCGGAAGCACTCGCGCAGGCGCAGATCCCGATAGATGAACACCGCCGCGACGAACGCATACACGGCGCTCACCGCCGCGGCCTCGGTCGGCGTGAAGATGCCGCCATAGATGCCGCCCATGACGATGACGACCAGCAGCAGGCCCCAGAAGGCCTTGCGAAACGAGGTGCGAATCTCGCTGGCCCCGGCGCGCGGCAAGGTGGGATAGCCGCGACGTTTCGCGGTGATGCCGGCCACCGCCATCAGCAGCGCCGCCAGCAGGACACCCGGCACGACACCGGCGATGAACAGCTTGCCGGCACTGGTGCTGGTGCTGACGGCATAGATGATCATCACGATCGACGGCGGGATCAGGATGCCGAGCGAGCCGGCCGTGGTGATCACGCCGACCGCGAACCGCTTCGGATAGCCGTGCTTGATCATCGCCGGCAGCATCACCGAGCCGATCGCCGCCACCGTTGCCGGGCTCGACCCCGAGATCGTGGCGAAGAAGGCGCAGGCGAGCACCGCCGCCATCGCGAGTCCACCGGGCATCCACCCCACCAGCGAAATCGCGAAGCGGATGATGCGGGCCGCGATGCCGCCTTCGGTCAGGAAGGTACCGGCGAGGATGAAGAACGGGATCGCCATCAGCGGAAAGCTTTCCAGCCCGGTGAACAGCCGCTGCGAGACGATGTCCACGATCTCCATCGAGAACGACGAGAACACCGCGAGGTAGGTGAGCACCGTCAGGCCGAGCGCGATCGAGATCGGCGTGCCGGTGGCGAGCAGCGCCAGCAGGATCAGGATGATGACGACGACGGTCATGGCGTCGTTTCACCCGTGTCGACCGTCGGCCCGCCGTGCGTCGGCAGCTCATCGGTCCGGGCGAAATGCCAGCACACCTGCAGGAACCGATAGCACATCAACCCGGAACCGAACGGGATGCACAGGTAGATCATCCAGCGCGGCCATTCGAGGTCGGGCGAGACCTGCCCGGTCTCGTGCATGAACAGCACCCAGCGCGCGCCGAGGAAAGCGATGATCGCGGTGAACAGCGCGCCGAGCAGCAGGCCCAGCATCACCAGACGCCGCCGCCACGGCGGACTCGCGTTGGTCACCAGCAGGTCGACGCCGATGTGGATGCCGGTGCGCACGCCGTAGGCAGCGCCGAACTTGGCCATCCAGATGAAGAGCAGGATGCACAGCTCCTGCGCCCAGGTAAGATCGAGGCGGCCCGTGTAGTCCCACAGCCACGGGACCTGGGCGCTCATCCGGTGCAGCACCGCCACGAAGATGATCAGCGTGGCCACCGCCATGAAGCTGGCGATCAGCCATTCCTCGAGGTGATCGAGGACGCGGTTCAGACCCGCCAGCAGGGATTTCACTGCCGCTTGCGCCGCTCCGCCTGCACCTGTGCCGCCACCGCCTGCACCGACTGGATCAGCTCGCGCCCGATCACCGGCTCGAACTCCTGCTGCACCGGCAGCAGCGCCTTCTTCCACTCCGCACGCTCAGCCTCGGGCAACACGTAGACCTCGGTGGTGCCGGCCTGCCGCACCAGCGCCAGCGCATCGGCATTGTCCTTGGCGGCAATGGCACGCTCGTAGCGGGTGGCATCTTTCATGGCGCCTTCCAGCGCGCTGCGGATGTCGGCCGGGAGCCCTTCCCAGAATTTGCGGTTGACGATGACGGCATAGGTCAGATAGCCGTGATCGGAAATGGTGAGGTGCTTCTGCACCTCGTGCATCTTCTGGGTGTAAATGTTGGAAACCGAGTTCTCGCCACCGTCGACCACGCCCTGCTGCAACGCCGTGTAGACCTCGCTGAAGGCCATCACCTGGGGCACCCCGCCGAGCTGGCGCACCGAAGCCGCGAGCACTTTCGACGATTGCACGCGCAGCTTCATGCCGCGAAAATCGGCGAGCTTCCGCAACGGGCGATTGGCGGAATACTGCTTGAAGCCGTTGTCCCAGTAGGCCAGCCCCTTGATGCCCTTGGCATCGAGCTTCGCGAACAGCTTCTGGCCGATGTCGCCATCGGTCACCCGATGCACGCTTTCGACGTCGGGCAACAGATACGGCAGATCGAACACCTCGAAGTCGCGCACGCCCAGCGGCCCGAACTTCGACACCGACGGCGCCACCATCTGCACCGCGCCGCGCTGCAACGCCTCGAGTTCGTCGCCGTCGCGATAGAGCTGGCTGTTGGGGTATAGCTCGACCTTGACGCGCCCCTTGGTCGCGGCTTCAGCGAGCTGCTTGAAGCGCTCCGCGGCCTTGCCCTTGGGCGTGTCGGCAGCCACCACGTGACTGAACTTGATGGTGATGACCTGGGCGTGCGCCGCGGCGGCGAACGGCAGGAGCACGAAGACACAGAGCAGTCGCAGCAGGCGCATGACGTTATCCCGAAAAATGGCGCGCGGAGTGTAGCACCGGGGTCAGCGGTGACCCACGCGAGGCAGCACGCCGGGTTGGCCCGGTCCCGCGGCAAAGACCGCGTCGATGCCGATCCCGTCGACCCAGGCAAGGTCGTCGCCGATGGTGAGCAGCGGCAGACGACTGCGCTCCCACGGCGGCATCCCTGCCTCCTGCAGCAGCTTCTTCAGCGCGCGTCGCGGTCGGTTGGCGGCCAGTTGCAGGCGTTCGCCGCCGGTACGAAATCCGATGGCGACCGGCAATCCGCCAGTGAGTGTCGCGCGGGCCAGGCCGTTGCCGACGACAGCATCGAAATGCAACGTCCTGCCATCCGGCAATGCCAGCGCGGCTTCGCCGTTCCAGCACGCCCGCCAACCCGGCGGCGTGGCGGCAGCCCCATCGAGCAGCAAGCGGCCGGCGTGGCGGCGCAAGGTGGCGCCTCCCAGCATGGCGCAAGGCGTGCCATCACCACGGGCGTCGAGCAACTGGGCCAATCCCGCTTCGAGACGCTGGCGCGACGGCATTGCGATGCCCTGCCCCCGCAGCCAGTGACGGACGACGTTGAGACGTCGCGCCGGGGTCAGCGCCAGGACACCCGCCACCAGCAGACCATCGGCGTCGAGCACGCGCGCCAGATCCGCCGCCGCCAGTGCCGCGGCCAGCTCGCCCGCATCGGCGGCGTTGACCGCCACCCGCGCCAGGGTTTCGCGCCAGGCCGGAAAACGGGTCTCGATCAATGGCAGCACCTCCGCCCGCAGGAAATTGCGCGCATGCCGGACATCGGTATTCGACTCGTCGGTGATCCAGCGCACCTCGCGCTCGATCGCGGCTTCGTGCAACGCGGAGCGCGTGAACTCGAGCAGCGGACGGACCAGCAGCGGGCCATCGGCACCGAGCGATCGCCCGACCGGCATCGCCGCCATCCCTTCGACCCCGGCGCCGCGCAGCACGTGCAGCAACACCGTCTCGGCCTGGTCGTCGAGATGATGGGCCGTGACCACGACATCCGCGCCGCTCGCGCGCAGGCATCGATAGCGCTCGTGGCGGGCGGCTGCTTCGAGCCCCAGGCCCGAGTCGCGCGCCACCTGGACCTGCTCGACGCGCAACGGGATGCCGCGCCTTGCGCACTCGCGTTCACAGAAGCCGGCCCAGTCGTCGGCGTGCGGGCTCAAGCCGTGATGGACGTGCATTGCCGACAGATGGAACCCCAGCTTCGGCGCCAGGGTGCCGAGCACGTCGAGCAGCACCATCGAGTCCATGCCGCCGCTCAAGGCCAGCGCGAGCGTGCGTCCGTTCACACCAGCCGTCGCGAGGCGCCGTTCGACGGTGCGCAACAGCGACGCGAACCCGCTCATGGCGAAGGCGGCATGGCAACGACTACCGCGGCGTGACTTCCTTGTACTTGCCGAAATCGAGCAGGCGTTCGAAACGCGTTTCGAGCAGATCGTCGATGCTCTTCGATTGGGTGTCGCGCAGCGCCTCGGTCAGCGCCTTGCGCGCGGACTGCATGACCGCGCCCTGATCGCGATGCGCGCCGCCCAGCGGTTCGGGGATGACCTTGTCGACCAGGCCCAGCGTCTTGAGCCGACTCGCGGTGATGCCCAGGGTCTCGGCCGCCTCCGGCGCGCGATCGGCGCTCTTCCAGAGAATGGACGCGCAGCCTTCGGGCGAGATCACCGAATACACCGAGTATTGCAGCATCATCAGCGTGTCGCCCACGGCGATGGCCAGCGCGCCACCGGAGCCGCCCTCGCCGATCACGGTGCAGATGATCGGCACCCGCAGCTCGGCCATCAAGAACAGGTTGCGGCCGATGGCCTCGGACTGGCCGCGCTCCTCCGCGCCCACGCCCGGATAGGCGCCCGGCGTGTCGACGAAGGTGAACACCGGCATCTCGAACTTCTGCGCGAGGTGCAGCAGGCGCAGCGCCTTGCGGTAGCCCTCCGGCTTGGGCATGCCGAAGTTGCGGTAGATCTTGTCCTTGGTGTCGCGGCCCTTCTGGTGGCCCATGACCACGCAGGGACGGCCGCCGAAGTTCGCGATGCCGCCGATGATCGCCGGATCGTCGGCGAACGAACGGTCGCCGTGCAGCTCCTCGAAATCGGTGAACAGGTTCTGGATGTAGTCGAGCGTATAAGGCCGCTGCGGATGACGCGCCACCTGCGAAATCTGCCAGGCCGACAGCTTCGCGTAAATCTCCTTGGTGAGCACGTTGCTCTTCTTCTGCAGGCGCGCGATTTCTTCGGAGATGTCGAGCGCGGAGTCGTCCTGCACGTAGCGCAGCTCTTCGATCTTCTGCTCGAGCTCCGCGATCGGCTGCTCGAAATCGAGGAAGGTGGTTTTCATCGGCGGCGAGTATAGCCGCGATCGGATCGGCGTTTGATAAACCGAAGACGATCAGCTACTTGCCGTAGTTGGCGGACAAGTAATCCGCGATGCCTTTGGCGTCTGCCTCGGTGATCGGCGCGCCCATCACCTTGATCATCTTGTTGACCGAACCCTCCCAGCCCTTGCGGTCGAGGAACGGCGAGTTCATCTGGATGTAGTCGAGGCTGTGGCAGGCAACGCAGTTGGCCTGGACCAGTTCGCGCCCGGCGCCGGCCTTGAGTTCGATGGCGTCCTCGCCGGCGACGGCGGCACCCGCGGCAAGCAGCCAGGTGACTCGAAAAATCCATCCAGCGAGATTGGTCATGGCGACTTTCGGTGAGGTCGGACGGAAGGTGACACGATCACCAAGCGGCGGGGGGAAGTCAAGAGATGGCTGACACGGTATGCCTATGGCCGACCTGCGCGACAAGGGGTAGCACTCCTCAGTAACGCTGGCGGGCGACGAGCGCCATGACTGGATAGGCTACAAGCGCGATAGCGGAACACAAGAGATTGAACCGAAGGCTTGGCCACGGGCTGCGCCAAGCGTAGACATCCGGGGAGTCGGGCAAGTAAGTCACAACGTCCAATCTACCGATGGCCAAAGAACCGCAGACGAGGGGAGAAATCTCGTCTCGCGCCACGCCGCTGAGGGCATGACCATCAACAGCGTACTCAAAGTGAACGTATCGCCTGCCCTGCGCTGGGCACTCCAGCGAGACGATCTTGGCTGGCGCCGTGACCCCAGAAACCAGAAGAGCGACGAGCGGCGCTGTCCAGATTGAGATGATGGCAACGACCACCCCGGCAAACACAACGGCATGCCGGAGTCGCTCGCTGGGCTCAGGAAACCCAGAGCGCCACAGATACAGGAGCGCAACCGCCGCTGAAGCTCCGAGGGCGATCTGAATGGCCAGCAGGGGGTTCATTGAACGCTCAAAAGAGTCAGGCTCGTATTCGCGTCATGCAATAGAGCCGACGATGGCGGATCGACAAACATCGACATCGTCGCGGCACCAAGATCCTCGCCCCATTGCCTTCTCACCGTCAGGCGTCGCCTTGCATGTACTCCGATAACTCGCGGTGAACGTCCCAGATGAACTGTGCGATCTTCGTCAACTTCGTATAGTGTGCCGCCGATAGTGACGCGGCGAGCCGACCGTCGTGGAATTGACTTGGTGGCGACTCGGTCGCCATGCTGTAGAGGCTTGCAAAGTTCGTCCTAATGGAACCATGCTCAGGGAGGTCTTTCTCGCGAAGTGAGTAATATTCGGGATCAATTGCGCCAAGGCGTGACCGAAGGTTCCCGTTCTCACAGCACAGTGTGTGGATCGCTTCGATACTGAGCGTGTAAGCCACAGAGTAGCGGAGCACCCCGGCGAGCGCTGGATTCGTGGTGGTTTTTTGCATGAGACGAACGATCCCTTAGGCAGGGGCGTCTTTGACGCCGACGCTCAGCGAACGCCGGAGACGATCCAACGCGACGCGAAACGAGCCGAATGCCAAGGGACACGCAATTGCGGCTGGTCATCAGACCCCGCTCTTTGCAACGAGCGGCGACGCGTGAAGCTGGAGCCCGAGTGCCGACACAACTTTGAGAATCGTGGCGAACTCCGGATTACCGGCTGGCGAGAGCGCCTTGTGCAGCACGATCGGGCCACTGTGAATCAGACGGCCTGCAAGGCTTTTTGAACCGCCTTGGGCGCGCGTTCGATGACGAGGAGATAAGCCCGTGTCGGCCCCTCCGGTTGGCGCGAACCCTGTTCCCAATGGCGCAGTGTGTTGACGCTGAACCCGAACCGGCCCGCGAATTCTTCTTGCGTCATGTCCAAACTCGTCCGGATCGCCTTCACGTCGATCTTCACCGGCACACGGACGCGATAGACGCTCTCGTCCGCCTTTCCCTCGGCGTAGACCACCGCTTCTCGAAGGCCGCGTCGGATACTGTCGGCAACCTTGCTCATTGCTTTCTCCTTTTGAATTCCCCAACCAGCAACGACGTAAGCTGCCGGAAGTCATTGCGATCCTGCTGGCTCAGATCGTCCTGCTCATTCTTGGCGTAGGCGGTGAGCGCGAACAGCGGCATCCCGAGGTCGTGGTAAAAATAGATCACCCGCGCGCCACTACGCTTGCCTCGCCCCTCCAAACCCCATCTCAGCTTCCGCACGCCACCTGTTCCAGGAATCAGGTCGCCGGACGGGATGTAGGGTTGAAAGCGAGATAATCCACAAGAAGCGCCCGCTCGTCGTCGGTCATCAACTTGCGGGTCGCGGACAGGAACTCCGGGGTCTCGACAACGCTGATCGGAACCGTTCGGGCCATGAAAAACTGTACTCCAATGGATCAGTTGAAGCAAGCATCACTGCAATCCATTCGATCATCTAGCCCGCGCCGCCTATCCGTCGCAATCGGAGCGCTGACGGAGGAAAAAGCGGCCGGCTTCCATTCGCAACGGTGCCGAGCCAACATTGATGGGCCGACACGTTATCAGGGCCAGCGCCTTGAAAACGAGAGCCCTTTTTCGTTTGTGTGTTCATGCAAGACGCGACCCCGTAGCTCACCGGTGCCGTCACGCCGTCCAACCGGGCACGCCAACGCCGCGCGTGGGCACACCAACTCGACAGCGACCTGAGCGCCACCGCGAGTTCGCGCGTCGCGAAGATCGACCGCCGGGTCACGCGGTTTCGCAGCACCTTGCCCTCGAAGGTCACCGCCTGCCAGTGGCGATCGTGGCCCCAGAGCGCCGGATGCTCGACCTCTTCGATGCGGTAGCCGAGCACAAGGTCGAACAACCGAAGATGGCTGACGTTGTCCCGCCTGGGGTCTGGCTTTGCCCTTGATCTTCGGGACGCTCCTGACGCCCACCGGTTCGAAGCGCAACTGCGTGCGCGCCTCGAATACGCTCTGCACCACGGAGAAGCGGAGCGCCGAGAAGTCCACCGCGCTTGCCCGGTCTTGACTGGCCAGCAGCGTCCGGTGGCCCGCCCGTGCTTCGAGCAAATTGATCAGGCCGGAGCCGCCGTCAAGCTAAGGCAATTCTTGAAGGTCGGCCTACCCTGGTGAGTCGTTCAGCTTATAGCTGGTGCTGCGGCCACCCGCATCTGATTTCCGCAGGACGCCACGGGCTAGCAGTTCAGTGATGTCTCGCAGCGCGGTGTCCGGCGAACACTTGGCGATCGCCGCCCATTTGCTGCTGGTGAGCTTGCCCTCGAAGCCATCAAGTAGCCGATTGACCAACTTCACCTGTCGCTCGTTCAGCGGCGTTGTTGCCCAGCACTGCCAGAACCGCGTCTTGACCAGCACGGCATCCAGCGTGTGCTGTGCCTGATCGACGGCGCGATGCAGTGTGGCGAGGAACCACGCGAGCCACTCGGTGACATCCAATGATTGCTTTTGCGTGCGCGCCAGGATGTCGTAGTAGGCCTTGCGCTCGCGCTGGATCTGCGCCGACAGGCTGTAGAAGCGCTGGGGGCTGCCATCCGCACGGGCCAGGAACAGATCGCCGACGGCACGCGCGATGCGGCCGTTGCCATCATCGAACGGGTGCAGGGTGACAAACCACAGGTGCGCGAGCCCGGCCTTGATCAGCGGTGGCTCGCTTGACGCGCTGTTGGCCCAGGCCAGAAAGCGGTCGGTTTCGGATTCCAGTCGGTCAGCCGGCGGCGCCTCGAAATGCACGCGTTGGCGCCCCAGCGGCCCAGACACCACCTGCATCGGACCGGTGGCATCGTCGCGCCAGCCGCCCACGTTGATTCGGACAAGGCCCGAATAGCCCGTAGGGAAAAGGGCGGCGTGCCACCCGAACAAGCGATCCCGGGTGACCGGAGCGTTGCAGTTGGCGGTGGCGTCTAGCACCATCTCGACCACGCCTTCGACGTGGTGATCCACCGGGGCCAGGGCACCGCTGTCGACGCCGAGTCTGCGCGCGATGGAGGAGCGCACAGACTCGACGTTGAGCTGCTCACCCTCGATCTCGCTGGTCTTGATGACGTCCTCGGTCAACACCGACAGGCTGGCCTGGTCGCGCAGGGCCATGCCGACGTCGGCCAGTCGCCCCATCAACAGACCCTGGGCGCGGCTGACATCGGCCAATGGTTGAGCCAGCGTAGCCAGGTTAAAGCGCCAAGTTGGCCAGTCTCTGGCCTGCCAGATGTAGGTGTAATCTCCGCCCTTCATGCGGAGATTATGAGGTGCATTCTCCGCATGCGCAAGTTATTCGCCGTATGAAGTGCGGCGAATGAATTCTGTACTCACCGCACAGGAGAAGTCGTGAGAGCAGGCGCACACCCCTGGAATGGGTGTAAACGGGTGTGACTCTGGTCGCCGTAAACGCTGAGACCTGTCCTCAGAGACGCTCCGCGAAACTCGCGAACGGCATCGTGTATCGGTTTTCGGCAAGCACGACCTTGTACCCGTCGGCTTGCGCCACAGTGATATGACCGCAGCGGATAGCTTGCAGGAGTAAATCCTCTGTTCCGAGTATTCGAGCCTCACCGATCAATTCGATGGCTTTGCGACGAAAGCGCTTTTTCTCGTCCGAGGCAAGATGGCACCCAACGATTGCGGCCAGCGCCAGACAGGCGGCTTCACCGCGCCCCATCAGATCGCGCAGCTCACCGAATAGGGCAAGCGCATCCAGAGCATCGATGACCAGTAGATCAAGTTGACCCGCGGCAATGGCGTTATCGACGGCCGCTCTCTGCCCAGGTTCAGTCAGCTCCTGCAGCACCTCGGTCGACAATTGAAACCGGTACGCGGGCAACTCGCCGAGCAGCGCCAACTGGCCGATATGCAGAAAATTGATCAGCACATTGGTATCGGTGATAACGATGGCTGTCACAGCCAGCGCAGACATGGGACGTTCCGGCCGTCATGCCTGATCGAGGCCAGCGGATGAGAGCACGCGCTCGACATCATGTCGACCCACACCCACCATCGCGGCCAATTCGGTCAGTTTGCTCTGGGTGATCTCCTCGCGCCGATTGGCTTCCAGCGCAAGCCCCAGAAAACGGCGACGGAACTCATCTCGCGTTCCCCGCTCCTCCACCGGGTCATCGGCAGCCAGGAAGTCGGCGATCGCCCTGCCCGCCCCGGTATCCTCTTCGGACTTCAGGCGCTGGAACTCGCGCTCATCGATCAGGCGTAAGTTCTTCAGGCGATACAACGCCGAAATGCGGCTCACCCCAAAGTGATGAGCAAGCAGCGCGACATCGTATAGCTGGATGTCCTGACTGCCAGGGGTCGCGCGCTGTTCCACCTGAACCACATCGGACTCATCGAAAACGGCGACTTGCGCACGGCTCGCGCCACCCTTGCCCAGTGCCTGAACGAACTGGGCTACGCCCTCGGCAGGCATCATGAATTCAGCCGCAAAGGCATTAGCTCTGACTTCGAGCAGTTCGGCCCGATTCTCGGCACGGCTGATGGCACCGGATCTCTCGCGATCAATCAACACATGCGCGTATTCGTGTGCCAGTGAGAAGCGGCGGCGTAGCGCAGAGTGATCGCTGTTGATGACCACGAAAATGCCGATCTTGTTATCCCACAAGGTCAGGCCGGAAATGTTATCGGGGAGCGTAACCAAACCGGTGCGCACGCCCTGCGACTCGAACAGTTCGATCAGATCCCCAGCGGGGGACACACCGAGCCCCAGCCGCTGCCGCTCCGCAGTTGCGACACGCTGACCTTGTTGAATGGCGTCCCAGCGTGATTTGGATGCGGGCCGTTCATAGACTGCCGCACGCAGTTGTGCTCGGTCGATTTCCAGCAGCCGTTCCAGATTGGTCATCTCTCGCCCGAGAGCCAAACAATCCTGCAGGGCGCGCCGTAGCTCGGCTTGCTCGGCAAGCTGCGCCTCGGTACGAAACAGGGCTGCCAAAGCATCCTGCTCAACGAAAGCGTCGGCAAAGAACGCCTTGATGTCGCGACCGACAGCATAGGCGATACGGTCCAGCTCGATGCTGGATACCGACCGGCTGCTGGATTCGATCTGGCCAACGGCAATGCGTGATAACTCGACCGCTTCGCCTAACTGCTCCTGAGTTAGGCCACAACTCTCTCGTGCGGAACGAATGCGCCGCCCAAGCTCTTCTCTAGTGAGCGGAATGACGTTCTCCTTGGTTGAGGCCATGTTGAAATGATACAAAACTACTCTACACTTGGCAAGTATCGGATTTCTAGTTAGATATTTTAACACCCGTCTCTCGGTAAATCCCGGATTTCACCCACATCGGAGCATGAAATGGCGAAGAACAAACCAGTCGATGACGGTGCCCGCGCCGTGACACCACCGCTTTACGAAAGGGAAATGTGTTCGTGGGAGACTTGACCCCGCAGCTTGGTCAAAGCTGGTCGAGCTCATGATCGCTCTGAGCATCGTGTACGTGGCGGCGGAAAATTTCTTCGAGCGCGACATCGGTCGGCGCTGGATCCTCACGTTCTGCTTCGGCCTGATCCATGGTTTCGGCTTTGCCTCCACGTTGCGCGAGTGCGGGATCCCGCAAGGCAAGGTCGGCTGGGCGCTGGGCGCTTTCAGTCGGCGTGGAAGTCGGTCAGTTGGTGATCGTAGCGATCGCTTTCACCGCGCTGCTGGGTGTGGATGCATGGAGCCGGCGTCATGATGAGGCGGGCATGGGTCAGCGAAGTCGAGCGGTCGTGTGGAGCGTCTCAGCGGGCATTTTCCTGTTGGGACTGTTCTGGGCGTGGGAGCGCACTGAGCGGCGTTACCGGTCCGCGCAGCGCCGTTGCCGGCCAGGCCGTCGCGCACGAAGTCGACATAGGTGTGCTCGGCGTCCGTGGGCCAGTGGCGATGGAAGTCCTCCAGGAACGTGGGCCAGTCGGGCGGCAGCCGATGCACCTCAAAGTAGCGCTGCGGAAAGGAAAACCCGTGATCGATGCCGACGATCGTCTGGACGTCTTCCACGAGCCGCTCGGCCAACCAGTGCGCGATGCCGCGTCGCGTCCAGTACTTGCGAGGGCTGGGCGGCGGCGGTACCTCACTCGCCACGGACTCGCCGACGGCGTAGTAGACACGCAGGCCCCTGAGACTGGACTCGGGCATCTCAGCCCCGGAATAGTCGATGCCGACGTAGCGGGAAAAGGCGGCCATCGAGATCTGTGGCCGACTCAGGACACCTCGGTCAGCAGACTCTCGTAGGGGATCTTCAGCCCGTCGTGCAGCCGCTTGACCATCCGCAGGCTGAGCGGCCGCTTGCGGTTCAGCACCTCGGACACCCTCCCACTCGGACCGATGAACGGTTCCAGGTCACGAGGGGTCAGCCCCTCCTGCTCCATGCGGAACTTGATGGCATCCACCGGGTCCGCGGGCCCGAAGTCGTAGTGCATGTTCTCGTACGCCTCGACGAGCGTCACCAGGACGTCGCGCTCATCGGCCTGCGCCGTGCCCTCCTCGGCCTGGAAGATCTTCTCCAGTCGGCGGAACACCTTCTTCAGGTCGTCATCGTTTCGGATCGGCTTAATAGTCATTCACGGACTCCACGTCGATGCGGTCGTACTGCGCATGCGTCCCGACGAACTTCACCCAGACGATCCCCGCTTGGTACTGCACTTCGACCACGAGCCTGTACTTGTTGCCGCCCACGTTGAACACCACGCGGTTGTTGCCGCAGATGCTTGCGCTGGCGAACTGAGCCTTGATGTCCTGCGGCGTGCGCCACTTCGCCTTGAGTGCCTCGTCGTACCAGCTGTGCAGCGGGCCTCGCGCATCGGCGCAACCGGGGTGCTCCCAGAACTTCTTCAGGCCGCTCTTGGCGATGACCCTCATCACGGGCAGTATCTCCCATTTTGGGAGATAGATCAATGGAAGTCAAATCGGTATCCAGATGCTCCCCGTCACCGCTGCGAGCGGTGCCGTTGCAAATCTGAACACCGCCTGAATGCCCGCCTCTTCCTACCGCACCCCGGCACTTTTCTTCCGAATTCCGTATCTTGGAACCAAGGCAGCGGCTCGCCACCGATGCGCATCACCGAAGCCAGATGGCCGGAGACGACGAAGATGCAAGCCAGAAGTCCGTAGAGAGCGTCACCATTGAGGATCCCTACTCCCACTCGATCATCAACGAGCCTTCTAAGTTGTTGATTTGCCATGTGCTCGCCCCTGCCTCGCAGACTTTTACCGTCATTTTTACCGTCAACCTGTCAGGCACCAGCATTGGCGCGGGTTTGCGGGCGGTTCGACGAAAAGCGACCTTTCGAGATCTATCGACATCTATCGACTCCTGCGGCGCTTGACGACACCGTGGATGAGGTGTTCATGTGGGCCAGAGAAGTGCCGAAAAACGGTCGGCATCAAACGCCTTAAGCTATTGTCCCGGCTAACTTTTTCGCCTCTTTTTTTACCGTTATGACGCCGCACGCGCGGCACTGTTCAGAGTCGTCAGCGCAAGTACAGCGCAGCGGGGCGCGCTCAACTGTCCGGGGTGACCGCACTCAAATGTGAAGATAGGCCAACGCGCCGACCGTCACACCCACCGCGCTCATGCCAAAGACGGCGTATTCCAGCCATCGGCGTCTGGTGAGCAAGGCGATGGCCGCCATCGCGATGGCGATCTGCAGTGCAGTGGTCGCCTGCGCCCAGCGGTGGTGCTGGTGCATCTGGCCCGCGCTCTTCTCATCGAACTCGGTCGACTGCTTCTCGAGCGCCTCGGCAGCGAGCTTGATCCCGGCCTTTTCGGTCTGATAGCGCTTGACCTGCTCTTCGAAGAACGCCTTGTCCGCGCCATTGGCCAACCGCATCCCCATTTCACTCAGGTTCTGCTTTCCACTCTTTGCCTGGTAGTAGTTCCACTGATTCGAGGCTTCCGTCTTCTTGATCGCCGCGTCGTTCTTGAGCAAGGCGGCTTCGGCCTGGGTCGCCCCCGCCATATACGAGAACATCGCCCCCACCGTAGCCAGGATCGCCGTCATGACGGCCAGCTGTCCGGCCATCCCCTTGGGCTCGCGCTCAGCAGCCTCGTCCAAGCGTTCTTCGTGGGCACCGCGAACGTCGAATTCCTCGGACATGTTGTTCTCCAGTGACGTCGTGAGATCTTGTCCGCCCGAAGTACGAGTCAGTCACCACTTGGCGCTTGCGCGTCGGGTGCCGTTGCCGTCGCCCATTGGCCCGGCACCGATCGATCCGATGCGTTCCTTCACCGCTCATCCTTTCGTGTGATCTGCCGACGGCCTGTGTGACGGGCCGATGCGAGCGGTGCGGCAGGACTCGAGACCGGCGTAGTCGTGGCGAATGCCGCGGCAGTCAGCGGCCCCTGCGCCGCATTGCCGATCGAGCCGCAGGCACGGCGCACAGCCCCACCAGGAACATCCACCCTGTGCCCGGCTCCGGGACGGCGCTCGCGCCGAGATTCTTGAACTGCACCTGGGCGATTGGCAACTCGTCGAGGACGCTCGGACCCGGAGGATCGATGCTCACCGGGGAATACACGATGGCCAGTGCCTGCTTCGATTCCGCACCAAGGTAGGCGTGCGACACCTGGCCGAAAACATGCAGATAGGGGGCAATGGGCGAATCTTTGTCGAGTAAGCTCGAGTCACTCAAGCGGAACCAACCCCCGCTGAAGTGTCCCTCCAGGACCACGGTACTGAACAACCGCCTCGTTTCCCGCAAGACCTCGAAGCTGCCGCCGGGGAGGGTCAGGGTTCCCGAGCCATCGACAACGACGGACCCTAACAGCGTCTCGCTGATGCGATAGCGATCGATCAGATTGCCGGGGTTCTGAAGGACGAGGCCCGGAATGTCGGCCGGGGAGATTTCCGCACTGAACGACGTGCTGAAGGTGCGGATGTCGAAGAATGCAGTCGGCGCCTCGCTGACCACCACGCCCGGCTGAAACCGCGTGACGCTCGGCACGCCCACATTGAGCACGCCAGGGCCGCCGTGGAAGCCCAGCAGCGAAACCGCCGTGTCCGTGACCTTGAGGTATGCCTCGGTGGCGTTGCTGCCCGGGATGTTCGGGAAGCTGGAGGGACCAGTCTGGGTGTAGACCAGCGTGGCATCCGGAAAGCTCGACGCACCGGCGCCGGTTGCGGCCGGCCGCATCACCTCGGTCCACGTCGCCGATCGCTGGAGGCTGCTGAAGTCCCAGACCTGATTGGGGCCGGGGGGCGTATTCACGATCTGCGGGCCGGGGTGTGTGTCGATGGCCCAGGAGAAGGTGTCACCGGCGACCGGGAAGACACTGTTGGTCAGGGTGATCTGGGCCTGCGCGAGGCCGGGCCCCAGGAGCCCTGCCAAGCCAGCAGACAGCGCCAGCACCACGAACGAACCCACGAAACCGCGCTTCATGCCAAGCCCTTTTATTGCGCAGATGCGTGCGCCGATGCCTATCACCGATCAACCATCGTCCGTCAGTGGCAGCAGGCCCAGCAAGAACCCACCCCAGCTGCGGCGAAAGATAGCATCAACCGAGTGACCCGGCGCATGCCGTTGCCATCTGAGTGTGAACCCGCACGCGTCGCCTGACGTGCCGACCGCTGCGGAAGCAGGCCTGCCGGATTTCACCCAGACGTCATGGGCTGGCTACTTCGCGCCGAAGGGCACGCCGCCGGACATCGTGGCCAGGTTGCAACAGGAACTCGCCCCCATCATCAAGGGCAAGGAATTCTCGGAGTGGCAGGCGAGTCTGGGTAGCGAAGCCGTTGGCAGTACTGCGGCGGAGTTCGCAGCATTCATCAAGGAGGATTGCCCGAAGTGGCGCAAGATCGCCACCGAGGCGAACATTCAGCTCGAATAGCGCGGACCGTCGCCAGACCGCCGATGGTTTGAGCGTCGCTCGGCCGGTCCAATGAGAGGTCAACGCCTTGCCGAATCGCGGATGCGAGCCTCCGAATGTCGGTCGCGACTATCTCGACGAGAAGGTGACACCCGAGCAATGCGCTGCTGCCGCGCAGTTGGCCGCCAGGACCTGGAAGCCGGTCATCTCGTCGACCTGGCCATGAAGCAGCCGGAGGTGTTTGAGCAGCCGGAGAATCAGTTGACGGAATGCACCTGAGGCTGGTTGCAGGCACCGTCAATGAGTTCAGGAGTCCGCTAAGTGAGGTACGCGATGCCTTTTGGCACGATCAGACCGTACATTGGCGTGCTTGCGGATGTTCTTGCTGTCCACGGGCTCGCCCTTCGCCCGGCGCTCGCCCAGGTCTAACCACGCGCTGGCCTTGAGCGGAATCAGCCTGTCCTCGCCGACCCATGGCAAGCCGTCAACTTCCCTGCGACCTGCACGGATGAACTCGTAGTACGCGTCATCGAGCAGGATGGCGGACAGACTTGCAACGGCCTCGTCGATCGGGATCGGCGTGAGGTGAGTGCCTTCGGCGAGGTTGATTCCCGCTGGAGCCCTGCAGAACAACTCCAGCATGACCGGGAAGCGCTCGTCGGCTGGCTTCTGGAATCGGTAGAACACGGGCTTTCCGGTGTCGCCGGCCTGCCGGATTTCGTAGCCGCCGGCGTCGACGAAGCTCCAGAACACTTCGCCGAACGACCGGCTGAGCGCTTCGACATGCAAGACGATGTCGAGGTCCTTCGTGGCACGAAACTCGAGCCCTGCCTCTTCCATCGCGAGCGTCGCAGCCGTGCCGCCGATCAGCACGAACTGATCAGCGTGGCCGGCGAAGTAGTCGCGAAAGACGTCCAGTCCCCTCACCACGGAAAGCGCTCCTTCAACTCATCGAGTGCAAGTTGAACACGCTCGTCGGCGTTGTCCTGAAGGCTGAGCATCAAGGAAAGCGGATCGACCGATTCGCTGCCCGGCATGAGCGCAGGGTTGTAGTGCCAGAGTTCCCATTCGAATGCCCCCGGCAACGGCTCAGGCAGGAGCTCGATACCGGCCTGTGTTGCGGCCTTCCACTGCGCGGCGCTGACGGCATAGATCGGCCACTGCGGCTCGGAAAGCATCGAATATCGGGCCAGAGCGCTCAAGCCCGCCAGCTTCACGTGGGGCGGCTTCCACTTGGGGACGGGACGGGTCCAGAATCGCCGCTTGATCGGGCTGCGCAGCAAAGGCTTCGCTCTCTCCCACGTCGCCGCGGCAGTGCGCTCGGTGTGCAGCCATCGCGCCCTGCCCTCGGTGCGCAACGTCGCAATGCCGGCGGCCGTGAGCTCCTTGACGGCCCGGGACTGGGTCATCGCGGTGTAGCCCAGGTCGCTGACCACCTCGGCGGGCTGCCACTGGGCGCGCCACGGCTGTCGCAGCAGGACGGTAATCAGCATTGCCTGCGTCGCCGGGCTCAGTGCGGTGTCCGGCGCGGGGGGCGGCTTGCGAAAGTACTCGCGCAAGTCGATCCCGAGATCCGGCAGATAGAGCTGGTTGCCCGGCACCAGGAACGGTACCTTCTGCTCGATGAGGCGCTTGCGCTCGTAGGACGCGAGGGTGCCGGTCACGTAGACCACCGGCATCCCGGCCAGTTGGCGCAGCTTGTCCATCTGGCCTCGGACGTTCGCCAGACCCGGCTTGTCGGCCCGCTTGCCGATCGCCAGGAGCATCTGCAGATCCATGAGCGTCAGCTCCCGGACGTCGAAGGTGTCCTGTAGAAAGTAAGGAAGCTTGCCGGCACCCGGCCACGCCCGAACCCCTAGCGCGGATTCCCAAGGTTTCATGCAGGTACGCGTGGACCAGAGCGTCCACTGCACGTTCTGGGGCGGCTTTATATAACATAACTAAAGAACGATAACATGACGTGCGTTATCGTGATAACTGACGTTATCCTAAACGCCTGCGAGGGCCCCGAGCCCGCCGGTCGGAAAGCAAGGGGCTGCCTCCGAACCGTTCAGGCGCCAGCCTCTCAGCATGACAAAGATTTCACGAAAATCCCCTCATGTTGGACGTCGATTCGGGTTAGCTTAGTCGGGATGTCGAACAAGTCTTGGATCATTCTGGCAATCTCCTATGCTGCCTTCTGTGTGCTGGTGACTTATGTCGAAGGGCCGGGCTTTCACCACGAGGGGTTGTCAACGCGGTTGGATAAGTTGCTCGCCGCTCCGTTCCCCTGGGGCCTGATGTCGCACGGACTTCAATTTGGATATGTGCGAGGCCGGTTCTCGACAGTCGAACGCGACCACAGCCCCGTCACGTATTGGGTGAATATCGTCTTGCTCTTTCTGTTGGGACTCTTCTTTGTGTGGTGGAGCGCAACGAGCAAGTGACTGAATAAGCTGACCGGCACACGACAAATTTTGGGCAGCCAGCCCGCTCGATAGCGGTCGGACGCGACCGGCAGGAGATGGCCGACTTTGTCCCCCGCGGTTTCGAGGGCTCAGGCTAAACGTCCCGTCGTCAGGCAGCGTCGGCACACGCCGGCACCCGACAATCACTCAGTCAGGGTGGAGGAGTTTGGGGTGGCCACAGGTGGGGGAGTTTGGGTGGCCGCCGGGGGTGGGTCGCCCACTGCAAATCCGCCGGCACCGGCCGCCCGGCGCTGATCTATCTCGGGCGCTATCTGTATCGCGGCGTGATCCGCGAGAACGACATCCTCGCCGTCGACAACGGCCAGGTGCGCTTCCGCTTCCGCAATGCCAAGACCGGCAGGTTCGAACACCGAACCCTGCCCGGCGCGGACTTCCTGTGGCTCATCCTGCAGCACGTGCTGCCCAAGGGCTTTCGTCGGGCGCGCAACTTCGGCTTCCTGCACCCGAACTGCAAGCGCCTGATCGCGCTGCTGCATCTGCTGCTGCGCTTCGATCCTCAACGCGCCACGGAAGGGACAAGCAACGTGCGCCGATTCTGTGTGCGGGTGCTGTGGTGCGGTGATGACGATCGTGCGAACGCGGATTCGATCCACAGAATCAACACGCGTCACGACGCCGATTCCCACCGAGGGAACCTGCTGACCGTGTGACCGATCACCAATCGATGGGTGCCTGGAGTTCAGTATCCGAAAGCTGAGGGACGAACTCGTCTCGAGCCACACTCCATCGGCGCACAAACGCTGATCTCACGTGCCTGTTGCCGCAACGGCAGCCATGACACGCGCGATCCAGCGCGCGACACACCGGTCACCACGTCAGACCGGGCTTACTCCTCGAGAGATATCTTCTGTGGCTGCCGACCGCCGCCCGTGGGCCGGGCTCGTCCAACAAACGGTTCAGACCGTGGCGTCGCTTCGCTCGCACGATCTAACCTTAGTCGTTAGGTGCCCCTGCTAATGATTGGTGCATTTGGCAATGCCACCACTTTCCGCGCATCAGACCGTTAAGCAGAATGGCACTTACTTTGGCCGCTACGCATGACCGTACCTGATGACGTGTTGACGAGCCTGTGCGCGAGGCACCTTGAGCCAAGGGTAGGGTTTGGGGCGTCGTTTTCGCATTCGTGGCTCGATACGTCCAGGCCGATGGCCGACCTTGCATTGAGCGATCGAGGCAAACAGACGCTGGCGGTCATTCGTGCTGGAAAGTCCGCGCGCGGTCCATTCCGTCCATAGCTGCACCGTGTGCTTGAAGCTCAAGCTGCGTGGGTCCACATTGGCATTGCAGGCGGCCTGCGCCATGAGCAGCCGAATCACGTTGTAGGCCAGCAGATGAACCCACAGCTGTTTGTCGTTCATCTGCGGCGTCTGGCAGCTCAGGACGTCCATGCCCGTGGTGGTCTTGAGGTTGCGCAGGTCCAGCTCGACGTTCCAGCGTCGCGCGTACAGCGCCGCGAGATCAGCCTTGCTGACCCGCCGATGATCGAGCAGCGTGGTGACCAGCACCTGATGCGCGACGTTGACTTCACGCAGCGTGATTGCATCGGGCGCGTTGGCGTATTGCTCGGGCGTCATCCACTCGGGACGGGTCGCCGGCTTGGGCCAGCGCACGATGTGATCGCGCGTGCCAAGCGACTGTCCGCGCCGGAAGTCGGTGATGCGCGAACCGTGTTGCTCGAACAGCACATCCACGCCTCGGGCCATCAGATCGGCGACCAGGAAGTAGTTGCAGTACAGCGCATCGGCGAGCATCACATCGCCTGGGTTGAAACCATTGAGCAGGCCGCGCACCAGGCCGAGTTCTCCGCTGCCTTTGCCCTGATGCGGCCCGATCGCCATATCCAGCGCGGCACCGGTGGCCAGGCAACTCACCATCACCAGCCGCGCCAGCGGAAAGCCAACGCCAGCGGCCTGCGAGCTGGGCTGGGGATACGCCGCTTGGTTCTCCGCGGTATCGGGCATCGACACTCCGGTGCCATCGGCCAGCTTGACCGCACGACCACGCCACAGCCATTGCGTCAGGGCCTTCTGGCTGAGCAGCTGGCCTGTTTGGCGCGTGAGCGCACTGACCATCTCCAGCGGCAGCCGCTGGCGCGCTCTGCAATAGCCACCGGTGCGAACGCTGCAAGCACTCAATCCATCGGCCGCGCGCTGCGCGGCCCACCCATTGACCGCCTTCTGGCACGAGCCATCGGCCTCCAGCACCTGTCGCATGAACATCGACAGCGTCACCGCCGGCGGATACAGCCGCTCGCGGTGCTCGGGCAACAGCGCTTCGGTCGCCTCAAGCAATTGCGGACTCGTCAGCAGGTTGAAAAACTCCACCGTTT
>JANXYG010000122.1 GCA_025350245.1 Betaproteobacteria bacterium
CTCATGGATGGCGCGTCAAAGCGATTGAATTCCTGAAAGCCTACTCCGCAAATTCATGCGGTGCCCAAACGCCCGAACTCGGCCGTGGGCTTGCCATAGCGAAGAGGGGCAAGACCACCGTCGGTCGGAGGGCATCGATAGGCGTCACGTTGCCTTCTGCCGCACCAATTTGACTTGAAGCTCGCAACCTACGGCGCTCGCGTAGCGCTTAAGCGTTGCAAGCGAAGGAGCATGCTTCCCAGCGGACTCGAGGCGGGAGATTGCACTCTTGGTCGTCCCCATGAGATCAGCGACGGCTTCTTGAGTGAGACCCGCGCGAGAACGCGCCTTGAGCATTTGACCGGCGACTTGATACTCCAGCGCCAGTGCATCGTAGGCCTCGTTGAACCCCTTGCGGGTACGAGCTTTCGCAAGGAACGCCTTGTGGTCATGCGGAACGGGTTTGTACTTCGGCTCAGCCATCTTGCAACTCCTTCAGGCGCTTTCGCGCCAGCTTCAACTCGCGATCGGGCGTCAGTCGAGTCTTCTTGATGAACGCGTGCAGGACGACGACGCGTTTACCGACCATGAAGCAGTAGAACGCGCGACCAATGCCAGCTCGACCGCGCGGTCTCAATTCGAACAGCCCGTCGCCGAAGGCGCGAGAGTGCGGCAAGCGAAGGCTCGGTCCGTACTCGGCCAGAAGCTCAGCAAGGCGAGCGTAGTCAGCAAGGACATCGACTGGCCAGGATTCGATCTCTGCGAGCACATGCTCATGAAAGTACTCGATCTCGAACACCATTCCCGCATGTTATCAAATCCGCTAACATCACGCAACCAGTGCATTTGTGACGCCCAACGTTTTAGTTGGCGGTGTGAGCCACCCGGCAAGGGACCCCGGCCGAAGGCTGAGGATCGACGGAAAGGCGAATCGCCGCTGTAGGCCGACAGCGCGGTGTGGACATTCTCGCGGGTGGTTCCGAGGCCGAGGTCGCACTGCGGGTGCTCTGCCCAAGCTGTGTGACGGAAAACACCGAGTCAGTGATCGACGACGCGGCGGACGCTCCGTGGGCGCCCGGGTCCGGACGCGAGCCCTTCGTCGATCAACTCGCGCAACCGCTTGTGCGCCTGCTCTTCGTGGTCGCGGCGCACCTCACGACTCCCTGCCTGCGTCAGCGCAGCGTCACCGGCCGGCGGGCGTTTCCGTCGTGCCGCCTGGCAGTGCGAACACGTACACGCTGTCTCCCTGGGGAAACCCGAACAGTGCATTGCCGCCCGCGGCGACCGCGACGTACTGCCGCCCGTCGAGTTCGTAGGTGACGGCCGGCGCGTTCGCACCGGCACCGCAGTTGAAATGCCAGAGCTTCTTGCCCGTGGCCGAATGGTAGGCGTTGAAGTCGCCGTTGCCTTCACCCGTGAACACCACGTTGCCGGCGGTGGCGAGCACGCCGCCCACCAGCGGCTGCTCGGTCTTCACCTGCCAGCGGATCCTGCCGCGGCCTTGCATATCGATGGCGGAGAGCACGCCCCACGGTTGCTCGGCCGACACTTCCAGCGAGGTATAGCGGATCGCCGCCTTGTCAGCGGTCGCAGGGACCTCGCGCACCCGGTAGCGCGTCGGCATGTGCAGTGCGGCGACGTACGCGAGGCCGCTGCGCGCGTCGTAGGACACGGGTGACCAGCTCGCGCCGCCGGCGGCACCCGGGGCAATGTCGATGCCTTCCGCGGTGGGTCGCATGAACGTGTTCGAGTGCGGCACGAACGGTTCGGACTTGAACAGGAGCCGCCCGTCGCGCCGGTCGAGCACGTACATCCAGCCGGTCTTGCTGGCCTGCGCGAGCGCCGGAACCACCTTGCCATCCACGGTGACATCGAACAGCACCGGCGGGCTCGCGACGTCGTAGCCCCACATGTCGTGAGGCACCTGCTGGTAATACCAGCGCAGCTCGCCGGTCGCCACGTCGAGTCCGACCAGCGACACCGTGTACAGGTTGTCGCCCGGGCGCGTGCTGTCGTCCAGTTGCGGCGATGGGTTGCCGATGCCCATGTAGATCATGCCCAGTTGCGGATCCACGGCCGGCGTGGTCCAGGCCGATCCGCCGCCCCGCGTCGCGGCGTCGCGGAACTGCGCGGCCGCCGCTTTCTCGCCGGCGACGTCGCGCTGGAGCGGTTCGCCGTCGAGCGTCGTCGTGCGGTACGCGCCTTCCCAGCCCCTGGACGCCGTCGAGTCGAACTGCCACACCCTCTTGCCGGTGGCGGCATCGAAAGCGGCGTAGAAGCCCGCGCGCGTTTCCTGGCCCGCCATGCAGACGACCGTACCGACCGGTGCTCCCGGCCGATCAGCTTCCAGATGCAGCCCGTAGCCGACGCCGGTGATGCCGATGATCACCTTGCCGCCGAAGACGAGCGGCGCCATGCTGGCACCCACCCCCGTGGTCCCGGTCGCCTGCTGCTTGCGCAGCGGATCGTCGGCCGCGAACTGTTCGGCGCGTTCGCTGGTGTTGTCGGTGTCCTCGGCGAGCGAGATGTCCCACGCGACCTTGCCGGTCTTCTGGTCCAGCGCGATCAGGCGGGCATCCACGGTGCCGATGAAGACCTTGCCGTAGGCCACGGCCACCCCGCGGCTGGCGGGACCGCAGCACATCTTTTCGGTGCGGCGCTTGTGGATGTAGCGCCACAGCTCGCGCCCGGTGCGCGCGTCGAGCGCGACTACGTGGTTGAACGGCAGCGCCAGGTACATGGCGCCGTCCACCACGATCGGGGTGGCCTGGAACGAACTCTTGACGCCACTCCGGTAGGTCCAGGCCGGTGTCAGTGCGGCCACGTTGTCGGCGTCGATCTGCGAGAGCCCCGAGAAGCGCTGGTTGCTGTAGTCGCGCCCGTAGGTGATCCAGTTGCGCTGGTCGGCACCCGCGCCGAGCAGTCGCGCATCGTCGATCGTGCCCGGCGCCGCGGACGCGACCGATGCGCACATCGTCCAGCCGATCATCAGCCCTTGCAGTCTCATCTCGTCCTCGACAGGTTGGATTGCAGGTGGGGTCTTGCATGACTGCATTCGCTGATCGGCAGGGTCGACTCGATCGTTGTGTCGCGTGCCGCCGTCGTCGAACCTCGATGCCCGGATCGAGCGAGACGTAGCCCGCCAAATGTCATGGTGGTACCTTACTCGTCGGAACGCTTTCCGGGATAACGTGATGAATGCGATCGTCGGACAGAATCTTATCGCCAAGATCAGAGCGCTGTCACCGCAGGAAGTGACCGAGGTGGAAAGTTTTGTCGAATTTCTGGCGTCGAAATCGAAGAAGCGCGCAGCCATGGAGCGTTTGCTGGCGATCGTCCCGGCGCTCGAGGCGGCTGGTGTGGAACCGATGAGCGAGGATGAAATTGCCGCCGAGGTATCCGCCGCGGGAACGGAACGCCGTACTCGCAACGGTTAGCAGCGCCGGGTGCGGCTCGTTCTCGATATCAATGTGGCGTTCTCGGCGCTGCTGTGGTGGGGCCCCCTATCGAGTTGGTCGGTGAGTATGGACAATGATGACGCCAGCCATTGGGCGCTTGCGCGAACGTGGGTACTATCTACATCGTCGAATTCGGCTCTTCGAGGTGTGAAATGCTGGTAGAAAAGTGGGGCAACAGCCTTGCCATCCGGATACCAGTCGCCGTGGTCGAGGCGCTCGATCTCAAGCCTGGAGACGACATCGAGATTCACGTCGACAGCCACCGTTCCGTCGCGGCCGAGAAGACCCCTGACAATCGTGAGCTTCTGGCTAGGCTACGCAAGTATCGCGGCCGTCTTCCAGCGGATTTCAAGTTTGATCGCCTGGATTCGAGTGAGCGATGATTGCGCCTCCGTCGACAGAGGGTTTGCTCCAAGACGCCGCCCGAGGTTCGTAGCCGAGTCTCCATACCACCACTGATACCCCATGTTCACCGACTTCTTCCTCAAGCTCAAAGACGGCGGCCTGCCGGTCTCGGTCAAGGAGTACCTCGTGTTGATGGAGGCGATGGAGAAGGGCGTCGCCGACTACCGCATCGAGGGTTTCTATTACCTGTCACGGGCGTGCCTGGTGAAGGACGAGGCCAACTACGACAAGTTCGATCGCGTGTTCGCCGCCTACTTCAAGGGCATCGCCGAACTGCCGCCGGGCTTCCTGGCGGCGATCCCGGAGGAATGGCTGCGCAAGCAGGCCGAGCTACTGCTGTCGGACGAGGATAAGGCGCTGGTCGAATCGCTCGGCGGCTGGGACCAGCTGATGGAGACGCTGCGCAAGCGCCTGGAGGAGCAGAAGGATCGCCACCAGGGCGGCAGCAAGTGGATCGGCACCGCGGGCAAATCGCCGTTCGGCGCCTACGGCTTCAACCCGGAAGGCGTGCGCATCGGCCAGGACGCCTCGCGCAACCGCCGCGCGGTGAAGGTGTGGGACCAGCGCTTGTTCAGCAACCTCGACGGCTCGGTCGAGCTCGGCACCCGCAACATCAAGATGGCGCTCAAGCGCCTGCGCAAGTTCGCGCGCGAAGGTGCGGCCGACGAACTCGATCTCGACGATACGGTGCGGTCCACGGCGCGCAACGCCGGCTGGCTCGACATCAAGATGGTGCCGGAGCGTCACAACGCGGTGAAGGTGCTGGTGTTCTTCGACGTCGGCGGGTCGATGGACGACCACGTCAAGATCTGCGAGGAGCTGTTCTCCGCCACCCGCACCGAGTTCAAGCACCTCGAGTATTTCTACTTCCACAACTTCATCTATGAAAGCGTGTGGCGCGACAACCGGCGGCGCATGAGCGAACGCACCCCGATGATGGACGTGCTGCACAAGTATCCGCACGACTACAAGGTGATCTTCGTCGGCGACGCCACCATGAGCCCGTACGAGGTGAGCTATCCGGGCGGGTCGGTGGAGCACCACAACGAGGAGCCGGGCGCGGCCTGGATGCAGCGCGTGCTCGATGTCTATCCGAGCACCATCTGGCTCAACCCGCAGCCCGAAGACCGCTGGAACTACTACGAATCGGTGCAGATGATCCGGCAGATCATGAGTAACCGCATGTATCCGCTCACGCTCGACGGGCTGGAGCGAGGCATGCGGAAACTGGTGCGATGAGGGCACCTGACCCATGCAGAACATCGCCGCCGAAGTGCCCAAGCCGCGCGCTGCAGCAGGCGCAGCGCAGCCTGGGGGCGGACGTTCCTTCAGCTGCCGAAATTGAGTTGGTGCGGCGCCAGGAAGCGCGCGGCGAACTCAGGTGCCTTCACCGGTTTGCTGAATAGAAAGCCCTGATATTCGTCGCAGCCCAGGCGCTTCAGGGCCGAGAGCTGGGCGAGGTTTTCCACGCCCTCGGCGGTGATGCGCAGCTTGAGGGCGTGCCCCATCGCGATGATGGCGTTGACGATGATCTCGCTCTCGTTGTCGGTGTCGAGATCGCGCACGAACGAGCGGTCGATCTTGAGCGAGTGGATCGGCAACTGCTTCAGATACGACAGCGACGAGTAACCGGTGCCGAAGTCATCCACCGCAATGCGCAGGCCGAGCTTGCCCATGCGGCGCAGCGCCTGGATGTTTTCCTCGGCGTGGTGCAGCAGCACGCCCTCGGTCATCTCGAGTTCGAGCAGGCCGGGATCGAGGCCGGTGGCGGCGAGCACCTTTTTGACCGAGCGCGTGAACTCGCGCGGCTGGTTGAACTGGCGCGCCGAGATGTTGACCGACACGCGCATGGCCGGCAGGCCGGCGTCGATCCACGCCTTGCACTGCATGCAGGCGGCGCGCAACACCCACTGCCCGATCGGTTCCACCAGGCCGGTGTCTTCGGCCACGTCGATGAACGCCGCCGGGGACAGCAGACCGCGTTCCGGGTGGCGCCATCGGATCAGCGCCTCCATGCCGGCCATGCGGCCGCTGGCGATATCGATCTGCGGCTGGTACACCAGTTCGAACTCGTCGCGATCGAGCGCCAGGCGCAATGCGGTTTCGAGGCTCTGGCGCTCGACCGCGCGCAGATTCATCTCGCGCGAGAAAAACTGGAAGTTGCGCCGCCCGCGCTCCTTGGCGTGGTACATCGCGGTGTCGGCGTTCTTCATGAGCGCCGCCGAGTCTTCGGCATCCTGCGGGAAGATGGCGATGCCGAGCGAGCACGAGGTGGTGAGCATGTGGCCGGCGATCTGCATCGGCTGCGCCAGCGCGTTGATGATCTTGCGCGCCACCTGTGCCGCGTCCTCGGCCTGCTGCAGACCTTCGAGCGTGACCACGAACTCATCGCCGCCCAGCCGCGACAGCGTGTCGCCCTTGCGGACGCAGGCCTGCATGCGCACCGCCACTTCCTTGAGCAGCAGGTCGCCCACGTCGTGGCCCAGCGAGTCGTTGATGTTCTTGAAGCGATCGAGGTCGATGAACATCAGCGCCACCGATTGGCGCGAACGACGGGCGTTGACCAGGCCTTGTTCGAGGCGGTCGTTGAACAGCAGCCGGTTGGGTAGCCCGGTGAGCGTGTCACGGGTGGCGAGCACGCTGATGCGCTCCTCGGCCTTGCGCCGATCGGTCACGTCGCGGCAGGTGCCGCGGCGCCCGGCCGGCCGGCCGTCGGGCCCGCTGATGCGCACCGCGTTGACCTGCACCCATACCACCTCGCCGGTCTTGGTGAGAAAGCGGTGCTCGAGATCGCGGTATGAGCCGTCGAGGCGGGTGTGATCCTCGATCCAGGTGGCGACGCGATCGCTCTCCTCGGGCGGCATGAAGTCGGTGTCACGGCGCCCCAGCATCTCGGAGGCGTCGTAGCTCAGGACGGTTTTGATGCGCGACGACACGAAGGTGAAATAGCCTTCGGCGTCGGTTTCCCAGACGTATTCGCCCGCGGCCTCCGCGAAGTCGCGGAAGCGGCGTTCGCTGGCGCGCAACTGCAGCTCGATCTCCTTGATGCTGGTGATGTCGGTGGCGGACGAGACCACCACCGGTTGATTGCCCGGTCCGGTCAGGCCGACCTTGCGCGTCAGGGTCCAGCGCTCGGTACCCCCGATCGACCAGGCGCGTTCGAACTGCACCGGCTGCGCCGACGCCAGCGCCTCGTCTTCTTTCTGCCACAGGTAGGCGACGTCGTCCGGGACCATGAACAGATGGTCGTCGCCGCCGAGCAACTGCTCGCGCGTCATGCCGGCCAGGCGGCAGTAGGCTTCGTTCACCATCATGATCCGGTGCTCGCGGTTCTTGACCGAAATCGCGGTCGGGATGGCGTCGATCACCGCGTCGAGGAAGCGCGCGCTCGATGCCAGCTCGTTCTCGGCGCGCTTCAGGGCGGTGATGTCGCGGGCGATGCCGCGGTAGCCGGTGAAGCCGCCGTGGCGGTCGAACATGGGTTCGCCGTCGATCAGCATCCAGCGTCCGCTGGGCGGATGGTGCGCGACCAGATCGCGAAACGGCCGGCGCGCATCGAGATCCTGCTTGTGCCGCTGCGCGGTTTCGCTGGAGGCGAACTGGAGGCCGAGCTCGAATCGGGTCTTGCCCAGGGCGTAGTCGCGAGTCAGGATGCTCTTGCCGTCGGCATTGTCGGTGAGCAGGGTAAAGCGCAACTGGTCGTCCTGCTCCCAGTACCACTCGGCCGACAGCGCGGTGACGGTCTGGAGCCGGGCGTTGCTCGACTGCAGTTGCTGGTAACTCGACCGGCGTTCGCGCGCGAGCGCATGCACCACGAAGGCGGTGGCGCCAGACACGATGACCAACATCTGCAGCATCGGTACCCGCACACCAGGAAGGGCCGCCGCGAGAGTGCCGGCCTCGCGATGCAGCCCCCAGATGCCGAAGACCAGCGACATCAGCACCGCCACGGTGGTCGCGATCGGGCCGCAGACCAGGGCTATCCAGACCGTGAGCGGAAACAGCAGATAGGCGACGGACGGGTGGCCTACGACGCCGAGCAGGGCGCCGGAGAACACCAGCCAACCGAGTGCGGCGTGGACCGCCAGCAGGCCGACGGCGCGACCGGCGCGAGCCGCCGAGAATCGCCGGTCGCGGAGGCCGAGACCGAGTAGCAGCGGGGCGAACACCAGGATGCCGACGCTGTCGCTGATCCACCAGACGCCGAGCTTGCGACCGAACTCGCCGACGTCGTACTCGCCACCCAGCAGCAGTGCCGAGGTGCCGATCAGGGCTGCCGGCAGCGGCGCGACCACGGTGACCAGCAGGCCGCCGAGCACGTCGCGCACACGATCGCCTGCGACGTTGAGCCGCAGCAACTGCACCAGCCGCCACGCGAACGCCGCTTCGATGGTGTTGCCGGCGGCGATGGCCAGCGCCGCGCCGGAGAATCCGCCGAACCAGAGTTCGCCAGCGAAGGCACCGACGGCAACGCCGGGCAGACAGCGCGGGCCGAGCAGGAACACGACGGCGAGGCTGACGCCAGCCGCGGGCCAGGCCACGTTGATGTGTCCGAAGGTGAACAATCCGCCGAGCACCGCGGCGGCGGCGCACGCAACCGCCACCAACAGGTTGGCGCCGATCAGTCGGGCACGGCCCGAATCGAGGCTGAGTGCGGGCGTCACCGGAGCCATGTCAGTGCGCGCCGGGCCGGCCAGCGGCCGGCGTCCGCTGGCGTTCGGCAGGCACAGACAGTCCGCAGGGACTGTCTGTGTCCGGCCTTACTCCGCAAGCGCACTGGCCCCCTTGAGGGGGAAGGCGGAGCGCAGCGCAGCCTGGGGGTGGACGTTTCATTCGACTCATGCGGTGTCCCGGCGTCGCCGGTCGGATGAGTTCGGCGGGGAAGCCTTGAGCACCTCCTCGACCGTGGTCACGCCCTGGGCGACCTTGAGCGCGCCACCGATGCGCAACGATTTCATGCCGTCGCGATAGGCTTGCGCGCGAATCTGCGCCGGATCGGCGGTGGACGTGATGTGCGGCCGCAGCGCCGGCGTGAGCAGCATGATCTCGTAGATGCCGACCCGGCCCATGTAGCCGGTCATGCGGCATTCGAGGCAGCCACGGGCGTAGTACACGTGCGCCGGTTTTTCGGCGCGCCAGGGGTTGATGAGCATGTCCCAGGCGTCGTCCTCGATCGGGCCGGCCTCGCGACAGTGAGAGCAAAGGGTGCGCACCAGGCGCTGCGCCATCACGCCGAGAATGGTGGAGTGCAGCAGGTACGCGGGCACGCCCAGGTCGAGCAGGCGGGTCATGGCGGAGGGCGCGTCGTTGGTGTGCAGGGTGGATAGCACCAGATGTCCGGTCAACGCCGCCTGGATCGCCATCTCGGCGGTTTCCAGGTCGCGGATCTCGCCCACCATGATGATGTCGGGATCCTGCCGCATGAGGGTGCGCACCCCGGCCGCGAAGTCGAGGCCGATGGAGTGCTGTACCTGCATCTGGTTGAACGCCGGCTCCACCATCTCGATCGGATCTTCGACCGTGCACACGTTGACATCGCCGGTGGCGATCTGCTTGAGCGTGGAGTAGAGCGTGGTGGTCTTGCCCGAACCGGTGGGCCCGGTGACCAGGATGATGCCGTGCGGCTGGGCGATCATCTGCGTCCACTTGGCGCGGTCGTCGTCGGAGAAGCCGAGTTCGCGGAAATCCTTGACGATGACGTCCGGATTGAAGATGCGCATCACCAGCTTCTCGCCGAAGGCGGTCGGCATGGTGGACAGGCGCAGCTCGACTTCGCCGCCGTCGGGCGTGACGGTCTTGATGCGGCCATCCTGCGGCCGACGCTTCTCGACCACGTCCATGCGACCGAGAATCTTGATCCGGCTGGTCATGGCCGCCAGCACCGCGGTGGGAATCTGATACACCTGATGCAGCACGCCGTCGATGCGGAAGCGCACGTTGCCGGCATCGCGGCGCGGCTCCATGTGGATGTCGCTCGCGCGCTGCTCGAAAGCGTACTGGAAGATCCAGTCGACGATATGGACGATGTGCCGGTCGTTGGCGTCGAGGTTGCCGGTCTGCCCGAGCCGCACCAGCTGCTCGAAGTTGGCGATGTCGTTGAACTCGGCGTTCTTCTGCTTCTGCGCGCCCTGGACCGAGCGCGCGAGGTTGTAGAACTCCACCAGATAGGTGTCGATCTGCACCGGATTGGCAACCACCCGGCGAATTTCGAGCCGCAGCGCGCGGGCGAGTTCGGCCTCCCATTCGCGCACATAGGGCTGAGCCGTGGCCACCACGCATTCCTTGGCGGTGACCTCCAGCGGGAGGATGTGGAACCGGGTGGCGTAGGCATTCGACACCACCTTGGTGACGGCCGCGAAATCGATCTTGAACGGGTCGATGTGCCGGTAAGGCAGGCCCGCCTTGCCCGCCAGCCATTCGGACAGGGTTTCGAGATGCAGCGTTTTGCGCGGGTTGCGGGGGTCAGGCCACTTTTGCTCGGCGATGACGACCAGGGGGTGCTGGTCGTGGCGGCGTTTGCCCTCTCGCGCGAACATCAGTTGCGCATCGGTAGTGGACACGAGGCCGTCGGCGGCGAGATCGTCGAGGACCTCGGCCAAAACCAGGGGCTTGTCGGCGCGGTTGCGATCCAGTGTCACGGGCAGGTTCATGGACCTTGTGAGGATACAACTGGACTGATGAACTATAGCAGCTACGAGGGGCGGGCGACCATGGATACCACCGGCCACGGTTGCCCTCGGGCGGACGCCGGTTAGAGGCGGGAAAGCAGGAGTGCCATAACGTCGATCACCGCCTGCGGTTGATCTCGATGCGGCGAGTGGCGGCAGTCCTGCAGCTCCAGCAGTTCCACGTCGGCGGCGCCGTGGGCGATGCGATGGATCTGATCGAGCGTGCCGTACTCGTCGTCCACGCCCTGGATCGCCAGCACCGGACAGGCGATGCCGGGCAGATACGACTCGATGTTCCAGGTGCGGAAATCCGGATGCAGCCAGATGTTGTTCCAGCCGCGGAAGGCGGAGTCCGGGTCGTCGTGGTGACGCGACAGGCGCGCGCGCAGGTCGGTGGTTTCGTAGGCGACCCGCGCCGCCTCGATGCTGCCAATCGAGAGATCTTCGACCAGCACGTGCGGCGCCATGACGATCACGCCGCGAACGCTGCGTCCGGCCCCGCCGGCGTGGATCAGCGCGATCGAGCCACCGTCGCTGTGCCCGAACAGGATCGGCCGCTCGATGCCGAACTGGTCGAGCAGCTCGGGCAGGGTGTCGAGCGCTTCGCGGTGCATGAAGTCGGTGCCGCGCGCCGCGTCGATGGGGTCCGAGCGGCCGTAGCCGTAGCGCGAGTACACAAGCGCGTTGCAGCCGGTCGCGTCGATGACTTTTTCCGGGAAATCGCGCCACATCGAGATGCAGCCCAGGCCTTCGTGCAGGAACACGATGGTGGGGGCCGCAGCGTCGGGGCCCGCCAGGTGTCGCACTTCGAGGCGATGACCGCCCGCGCGCAGGAAAGCCATTCAGACGCCGAGGTGCCGGTGCAGCAGGGCCGGATCCGCATGCAGCGCCGCGCTGCTGCCGTCGAACACGACCTCGCCCTTCACCAGGATGACGTTGCGATCGCTCACCGCGGTGACGGCGGCGTGATTCTTGTCGACCAGCACGGTGGCGATGCCGGTGTCGCGGATGCGGCGCACGATGCCCCAGATGTCGGCGGCGATCTTCGGGGCCAGCCCCTCGGTGGCTTCGTCGAGGACGAGCAGGTCGGGGTTGGTCATCAGCGCGCGGCCGATGGTGAGCATCTGCTGCTCGCCGCCGGATAGTTGTGCGCCGCCGTGGGCGAGACGCTCGCCCAGCCGCGGAAAGGTGTCGAGCACTCGCGCCAGGGTCCAGTCGCGCCGGCCACCGACACCGGCGCGGGCAGCCATAACCAGGTTCTCGCGCACGCTCAGGTTGGGAAAGATGCCGCGGCCTTCGGGCACGCCGGCGATGCCGCATTGGGCGATGCGGTGCGGTGGCGCGCCGGTCATCGTGTCGTCGCGCACCTTCACCTCGCCGCGACGCGGCGGCACGAAGCCGAGCAGCGAGCGGATGAGCGTGGTCTTGCCCATGCCGTTGCGGCCCATCAGGCCCACGGTCTCGCCGGCGCGAACGGTGAAGTCGACGCCGCGCAGGATGTGGCTGGCGCCATAGTAGGTGTGCAGGCCGCGCGCTTCGAGGAGGTTCATGTCAGTGGGCGCCGGGCCGCACCCAAGCCCACTGGCCCCCACCGAGGGGGTAGGCGCAGCGTAGCGAAGCCTGGGGGTGGGCGTTCAATTTTCCGCCTCGGTGCCGAGATAGGCTTCGCGCACGGCGGCGCTGGCACGGATGCTTTCGGGCGAACCGGTCTCGAGCACGCGGCCCTCGACCATCACGGTGATCTCGTCGGCCACGGCGAACACGGCATCCATGTCGTGCTCGACCAGCAGGATCGCGTGAGCCGGCGCGAGGCGGCGTAGCAACTCCACCATGCGCGCCGATTCCTGCGCGCCCATGCCGGCGAGTGGTTCGTCGAGCAGCAGCACGCGGGCGCCGGTGGCGAGCACCATGGCGATCTCGAGCTGGCGCTGCTCGCCGTGGCTCAGCGTGGCGGCGAGGCGGGCGTGCTGACTGCGCAGCCCGGTGGTTTCCAGCGCGGCGTCGGCGATGTCATTGGTGGCGCGATCCGCGATCGCGTTGGCGAATATGCGCCACGGACGCTGCCGCCGCGCCTGGGCGGCGAGGCGGCAGTTCTCGTGCACGGTGAAGCTGCCGAAGATGTTGGTCTTCTGGTAGCTGCGGCCCAGGCCGAGCCGCGACCGTTGGGCTGCGCCGAGGCCCGCGATTTCGCGGGTGCCCAGGCGGATGCTGCCAGCGCTGGGCGCGAGGTCGCCCGACAGCAGGTTGATGAGCGTGGACTTGCCGGCGCCGTTGGGGCCGAGCAGGGCGTGCACGCGCCCATGCTCGAGCGTGATCGACACGTTGTCGTTGGCCACCAGACCGCCGAAACGCCGGGTCAGGCCGCTGGCGACCAGAGCCGGTTCGGTCATGAGCGCGGACGCCGCAGACGCGCCGCAATGCTGGCGAGGCCACCCGGCAGGAACAGCACCAGAGCGACGATCACCACGCCCATCGGCAGTTGCCAGTGCCTGGTCACCGACGCGAAGCCTTCCTGCAGCAACGCGAAGGCGAACGCCCCGAGGATCGCGCCGTGCAACTGGCCGAGCCCGCCGAGGATCACCATGAGCAGCACATTGCCCGATTCGTGCCACGCGAGCAGCTCCGGATTGACGAAGCCGAACTGGCAGGCGGCGAGATAGCCGGCGAGGCCCGCGAGCCCGCCCGCGAGAGTGAAGGCGGCGAGCTGGTAGCGCATCACCGGGAAACCCAGCGCACGCATGCGCTGCTCGTTGGCGCGCATGCCGTCGAGTGCGTGTCCGAACGGCGAGCGGCGGATCGCGGCGAGCAGCAGGAACACCGCCGCCATCGCTCCCAGTGAGACATAGAAGAAGTGGGTGCTGTTGCCGAGGTCGAACAGCAGGTGCCCGGCGATGCGCGCTTCCGGCTTGAAGTTGAGATACACGCCGTCGGAGCCGCCACCGAGGCCGGTGTCGTGGAACACGAAATAGAACATCTGCGCGAACGCCAGCGTCACCATGATGAAGTAGATGCCGCGGGTGCGCAGCACCAACAGGCCGACCACGAATGCGGCCGCTGCGGCCGCCAGCACCGCCGCAGGCAGCGTGATCCAGAGGTTCGCCGGATGGTACTTCGGCGCCATCAGCACCAGGGTGTAGGCGGCGATGCCGAACCACGCGGCGTGGCCCAGGCTGACCAGCCCGGCGACCCCGGCGAGCAGTTGCAGGCTCATCGCGAAGATGGCGAAGATCATCACCTTCGCGAGCAGTTCGACATAGAACGCCTGCCCGAGCAGGGGAAACGCCGCCAGCGCCAGCGCCGCGAGACCGAGCAGCAGCCAGGGCGGTGAATGCTTCATACCTCGGCCTCCGCACCATCCCGCGAAGGCCCGACGTTCCCTCGTCGGCCTCCGCGCGCATTCGCCTGAGTGCCGATCCCCACGCTTTGCGCGGGGCCCCTCGTCACGTGGCTCATGCGCGCCCGAACAACCCGGCAGGCCGCCACAGCAGGATCGCCGCCATCAGCACGTAGACCGAGAGCCCCGCGTAATCGGGAAACAGGACCTTGCCGAAAGTATCGGTGAAGCCGATCAGCAGCGCGGCCAGCAGGGCGCCCCAGACCGAGCCGATGCCGCCGATCACCACCACCACGAAGCACAGGATCAGCACCTGGCTACCCATGCCGGGAAACACCGATGACACCGGCGCCGCGAGCATGCCGCCCAGCGCCGCGAGCGCCACGCCGAAGGCGAACACGAAGCGGAACAGCAGCCGGATATCGATGCCCAGGCCCTGGGCCATCTCGCGATTGCTGGTGCCGGCCCGGATGCGCATGCCCAGCCGGGTGCGCTGGATCACGACATACATCGACATCGCCAGCACGATGCAGATGCCGGACATGAACAGGCGATAGACCGGGTAGCTGAGCGTGTCGGTGAGCGGGATCGACGCGCTCAGGAAATCGGGCATGGCCACGCTGTGGACGTCGTCGCCGACGGCGAGACTGCGCAATTCCTCGAAGATCAGGATCAGGCCATAGGTGAGCAGCACCTGGTCGAGGTGATCGCGGTGGTAGAGGCGGCTGAACAGCGCCCATTCGAGCAGCAGTCCGAACACCACGCTCAGTACGATGCCGAGCGCAACCGCGCCGAAGAAACTGCCGGTGAGCGCCGACAGCGAGAACGCGAGATACGCGCCGATCATGTAGAAGCTGCCGTGGGCGAGATTGACCACGCCCATGATGCCGAACACCAGCGTCAGGCCGCTTGCGACCAGGAACAGGAGCAGGCCGTACTGCAGTCCGTTCAGGGACTGGATGAGGAAGGTGACGGGATCCAAGCAGAAGACGAGCGCGAACGACCCTTACAGCCGGCAACCGCGTGCAGGATCGGCGAGGCCCTTGATGGCGATGCCGATGACCTTGTTGTCGGTGCCTTCCACCCGGCGGACGTACATGTCTTGCACCGGGTTGTGCGCCTTCGACAACACGAACGGACCGCGCGGACTGTCGATGCGGGCCGTCTCCATGGCCTTGACCAGATCGGCGCGGCGGCTCATGTCGCCTCTGACCGCGGTCACGCCGGCGTCGAGCAACTGGGCGGCGTCGTAGCCCTGCACCGCGAACACGTCGGGGTCCATCTTGTAGGCCTTGTTGTAGGCGGCGCGGAAGGTGCGGTTGCGCGGGTTGTCGAGCGCGTCGGCGTAGTGCAGCACGGTCATGATGCCTTGCGCGGCATCGCCCTGCGCCTCGAGCGTGCCGTCGGTGAGGAAGCCGGCGGCATACAGCGGGATCGATGCCTTCAGGCCGGCCGCGGCGTAGTCCTTGACGAACTTGACTGCGCCGCCGCCGGAGAAGAAGACATACACGGCATCGGGCTTGAGCGCGGCGATCTCGGTCAGGAACGGCTGGAATTCGACGTTCGGAAACGGCAGCGTGAGTTCCTTGATGACCTTGCCGCCACCGGCCTCGAAGGCTTCCTTGAAGCCGGCGACCGACTGTTCGCCGGCGGCATATTTCCAGGCGAGCGTGACCACCGTGCGGTGCTTGCGTTCGGCCACCATCTTGCCGGTGGCGTAACCGGGCTGCCAGTTGGTGAACGAGGTGCGGAAGATGTTGGGCGCGCACAGCGGCCCGGTGATCTCGTCGGCACCGGCGTTGGGGATGATGAGCAGCGTGTTGTTGTCGCGTGCGACCTTGGCCATGCCCATCGCCACCCCGGAATGCACGGTGCCGACCAGGACGTCGACCTGATCGCGCTTGACCAGCTTGTTCGCGTTCTCGGGGGCCTTGGCGGGATCGGATTCGTCGTCGACGGTGAAGAACTCGATCTCGCGGCCCGCGAACTTGCCGCCCTGCTCGGCCACCGCGAGGCGGAAGCCGTTGCTGATGGCAGTGCCGACCGTGGCGAAGGTGCCGGTGGCGGGCAGCATCAGCCCGACCTTGAGTTTCGGCTGCTGGGCGTGAGCGCCCGGGATCGCCGCCAACGCAAGCAGGGTCGCGGCGGCGGCGCGGGTCAGGAGGGTTCTCACGGTGGCTTGGGAATCTCGCATGGGATGCTGTTCTCGCAATGGGTTCAGGGTTCGGCTTGCACTCTGGCGCGCAGCTTGAAGCGCTGGATCTTGCCGGTCGCGGTTTTCGGAAGCTCGTCGACGAACTCGATCCAGCGCGGATACTTGAACGGCGCCAGACGCGACTTTACGTGCTGGCGCAGGGTTTCGGCGAGTTCATCGCCGGCAGCGTGACCCGGGCGCAGGACGACGAACGCCATCGGCTTGACCAGATCGACCTCGTCGGTTCTCGCGACCACCGCGGCTTCGAGCACCGCCGGATGGCCGATCAGGGCCGCTTCGACTTCCACCGGCGAGACATACTGGCCGCTCACCTTGAGCATGTCGTCGCTGCGGCCTTCGTAGACATGGCAGCCGTCGGGGCGCACCCGGTACTTGTCGCCGCTGCGGGTCCATTCGCCCTGGAAAGTGTGGCGGCTGCGCTCGCGGTTGTTCCAGTAGTGGATCGCGCTGGTGGGGCCGGCGACGTGCAGTTCGCCGATTTCGCCCGGTGGCACCTCGTTGCCGGCGTCATCCACCAGCCGTACCCGATAGCCGGGGACCGGGCGCCCGGTGGTGCCGTACTGCACGTCGCCGGGGCGGTTCGACAGGAAGATGTGGAGCATCTCGGTGGAGCCGATGCCATCGAGCAACTCGACGCCGAAGTGCTCGGTGAAGCGCCGGCCCAGATCCGCCGGCAGCGCCTCGCCAGCCGAGGTGCAGCGACGCAGCGCGACGTGGTCCCGGGCAGGCAGATCCGCGTTGGCGAGCATGGCGGCATAGAGGGTGGGCACGCCGCAGAAGAGGGTCGGGCGGTGCGTGCGCAGGCGGGCGAACACCGCCGCAGGGGTGGGACGTCCGGCCATCAGCACCGCGGTGGCGCCGATCGCCAGGGGGAAGGTCAGGGTATTGCCGAGCCCGTAGGCGAAGAACAGCTTGGCGGCCGAAAACATCACGTCCGACTCGGTCATGCCGAGGATCGGCCGCGCATACAGCTCCGCGGTCTGGATCAGACTGGCATGGGTGTGCACCGTACCCTTTGGCGTGCCGGTCGATCCCGACGAGTACAGCCAGAAGGCGCTGTCGTCGGCGGTGGTCGGCGCGGCCTGGAAGCGATCGGCGGCGGTATCGAGGAGTGCCGTGAACGCAAGGTGCCGCCCGGCGTCCGCACCCGACACGACGACGTGGGCCAGGTGCGGCAGCTTCGGGAGCAGCGGCTCGAAGGTGGCCAGCAGCGGGGCCGACACCACCAGGGCGCGCGACCGGCTGTCGCGCAGCATGAAGTCGTAATCGGTGGCGGTCAGCAGCGTGTTGACCGGCACCGGCACGACCCCGGCCTTGATGCAGCCCAGGAACGCCACCGGAAAGTCGATGGTGTCGAGCAGGCACAACAGGACGCGTTGTTCCGGATGTACGCCCAGGGACAGGATGGCATTCGCGAACCGATCGACCCGCCGCGCCAGCTCGGCAAACGTGCACGTGCCGTGGTCATCGATGTAGACCACCTTGTCGCCGCGTCCGGCGAGCAGGTTACGTTCGATCAGATCGTGCGCCGCGTTGTAGTCGCGCGGGATGTGGACCGCCGGCGGGCTGGTAGTGTGATCGGCGTGGCTGAGTCCGAACATCTGCTGCGGTTCCCCTCGTTGACTACCGTGACCGAGCTGCGCCCGCAGGCCATCGTGGCGCCCCGGAATGTAGTGCATGTCAGTGGGCGATACCAAGCAGTATGCGCTGGTGGTCCGTCGATCGTGCTTCATCGACCGATGCCGATCGAAGCACCCTCGAGACCATGCATTATATTTCTTGCTGATGAACGGAGACTGCATTATATTTCTTATCCCTTCGATTTTCTCCGCTTCAACGCCAATGGCTTTGCCCGCAACCCAGCCGCTTGTGACACCGGCCGACGATGATGCCGAGAGCGATTTTCTTGGCGCGCTCGGCGCCCGTGTGCGCGAGCAACGTGAGCGACGCGGTCTGGCGCGCCGGGTGCTGGCGGCGAGCGCCGAGGTGTCCGAGCGCTACCTGGCGCAACTCGAAGCCGGTGCCGGCAATGTCTCGATCGTTCTGCTCCGGCGCATTGCACTCGCGCTGGGAGTGGGTCTGGGCGAACTGGTAGACGCCGACGCGGGCGGCGGCACCCGGCAGCGGCTGGTCGGCCGGTTTCTCGAACGCCTGCCCGAGCATCGGCTCGACGCCGTGATGCAGCGACTGCTGCGTGATTTTGGCGGCGGGGAAGCCGTCCGCCGCGGACGCATCGCGCTGATCGGACTGCGTGGCGCCGGCAAGTCCACGCTCGGCGCGTTGCTGGCCGCGGGGCTCGACGTGCCGTTCATCGAACTCGACCGCGAGGTCGAAGCCGATGTCGGCATGAGTCTCGCCGAAGTGTTCTCGCTGTATGGCCAGAGCGGCTACCGGCACATCGAGCGGCGCTGCCTGGAACGGATCGTCGGGGCCCATGAGCGGGCCGTGATTTCGGTGGGCGGGGGCATCGTGTCCGAGCCCGACACCTACGAGCTGCTGCTGGCGCGCTGCTTCACGGTCTGGGTCAAGGCGCAACCTGAGGAACACATGGCACGGGTTGTCTCGCAGGGCGATTGCCGGCCGATGGCAGGCAACCACGAAGCCATGGACGATCTGCGGCGCATCCTTGCCGCGCGCGCACCGCTTTATGGCAAGGCCGACACCGTCGTGGACACCGCCGGGCGTACCCCGGACGAAAGCCTGCTCGCGCTGCGCAGCGCGGTTGCCTTGGCACAATAACTTTTCGGGTAACGACATCATGGCCAACATCGCCAACATCGCGATCGCCGCAGTGACCGAACCTTTTCCGGCCCTGGTGGACTACCTGACCGACCCATCGCGGTACCGCCACTGGAAGCTCGCTTTCGACGGCCGGGTCGCGACCCTGACGATGGATGTGGACGAGGCGGGCGGCCTGCGCCCCGGCTACCGCCTCAAGCTCAATTCGTACGATCTCGGCGTCGACATCGAGCTGCACGATGCGCTTCAGCGCATCCGCTTCGAACACCCGGAAGTCGCCACGGTGGTGATGACCAGCGCGCGTGACCGCATCTTCTGCTCGGGCGCCAACATCTTCATGCTCGGCCTGTCGAGCCACGCCTGGAAGGTGAACTTCTGCAAGTTCACCAACGAGACCCGCAACGGCATCGAGGATTCGAGCGCGCACTCGGGCCTGAAATTCATCGCCGCCTGCAACGGCACGACCGCCGGCGGCGGCTACGAGGTGGCGCTCGCGTGCGACGAGATCATCCTGATCGACGACCGGTCTTCGGCGGTGAGCCTGCCCGAGGTGCCGTTGCTCGGCGTGCTCCCGGGTACCGGCGGCCTGACGCGGTTGACCGACAAGCGCAAGGTCAGGCGCGACCTGGCCGATGTGTTCTCGACCACGACCGAGGGCGTGCGCGGCGCCCGCGCCAAAGCCTGGCGTCTGGTGGATGAAGTCGTCAAACCAGGGCAGTTTGCCAGCCACGTGCGGCAACGCGCACTCGAACTCGCGGCCGGCAGCGACCGTCCGGCCGATGCGCGCGGCATCGCGCTCACGTCGCTCGATCGCACCATCGACCAGGCTGGCTATCACTACAGCAGCGTCGAGGCGATCGTCGACCGCTCCAACCGCCGCGTGACGTTGCGGGTGATGGCGCCGGCGCAGGCGCAACCGGACACGATCGACGAGATCGTTGCCCTCGGCGCGCAATGGTGGCCGCTGCGCATGGCGCGCGAACTCGACGACGCCATCCTCATGTTGCGCACCAATGAGGCCGAACTCGGCACCTGGCTGATCGAGACGGCCGGCAACGCCGGCCACGTGCTCACGGTCGATGCGACCCTGATGGCCCATGCATCGCATTGGTTCGTGCGCGAGACCATCGGGCTGATGCGACGGACGTTCGCACGACTCGATGTGTCGTCGCGCACGCTGTTCGCGCTGATCACACCCGGATCGTGTTTCGCCGGATCGCTGCTCGAACTCGCGCTGGCGGCCGACCGCAGCTACATGCTGAAACTGCCGCAGGACGCCGTGGATGCCCCCGCCATCGCTTTGTCGGCGATGAACTTCGGACCGCTGCCGGCCGTGTATCGGCAGACCCGCATCAACGCCCGTTTCTATGGCGAAGCCGAACCGATTGCGGCCATCGAGGCGGCGCGGGGCGGTCGCCTGCTGGCCGACGAGGCCGAAGTGCTCGGGCTGGTCACCGCCGCGCCCGACGACCTCGACTGGGACGACGAGATTCGAATCGCGCTCGAAGAGCGCGCGAGCCTGTCGCCCGACGCGCTCACCGGCATGGAAGCCAACCTGCGCTTCGGTGGCGCCGAAACCATGGAGACGCGCATCTTCGGGCGCCTCACCGCGTGGCAGAACTGGATCTTCCAGCGCCCGAATGCGGTGGGCGAGACCGGCGCGCTCAAGGTGTTCGGCACCGGGCACAAGCCGGTTTTCAACTGGGAACGGGTATAGCGTCCGGCGCCGCCTTCGCGCCTGCCCACCATCACGCCATCGGAGACTCACCTTGAGCATCAACTACAGCGAGAAGATTCCCAACAACGTCGATCTCGGCAGCGATCGTTCGCTGCAGCGCGCGCTCGAGCACTGGCAGCCGGCATTTCTCGACTGGTGGGGCGACATGGGGCCGGACGGCACGGCGTCGACCGATGTCTACCTGCGCACCGCGGTGAGCGTGGAGCCGGGCGGCTGGGCACATTTCGACCACGTGAAGATGCCCGACTATCGCTGGGGCATCTTCCTCAATCCGGCCGATGCCGACCGGCGCATCCCCTTTGGCGAGCACAAGGGCGAGGCGGCCTGGCAGGAAGTCCCGGGCGAGCACCGCGCCAACCTCCGGCGGATCATCGTCACCCAGGGCGACACCGAGCCGGCCTCGGTCGAGCAGCAACGCCACCTGGGCGCAACGGCGCCGTCGCAGTACGACCTGCGCAACCTGTTCCAGATCAATGTCGAGGAAGGGCGGCATCTGTGGGCGATGGTGTACCTGCTGCATCGCTACTTCGGCCGCGACGGCCGCGAGGAAGCCGAGGCGCTCTTGCAACGCCGCGCCGGCGACCAGGACAATCCGCGCATCCTCGGCGCGTTCAACGAGCAGACGCCCGACTGGCTGTCGTTCTTCATGTTCACGTTCTTCACCGATCGCGACGGCAAGTTCCAGTTGTGCGCGCTCGCCGAATCCGCGTTCGACCCGCTCGCCCGCACCACCAGGTTCATGTTGACGGAAGAAGCGCATCACATGTTCGTCGGCGAGTCGGGCATCGCCCGCATCCTCCAGCGCACCTGCGAGACCATGGTGCAGCATCGCACCGACGACCCGGCGAAGCTGCGCGCGCTCGGCGTCGTGGACCTGCCCACGATCCAGCGCTACCTCAACTTCCACTACAGCGTGACGCTCGACCTGTTCGGCGCCGACGTCTCGTCGAACGCCGCCATCTTCTACAGCGCCGGCATCAAGGGCCGATTCGAGGAAGGCAAGCTGACCGACGATCACCTGCTCAAGGATGCGACTTATCCGGTGATCGAGGTTGTCGACGGCAAGCTGACAATGCGCGAGGCACCGGCGCTCAATGCGCTGAACGAGAAACTGCGCGATGACTACATCCGCGACACGGTGGCCGGCGTTGGCCGCTGGAACAAGGTGATGCTGAAGAACGGCATCGACTTCCAGCTAACCGTCCCGCACAAGGCGTTCAATCGCATGATCGGGTCGCTCGCTGGCGTGAAGGTGACGCCCGATGGACGAGTCGTGTCCGCGCCGGAATGGGAGGCCGGCACTCGCGAATGGCTGCCCACGCCCGAGGATCGCGTGCACGTGCAGTCGCTGATGGGGCGGGTGGTGGAGCCGGGCAAGTTCGCCAACTGGATCGCGCCGCCGCCCATGGGCGTTAACAAGCAGCCGGTGGACTTCGAGTACGTCCGGTTCAATTGAGGACCTGATTGGAGATGAAGTACAGCCACTACGCCTGCGGATGACTGCAACGACCACAAGACGGTCCCACAAGAATGCACCCGCGCAATGAATGCTCAGGTTTCCCTCATCCCCAGCCCTTCTCCCCGAGGGAGAAGGGAGTCGGAGACATCCCTCTCCCCCCGGGAGAGGGACCGAGGGTGAGGGACGCTGAGCAATGTCGCCAATCAGGATTGATTACGCATTGCCTGATCCAAACGTGAACACTGTCGCCGAACACATCCAGCAGCACCTGATCGATCCGGAGATCTGCATCCGGTGCAACACGTGCGAGGAAACTTGTCCGCAGGACGCGATCACCCACGACTCGCGCAACTACGTGGTCGATGCCGCGACCTGCAATGCCTGCAACGCCTGCATCTCACCGTGTCCGACCGGGGCCATCGACAACTGGCGACAAGTGGCAAAGGTGCAGGCGTACACGTTGGAAGAACAGTTGTCGTGGGACGAATTGCCGGCGCCGGTCGCGGCCGATGCGAACGACACGACCGAGTTCCCGGAGGAGGTGAATCGCCTCGAAGCGGAGGTGGTTCTGGGGCAGGGCGGCTCCGCGGTGGCGCCTTGGTCCGCCACAAAGCCGGCCATCAACCTGTTCGGCGTTCGCGCACCGGCCATCGCCACGGTCAGCGGCAACTTCCGCCTCACCGGGCCGACGGCCACTGCCGATGTGCGCCACATTGTTCTCGACTTCGGCAACGCCGCGTTTCCGGTGCTCGAAGGCCAGTCGATCGGCATCCTGCCGCCGGGAACCGACGCGAGCGGCAAGCCGCACTACCTGCGGCTGTATTCGGTGGCGAGCGCACGCGACGGCGAACGCTCGGGGCACAACAATATCGCGCTCACGGTGAAGCGCGTGACCGAGGATCACGCCGGCAGGCCGGTCGCCGGCGTGGCCTCGAACTATCTGTGCGATCTCGCCAAGGGCGATACGGTGCGGGTCGTGGGGCCGTACGGCTCGACCTATCTGATGCCCAACCACGCGGGTTCGAACCTGCTGATGATCTGCACCGGCACCGGCTCGGCGCCGATGCGGGCCATGACCGAATGGCGGCGCCGACGTCAGGGCACCGGCGAGACCGGCGAACTGATGCTGTTCTTCGGCGCGCGCGTGGCGGACGAATTGCCGTACCACGGCCCGTTGCTGAAACTGCCCTCAGGCTTCATCGACGTGAACCTCGCTTTCTCGCGTGCAACCGACCAGCCGCGCCGCTACGTGCAGGACGCCATCCGCGATCGCGAGGCCGACGTCGCCCGGCTGCTCGCCGACGGCGAGACCCACATCTACATCTGCGGCCTGAAGGGCATGGAGGCAGGGGTCGACGATGCGTTCGGCGAGGCGTGCCGCGGTCACGGACTGGACTGGACAACGCTGCGCCCGGAGATGCTGGCGCAGGGCAGGTATCACGTGGAGACGTACTGACGGCAGGCGTCGGGTGATGCTTGGCCGGCCGCAGGTGCGTCAGGCCGCCAGGCAGTTCTCCAGGCGCCAGTTGTACAACCACTCCACCGCATCGTAGAACCGTTCTGGCGAGCGGCCCTTCCAGAGGTCGTTGCGCACCAGGCGCTCGACGCCCTTGGCGTGATACAGCCGCCCCATCTCGCGCGCCGAGAGCACCACGCGCGCCGTGCGCGCGACGCGCGAGCGTTCATAGAGCGCGAACGCCTTGGTGAAATCGCCATCGTTCACGCGCAGTGCTTCACCGAGCGTGACGCCGTCTTCCATTGCCATGCAGGCCCCTTGCGCGAGGTATTGCAGCATCGGATGCGCCGCATCGCCCAGCAGCGTCGCGCGGCCGAACGTCCAGTTGTCGGTCGGGTCGCGATCGGCGGTGGCCCAGCGT
>JANXYG010000032.1 GCA_025350245.1 Betaproteobacteria bacterium
CGGGGCGCCCCCTCGAGGGGGAAGGCGTAGCGCAGCGCAGCCTGGGGGTGGAGGTCCCCCGTCCGCAGGGTCCCCCGAGGAACGGGGCGCCCCCTCGAGGGGGAAGGCGTAGCGCAGCGTAGCCTGGGGGTGGAGGTCCCCCGTCCACAGGGTCCCCCGAGGAACGGGGCGCCCCCTCGAGGGGGAAGGCGTAGCGCAGCGTAGCCTGGGGGTGGACGTCACCTCACCCCTCGAAGAACTCCTTCACCCGGTCCATCCAGGATTTGGCGCGAGGATTGTGGCGCGAGCCGTCTTTCGCATTGATCGATTCGAGCTCCTGCAACAGTTCTTTCTGGCGCGGGGTCAGGTTCACCGGTGTCTCGACCACCACATGGCACATCAGATCGCCATAGGCGTTCGATCGCACGCCCTTGATGCCCTTGCCGCGCAGCCGGAACACCTTGCCCGACTGGGTTTCCGCGGGAATCCGGATCTTGGCGGCGCCATCGAGGGTGGGGATCTCGATCTCCCCGCCCAGGGCGGAGATGGTGAAGCTGATCGGCATCTCGCAGTGCAGGTCGTTCTGGTCGCGCGTGAAGACCTGATGCTCGCGGATGTGGATCACGACATACAGATCGCCGGTGGGCCCGCCGTTGACCCCGGCTTCGCCTTCGCCCGACAGGCGGATGCGATCACCTTCGTCGACCCCCGCCGGAATCTTGACCGACAGTGTCTTGTGCTTCTTGATGCGGCCGGCTCCCCTGCATGGCGCGCAGGGCTCCTCGATTACCTTGCCGCTGCCGTGGCAGGTCGGGCAGGTCTGCTGGATTGAGAAGAATCCCTGCTGCATCCGCACCTGGCCGTTGCCGTTGCAGGTGGAGCAGGTCTTGGCTTGCGTGCCCGGCTTCGCGCCCGACCCGTGGCAGGTGTCGCACTGCTCCATGTTCGGGATGCGGATCCGGGTCTCGGTGCCGCGTGCCGCCTCTTCCAGCGAAATCTCGAGGTTGTAGCGCAGGTCGGCGCCGCGATAGACGCTGGAGCGCTGCCGCCCGCCGCCATTGCCGCCGAAGATCTCACCGAAGATGTCGCCGAAGGCATCGGCGAATCCGCCGAAGCCGGCACCGCCGGCGCCCGCCGCGGAAGAATCGAGACCGGCATGCCCGTGCGCGTCGTACGCCGGTCGCTTCTGGGCATCGGACAGGACCTCGTAGGCCTCCTTGGCCTCCTTGAATTTATCCTCGGCGTCCTTGCTGTCGGGATTGCGGTCCGGGTGGAACTTCATCGCGAGCTTGCGATAGGACTTCTTGATCTCGTCGTCCGCGGCGTCCCGATTCACGCCCAGGATTTCGTAATAGTCGCGCTTTGCCATGGCTTCCGCTGCTAGGGGAGAGAGTAAGTAACAGGAACGCCAAACGGAGGAGGGATGAAGCGCATCGCTTCATCCCTCACCGCGCGCACCCCTGTAGCTGCTACTTGCGGTCTTTCACTTCCTCGAATTCGGCGTCGACGACATCGCCTTCGTCTTCCTTGCGCGCACCGGTCGGCGCAGCGGAGGGCTCCCCACCAGCGGGCTGCTGCTGTGCATACATCTGTTCCGCGAGCTTGTGTGAGGCTTCGTTCAGTGCCGCCATGCGGGCCTCGATCGCCGTCTTGTCGCCGTCCTTGAGTGCGGTTTCGGCATCCGCCAGCGCGGTCTCGATGCGGGCCTTTTCGTCCGCACCGAGCTTGTCGCCGTGCTCGGCTACCGACTTGCGCACCTGATGCACCAGTCCATCCAACTGGTTGCGGACCTCGACCAGTTCACGGGCCCGGCGATCGTCCTCGGCGTTCACTTCGGCATCCTTGACCATCTTCTGGATCTCGGCCTCGGACAGGCCGGAGCTGGCCTTGATGACGATCTTGTTTTCCTTGCCGGTAGCCTTGTCGCGTGCCGATACGTGCAGGATGCCGTTGGCGTCGATGTCGAACGTCACCTCGATCTGCGGCATGCCGCGCACCGCGGGCGGAATGCCTTCGAGGTTGAACTCGCCCAGCGACTTGTTGCCCGCCGTCATCCCGCGCTCGCCCTGCAGCACCTTGATGGTGACCGCAGGCTGGTTGTCGTCCGCCGTCGAGAACACCTGGTTGGCCTTGGTCGGGATGGTCGTGTTCTTCTGGATGAGCTTGGTCATGACGCCGCCGAGCGTCTCGATGCCCAGCGACAGCGGGGTCACGTCGAGCAGCAGCACGTCCTTGACATCGCCCTTCAGCACGCCGCCCTGGATCGCCGCGCCGACAGCGACCGCTTCGTCGGCATTGACGTCCTTGCGCGGTTCCTTGCCGAAGAATTCCTTGACCTTATCCTGCACCTTGGGCATCCGGGTCATGCCGCCGACCAGGATGACGTCGTCGATGTCGGCCACGCTCACGCCTGCGTCCTTGATCGCCACCCGGCACGGCTTGATCGAGTTCTCGATCAGGTCCTCGACCAGGCTTTCGAGTTTCGCGCGTGAAATCTTCATCGCGAGGTGCTTCGGGCCGCTTGCGTCAGCCGTGATGTAGGGCAGGTTGATCTCGGTCTGCTGTGTCGAGGAAAGTTCGATCTTGGCCTTCTCGGCCGATTCCTTGAGGCGTTGCAGCGCCAGCACGTCCTTGGACAGGTCGACACCGGATTCCTTGCGGAACTCGCCGATGATGTATTCGATGAGGCGATGGTCGAAATCCTCGCCGCCGAGGAAGGTGTCGCCGTTGGTGGCGAGCACCTCGAACTGCTTTTCGCCATCCACATCGGCGATCTCGATGATCGAGATGTCGAAGGTGCCGCCCCCCAGGTCGTAGACGGCGATCTTGCGATCCTTGGTGGTCGCCTTGTCCATGCCGAACGCCAGCGCGGCGGCGGTGGGCTCGTTGATGATGCGCTTGACCTCGAGACCGGCGATCCGGCCGGCGTCCTTGGTCGCCTGTCGCTGCGAGTCGTTGAAATAGGCCGGCACCGTGATCACCGCCTCAGTCACCGGCTCGCCGAGATAATCCTCGGCGGTCTTCTTCATCTTCATCAGCACTTGCGCGGAGATCTCCGGCGGTGCGATCTTGCGATCACGCACACCGACCCAGGCGTCGCCGTTGTTATTCTCGACGATGCTGTAGGGCATGAGCTTGAGGGCCTTCTGCACCTCCGGTTCGACGAAGCGGCGTCCGATCAGCCGCTTGACGGCATAAAGTGTGTTGCGTGGGTTGGTGACGGCCTGCCTCTTGGCTGGCGCACCGACCAGGATCTCGCCTTCTTCGGTATAGGCCACGATCGAGGGTGTGGTGCGCGTGCCCTCGGCGTTCTCGATGACCTTTGCCTGGCCGTTTTCCATGATCGCGACGCACGAGTTCGTGGTCCCGAGGTCGATGCCGATGATCTTTGCCATGCTGACGGCTCCTAGAGTGCTGTGGTTGACTTGCTGCCTATGCTGCGAAGATGGGGGCCCGCGGGTTTGCTTCAACCGTCCCTGGGTTTGGAGATCGTGACCAGCGCCGGCCGCAGGACCCGGTCGTGCAGCAGGTAGCCTTTCTGGAACACCGTGACCACCGTGTTCGGGGCGGCATCGGCGTCGACCAGGTTCATGGCCTGGTGGCGGTGGGGGTCGAATTTCTCGCCGACCGGATCGATCGGGCGCACGGCGAACTTCTCGAACACGCCCGACAACTGGCGCAGCGTGATCTCGACCCCGCTGCGCATGGTTTCGGTGGTGGCGTTCTGCACCGCCAGCGCGGCTTCGAGGCTGTCGCGAACGGCCAGCAGTTCGGTCGAAAAGCCCTCCACGGCGAACTTGTGCGCCTTGGCGACATCTTCCTGGGCGCGGCGGCGGACGTTCTCGGTTTCGGCCTTGGCGCGCAGCCATGCATCCTGCATGTCGCTCAGCTTGCGCTCCAGCTCCACCACGCCGTCGGGCGTGACCGCAATATCCTCTGCTGCCACCGGTGGCGCGTCGTGCTCTGTCGATGCGGCGTTGTCCTGCGAATCCTGCATGGGTTACCTCGAAGGTCGGCTAACTGACGAACCTTCGGGATTTTGGGTTGCCCCGGCGCCTTTCAAGCCCCGAATCGCAAAAAACTCATCTCGCGGCGCCCAGCGCCGACGCCCGCTCCCGGGTGGCGGCACCCTTCAGATCCGCCGCAGCCGGATCCCAAGCGTTGCTCGCCCAGCCGTGCAGGTGGCCCGACACGATATGGCACAGCGCCTTGATCCAGTCGTCACGTTCGTTGAGGCAGGGGATGTACTCGAAGGCGCGGCCGCCTGCGTGAAGGAAGGCCGCCCGGTTTTCGACCGCTATTTCCTCCAGGGTCTCGAGGCAGTCGGACACGAATCCGGGGCAGATGACGTCGACCCTTCCGGCGCCTTGGCGGCCGAGGGTCTCCAGGGTTTCCTGGGTATAGGGTTTGAGCCACTCCGCCTTGCCGAACCGCGACTGGAAGGTGAGGACCCAGCGATCGGGTGCGAGGCCGAGCGCCTCGGCAAGCAGTCGTCCGGTCTTGTGGCACTCGCAGTGATACGGATCGCCCTGGTCGAGCTGGAACCGGGGAACACCGTGAAAGCTCATCACGAGCTTGTCGCCGCGCCCGTTGACCGACCAGAAGTCGCGCACGCTTTGCGCCAGCGCCGCGATGTACCGCGGGTGGTCGTGAAAATGTTTCACGAAGCGTAGTTCAGGCACATTGCGGGTCTGGGCCACGGCCGCGAACACCGCGTCGTAGGTGCTGCCGGTGGTGCTGCTCGCAGCCTGGGGATAGAGCGGCACCACCAGCACGCGGTCGCACCTTTCCGCGCGCAGCCGCGCCAGCACCGAAGCGACCGACGGATTGCCGTATCGCATGGCGAAGTCGACGACAAACGGTGACTTCACCACCTGTCCGAGGTACCCGTCCAGCAGTCGTGCCTGCCGGGCGGTGTGGACCTTGAGCGGCGAACCCTCGGGGGTCCATACGGTGGCGTACTTGGCCGCGGATTTCTTCGGCCGACTGTTGAGGATGATCCCATTGAGGATGAGCCACCAGATGGGCCGCGGGATCTCGACTACCCGGCGATCCCAGAGGAACTCCTTCAGGTAGCGCTTGAGCGCAGGGGCGTCGGGTGCGTCGGGGGTGCCCAGGTTGACCAGCAGGATTCCGGTTCTGCTCGGGGTTCCGTGGATGAACGCCGGCTCGGCGGTGTACGGCATCGTCGGATCGGGAGGTGGGGCGGGCGGGTTAAGGAGGGTGGCCAGGCGCCCGCCGTGGCGGGCGAGTCTCGTGTCGGGGCGCCTGCGTCAGGGGCGATTCGCGGAGTCGTTGTGCGACAGGGCGCTCGACAGCAGCTTGGCGGTGATGTCGACGATCGGGATGATGCGTTCGTAGGCCATTCGGGTCGGGCCGATCACGCCGACCGTTCCCACCACCTGTCCATCGACTTCGTAAGGTGCCGTCACGACGCTGCATTCGTCGAGGGGTACCAGGCCGGAGTGGCCACCGATGAAGATCTGGACCCCCTGGGCGCGACTCGACATCTCGAGCAGCTGCAGAAAGCCGGTGCGCTGATCGAACAGGGCGAACAGCTTGCGCAGGCTCTCCATGTTCGACGACAGGTCTTCGACATTGAGCAGGTTACGTTCTCCGGAGATCACCATGGCGTCGCTGCGTTCGTGCATGGCCTCGGACCCGGCATCCAGGGCCCGGGTCATCAGATGCGTCACGTCCTCTCGGAGCTGCTGCAGTTCCTCGCGCAAGTTGCGCCGGATATCGTCGAAGTCGCGCCCGGCGTAGTTCTGATTGAGGTAGTTGGCGGCTTCGGTGAGCTGCGACGGCGAGTAGGGCCGGTCGGTGAGCAGGATGCGATTCTGCACGTCGCCGTCCGGCGTAACGATGATCAGCAGCAGACGATTGTCCGACAGCCGCAGGAACTCGATGTGACGAAACGCCAGGTTGCGGCGCCTGGGGGTCATGACCACGCCGGCGAAGCTGGTGAGATCCGACAGCAGGTGCGATGCCGAGGAGACCACCCGTTGGCGGTTGTCCGGCTGCAACTGGTCTTCGAGCTGGTCGATCTCGCCTTGCGCCAGCGGCTTGACGGTCAGCAGGGTGTCGACAAAAAAGCGGTAACCGCGTGGGGTGGGAATTCGGCCGGCCGAGGTATGAGGGCTGGCGATGTACCCCATTTCCTCAAGATCGGCCATCACGTTGCGGATGCTGGCGGGGGACAGGTCGAGCCCGGAGTATTTCGACAGCGCCCGCGATCCGACCGGTTGCCCGTCGCTGATGTAGTGCTCCACCAGGGTCTTCAGCAGGATTCGCGCGCGTTCGTTGAGCATGGCTCGATTATAGGGGTATGTGGCACGTTGCTGCGATGCGGCAGTGACGCTTGCGCTTTTCGTGTGTATGCCAGCCAACACCGGCTTCGCTTGTCACCGGTTCGACCGAACCTCGATAATCGCCCGGATGGATACCGCCTTTCGTCATGTAGCCCTGATCGGGAAGTACAAAAGTCCCGAGATCGCCCAGCCGCTGCTGCAACTGGCCGAATTCCTCGAACACCGGGGTGTCGAGGTATCGGTCGACCCGCTCACGGCCGCGCATGTCAGCGACCACCGGCGGCCCGTGCTGACGCTGGAACAGATCGGTCGCAGCGCCGACCTCGCCATCGTCATCGGTGGCGACGGCACCATGCTCAACATCGCCCGTACCCTGGCGCCGTTCGACGTCGCGCTGGCGGGTGTCAATGTCGGCCGCCTCGGTTTTCTCACCGACGTATCGATCGATACGATGTTCGCCACGGTCGGCGCGATGCTCGAAGGCCGATTCATCGTCGAACAGCGGATGCTGATCGCCTCGGACGTGATGCGCGGCGATCTGCGGCTGGACGATGTGGTTGCCTTCAATGATGTCGCGGTCAGCAAGGGCGCCGGGGGCGGGCTGATCGACCTGGAGGTGCGGGTGAACGGCCAGATGCTCTACCGCTTGCGTGCCGACGGCCTGCTGGTGGCGACGCCGACCGGTTCCACCGCCTACGCGCTGTCGGCAGGGGGGCCGATACTGCACCCTTCGCTGTCGGTGCTCACCCTGGTGCCGGTGTGTCCGCAGACGCTGGCCAATCGGCCGATCGTTCTGCCCGGTGACGTGACCCTGGAGATCGTGGTGCACCGGGCCGCTGACGCTCGCGTGCATTTCGACAGCCATTCCCATTGCGAACTGAAGGAGGGCGACCGGGTCGTGGTCCGGCGGTGCCGTCATGTGGTGCGGCTGCTGCATCCGGCCAATCACGACTACTACCACATGCTCAGGGAAAAACTGCACTGGAGCGAGTCGCCGGGTCGCTGACCCCGACCGCCCCGGACCAGCCGCACGCAATGTTGACCGCTCTTGGCATCCGCGACTTCGTGATCGTCGACCGCCTGCGCCTGGAGTTGTCGCATGGGTTCGGGGTGCTGACCGGCGAAACCGGCGCCGGCAAGTCGATCCTGATCGATGCGCTGCTGGTCGCCATCGGCGGCCGGGCCGAGGCCGCCATGGTGCGCGAGGGCTGCGAACGGGCCGAAGTCACCGCCGAGTTCGACATTGCCGGCGTCGAACCGGTTGGACGCTATCTCGCGGCGCACGACCTTGCCGGCGATGACGGCGAGTGCATCCTGCGACGCGTGATCGACGCCACGGGCCGGTCGCGCGCCTATCTCAACGGGCATCCTTGCACGGCCGCGCAGTTGCGTGAGACCGGCGAATTCCTGGTGGAAATCCACGGACAGCACGAACATCAGTCGCTCATGCGAGCAGCCGGCCAGCGCGCCATTCTCGATATCCAGGCTGGTGCCGTCGCCCTTGCCACCGACGTTGCAAGGTGTCACGGCGCGTGGCGTGCGGCCGCGGATGCCTGCGCCCGCGCCGAGGCGGGCGCGCAGGCGGCGATGGGTGAGCGCGACCAGCTCGCCTGGCAGATCGGCGAGCTCGAGCGGCTCGGATTCGATCCGGCGCAGTGGGCCGATACCCAGGCCGATCACGGGCGGCTTGCCCACGCCGCCGCCCTCATCGAGGGCACCGAGGCGAGCCTCGAGCGGTTGTCGGAAGGCGATGGTGCGGCGCTGCCTGCGGCAGCGGCGGTCATCGCGCGCCTGCGGTCGATGGTGGAACATGACGCCCGGATCGGTCCCGTGCTTGACGGCCTGGAATCGGCTCGCATCCTGTTGCAGGAGGCCGTGTATGCGCTCAGGCACTACCGGCAGGGCCTGGACGTCGATCCCGCGAGATTGCGCGAGGTCGAGGCCCGCATCGACGCCGTGGTCGGTGCCGCCCGCAAATACCGCGTGGCGCCGGAAGACTTGTCGGCCTGCCTGACCGGATTGCAGGAGCGGCTGCGGTCCCTGGCCGCGGCGTTCGACCCCCAGGCGCTGGCCACCGCCGAAGCGGCGGCGAGGGCCGTGTGGTCGGACGTTGCCGGGCAGCTCTCGGTCGTGCGGGCGACCTCCGCCCGAGACCTGTCGACGCGCGTGACAGAGGCGATGCAGACCCTGGCGATGCCGGGTGGGCGATTCGACGTCGCGCTGACGCCGCTCGCGGACCCGTCCGCCACCGGCCGGGAACAGGTCGAGTTCCTGGTCGGCGGGCATGCCGGCGCCAGCCTGCGGCCGGTGGCGCGGGTTGCTTCGGGTGGTGAACTGTCGCGTTTGTCGCTGGCTCTGCAAACAGCGACGGTGCGCGACGCCGGTGCGCCGACACTGGTCTTCGATGAGGTCGATGCGGGTATCGGCGGCGGTGTCGCCGAGGTCGTCGGACGCATGCTGGCAGCGCTCGGCGTCGGGCGGCAGGTGCTGTGCATCACCCATCTACCCCAGGTTGCCGCAGTCGCTTCGCAGCACTGGCGGGTTTCAAAACGAGCAGCAGCCGATACCACGGTATCGACTGTGGAACGCTTGACCACGCCGCAGCGTGTCGACGAGATCGCTCGGATGCTCGGGGGCGTGACCATCACCGATACCACGCGGCGGCATGCCGCCGAGATGCTCGGTCACCAGCTTACGGGTTGATCGTGAACCGGCGCCGGGAGCAGCGCGCGAGCCAGGCTATTTCCGGTTCGGGCAGTCGGTCCGAGTGCAGTGCACATACAGTTGCAAGGAATGCTCATGGATGACAAATCCGCGAGCCTTGGCAACCTCGAGCTGACGTTTCTCGATCTGATCGTCGAAGAATTCCTCGACCTGGCCACATTGCAGGCAGACGAAGTGATCATGATGACCACCTTCGTTCAGCTCGAACACTGCCTTGCCGCTTTCGAAGTGGTGGCGAATCAGCAACCCGGCCTGCTCGAACTGCGTCAACACCCGATAGATGGTGGCGAGGCCGATATCCATGCCTTCGCCGATCAACAGTTTGTAGACGTCTTCGGCCGTGAGGTGCCGCTCGGCGCTGTTTTCGAAGAGATTGAGAATCTTCAGGCGCGGGAGCGTCGCCTTCAGACCCATGGTCTTCAGGTCGTTCGGGGTGCGATTGGACATGGGCGAGTTCGGGAAAGGCGCAAAAAGACGTCGGGTATCATAGAGTCTTTTGCGGTACCTGAGAATGATGAATGGTAGTGGCGCGCTGCGGCGTTGGGTGGGAGTGACGGCACTGGCACTGCTGCTGGCTGTGCAGGGCGCGTGCGGCCTCGGGCCGTACCAGCTCGATGTCCAGCAAGGCAATGTCGTCACCCAGGAAATGCTGTTCAAGCTGCGCCTCGACATGACGCGTTCCCAGGTCAAGTTCGTTCTCGGCACGCCGCTGGTGGCATCGGTGTTCCGGCCCGAGCGATGGGATTACTACTACCGCTCGACCAAGGGCGGTAGGGTCGGTGACCGGCGCCTCATCACCCTGATCTTCGCGGAAGACAAGCTGAAATGGATCCTGGGTGATGTGCCAGAAGCGCCCGGCCTGAAGGCCGAGCCGGCCGCCGCCGCGTCGGCGCCGGTTTCGAAGTGAGGGCTCGTTGAGCACTCGAATCGTGGTTGCCGGGAGTGCCGGGCGCATGGGCCGCGCATTGATGGAGGCCATCGCGCAGGGCCCGGACCTGAGACTGCACGCCGCTCTCGAACAACCCGGCAGCCCGTTCATCGGGCGCGACGCGGGTGAACTGATCGGCGCGCCGAATGGCGTCAAGGTGGGTGCCGATCTGACGGCTGCGCTTGCCGGTGCCGACGTGCTGATCGATTTCACCCGCCCCGAGGGAACCATCGGCCACGCACGCGCATGCCTGGCCAGCGGCGTCAACCTCGTCATCGGCACCACCGGGTTCGATGCCGCGCAAAAAGACTGGCTCGCCGCCACCGCCGCCGGCATCGCGATCGTGATGGCGCCGAACATGAGCGTCGGTGTCACGGTGTCGCTCAAGTTGCTGGACATTGCCGCCCGCATTCTCGGCGACGACTACGATGTCGAGATTGTGGAGGCGCACCACCGGTACAAGGTGGATGCGCCTTCCGGCACGGCTTTGCGCATGGGCGAAGTTGTTGCCGCGGCGCTCGGCCGCGACCTCGCGGCCGATGCCGTGTTCTGTCGCGAGGGCGTGACCGGCGAGCGGCGGCAAGGGAGCATCGGCTTTGCCACCATCCGCGGCGGCGATATCGTCGGCGACCACACGGTGATCTTTGCCGGCAGCGGTGAGCGGGTGGAGATCACGCACCGCGCGGCGAGCCGCGCGACCTTCGCGACCGGCGCCATACGGGCGGCACGCTACCTCGCAGGACGCCGCAGCGGCATGCACGACATGCAAGATGTACTCGGCTTGCGCTGAGAGAAAGGTTCACCCCCAGGCTGCGCTGCGCCTTCCCCCAGGGGGGGCGCAACATCCCTCGGGGAACCCTGCGGATGTCACCCCTTCGCTGGAACGGGCCGCGTCAGTAGCGGTCGGTCGCGTGGGTGCTGGCGCCGGCTTACCGGCTTACGTTTAGATCACTTCGATTGAAGACTGCGCGCCCGGGGCGTACAATCAAAATCTGAAACTGGGCGGGAGTGGCGCGCAAGCGCCCTCCCGCTTGGCATATATCAAGCGTCGTAACGACGCATCAGCCGCAGGAGTCAGATTCGTGCCCGATCGTCAGTCCGCCGTCCTCGCGCTTGCAGACGGGACGATTTTTCGCGGCGTATCGATCGGCGCCGAGGGTTCCACCGCCGGTGAGGTGGTATTCAACACCGCGATGACCGGCTACCAGGAAATCCTCACCGACCCCTCGTATTGTCGGCAGATCGTCACGCTGACCTATCCGCACATCGGCAATACCGGCGCCAACCCCCAGGACATCGAGGGTGCCCGCATCCACGCCGCCGGCCTCGTGATCCGCGACCTTCCGCTGCGTGCCAGCAACTGGCGTATGACCCGCGATCTCCCTACCTACCTGCGCGACGAAGGCATCGTTGCCATCGCCGGCATCGATACCCGCATGCTCACGCGAATCCTGCGCGAACGTGGTGCCCAGGGTGGTTGCATCATGGCCGGCAGCGTTGACGAGGCATCGGCGATAGACCAGGCGAAAGCTTTTCCCGGACTCGCCGGCATGGATCTGGCCCAGGTGGTATCGTGCAACGAGGTTTTCGAATGGGACCAGTCGACGTGGTCCCTGGAGCAAGGCTACGGTGTCAGGCGTGAGGCCCGGCACCACGTCGTCGCCTACGACTTCGGCATCAAGTACAACAGCCTGCGGCAGCTTGCCTCGCACGGTTGCCGGATCACCGTCGTGCCGGCGCGAACGCCCGCGAGCAAGGTCATGGCGCTGCGCCCTGACGGCGTGTTCCTGTCGAATGGTCCGGGTGATCCCGAGCCTTGCGACTACGCCATCGATGCAATCCGCGAGTTGATGGCAATGAAGTTGCCCATGTTCGGCATCTGCCTCGGGCATCAGCTCATGGCGCTCGCCAGCGGTGCGCGAACCCTCAAGATGAAGTTCGGGCACCACGGTGCCAACCACCCGGTCCAGGATCTCGATTCCGGGCGCGTCATGATCACCAGCCAGAACCACGGGTTCGTGGTCGATGCCGCCACGTTGCCGCCGACCGCGCGCGTGACGCACCGCTCGTTGTTCGACGGCTCGCTGCAGGGGTTTGCCCGTACCGACCTACCGGCGTTCTGCTTCCAGGGGCATCCGGAAGCGAGCCCCGGTCCGCACGACGTCGACTACCTGTTCGGCCGGTTCGTCGACCTCATGAACCGGGAGCATCGCTAGGCACCCGCCTGGCCGAGGCCACGCCAGCCGCTTCAGACCACCAGAACCATGCCCAGACGAACCGACATCCAGAGCATCCTTATCATCGGTGCCGGCCCGATCATCATCGGCCAAGCCTGCGAGTTCGACTATTCCGGTGCCCAGGCCTGCAAGGCGCTGCGCGAAGAGGGATATCGCGTGATCCTGGTCAATTCCAATCCGGCGACCATCATGACCGATCCGGATCTGGCCGATGTGACCTACATCGAACCGGTGCATTGGCAGATGGTGGAGAAGATCATCTCCATCGAGCGCCCCGACGCCCTGTTGCCCACCATGGGAGGCCAGACGGCGCTCAACTGCGCTCTCGATCTTGCCCGGCACGGTGTGCTCGAACGCTACGGTGTCGAGATGATCGGCGCCTCGAGAGAGGCGATCGACAAGGCCGAGGACCGTGAGAAATTCAAGGCGGCCATGACCCGCATCGGTCTGCAATCGGCGCGCTCGGCCATCGCCCACAGCATGGAGGAGGCGCTGCAGGTGCAGGCGATGGTCGGCTACCCCACCATCATCCGCCCATCGTTCACGCTCGGCGGCTCCGGCGGCGGCATCGCCTACAACCGCGAGGAGTTCGTGACCATCTGCGAACGCGGCCTGGAAGCCTCGCCGACCAAGGAACTGCTGATCGAGGAGTCGGTCATCGGCTGGAAGGAGTTCGAGATGGAGGTGGTGCGTGATCGCAGCGATAACTGCATCATCATCTGCGCCATCGAGAATCTCGATCCGATGGGCATCCATACCGGCGACTCGATCACGGTGGCGCCCGCGCAGACGCTCACCGACAAGGAGTACCAGATCATGCGCGACGCGTCGCTCGCGGTGCTGCGCGAGATCGGCGTCGAGACCGGGGGCTCGAATGTGCAGTTCGCCATCGACCCGACCGACGGCCGGATGCTGGTGATCGAGATGAACCCGCGGGTTTCGCGTTCGTCGGCGCTCGCGTCCAAGGCAACCGGCTTCCCGATCGCCAAGATCGCCGCCAAGCTCGCCGTGGGCTTCACGCTCGACGAACTGCGCAACGATATCACCGGTGGCGCGACACCCGCATCGTTCGAACCCTCCATCGACTACGTCGTCACCAAGATTCCACGGTTTGCGTTCGAGAAGTTCCCGCAGGCGGACAGCCGCCTCACCACGCAGATGAAATCGGTCGGCGAAGTGATGGCAATGGGCCGTACCTTCCAGGAGTCGATGCAGAAGGCGCTGCGTGGCCTCGAGACCGGTGCCGACGGCTTCGATCCGCGGACCACCGACCGCGAGCGTATCGAGACCGAGATGGGCGACGCCGGGCCGGACCGCATCTTCTACGTCGCCGATGCGTTTCGCATCGGCATGAGCCTCGACGAGGTGCACGGCTTCACCCGCATCGATCCGTGGTTTCTGGCGCAGATCGAGGATATCGTCCGCACCGAGCTGACGCTGGCCGGCCGGTCTCTCGATTCGCTGCGGACCGACGACATGCTCGACCTGAAGCGCAAGGGCTTCTCCGATCGCCGCCTCGCGGCGCTGCTGGGCGCCACCCAGGATCAGGTCCGCGGGCATCGCCAGGGTCTCGGCGTGCGGCCGGTGTTCAAGCGTGTCGATACCTGCGCGGCCGAGTTCGACACCCATACCGCCTATCTGTATTCGACCTATGAGCAGGAATGCGAGGCGCGTCCCACGGATCGTCGCAAGATCATGGTCCTCGGGGGCGGGCCCAACCGCATCGGACAGGGCATCGAGTTCGACTACTGCTGCGTGCATGCAGCACTCAGCCTGCGCGAAGATGGTTTCGAGACCATCATGGTCAACTGCAATCCCGAAACCGTATCCACCGACTACGACACCTCCGACCGGCTCTACTTCGAACCGCTGACGCTCGAGGATGTGCTCGAGATCGTGCACGTCGAGCAACCCTGGGGCGTGATTGTGCAGTATGGCGGGCAGACCCCGCTCAAGCTCGCGCGCGACCTTGAGGCCAATGGCGTGCGGATCATCGGCACCTCGCCCGACATGATCGATTGCGCGGAGGACCGTGAACGTTTCCGGGGTCTGCTTCAGACGCTCGGTCTGCGGCAGCCGCCGAACCGCACGGCGCGCGCGCCCGAACAGGCGTTGCGTCTGGCGGAGGAGATCGGGTATCCGCTGGTCGTCCGTCCGTCCTATGTCCTCGGTGGGCGCGCGATGGAAATCGTGCACGAGCAACAGGATCTCGAGCGCTACATGCGTGAAGCGGTGAAGGTCAGCAACGACAGCCCGGTGCTGCTCGATCGCTTCCTCAACGACGCCATTGAGGTCGACGTCGATGCGATCCGGGACGGCTCTCGCGTGCTGATCGGCGGCATCATGGAGCACATCGAGCAGGCCGGCGTCCACTCAGGCGACTCGGCGTGCTCGCTGCCGCCCTTCAGTCTGTCTGCCGAACTTCAGGACGAACTGCGGCGCCAGACGGTCGCAATGGCCGATGCGCTCGATGTCATCGGGTTGATGAACGTCCAGTTCGCGATCCAGGACAACACCGTGTTCGTGCTCGAGGTCAATCCGAGAGCGTCGCGCACGGTGCCTTATGTGTCGAAGGCGACCGGTTTGCAGCTCGCCAAGATCGCCGCACGCTGCATGGCGGGCGTCTCGCTCGATCGGCAAGGGATCGTCGGCGAGGTGGTGCCACCCTACTATTGCGTCAAGGAAGCCGTCTTTCCGTTCATCAAGTTTCCCGGGGTGGATACGATTCTCGGACCCGAAATGAAGTCCACCGGCGAAGTGATGGGGGTCGGCGACACCTTCGCCGAGGCCTTCGTCAAGTCGCAACTGGCGGCTGGGGTCAAGCTGCCGGCCACCGGCCGTGCGTTCATCAGCGTTCGCGGCTCGGACAAGCCGAAAGTGGTCGACATCGCCCGCACGCTCGCCGGGCTCGGATTTCAGCTCCTCGCCACCCGTGGCACCGCCGCCTACCTGGTCGAAGCGGGTCTTGCCGTGTCGGCGGTCAACAAGGTCGCCGAGGGCCGCCCCCATGTGGTCGACATGATCAAGAACGGCGAGATCGCGTTCATCGTCAACACCGTCGAAGATCGTCGCTCCGCGATCCGGGATTCCTACTCGATCCGCCGCTCCGCGTTGCAAAGCCGCATCACCTACTACACGACGGTCGCCGGTGCCCGGGCTGCCTGCACGGGCATGCAGCACATGCGTGAATTGGGCGCGTGCTCGCTGCAGAGCCTCCACGCCCGCCTGCGATGATTGCCCACCCCCAGGCTGCGCTGCGCTTCGCCTTCCCGCTTCAAGGGGGCGCAGCGTCCTCGGGGGACCCTGTTGGCGCTGCCCCTCCGCTTCCGAGGTCCCTTCGTTCGGCACCCCCAGGCCGCGCTGCCCGGCGCCCTTCCTGGATTGCAGCGTGACTTTGTTCGTTCCCCACTCCCGAGGAGTCAGATAGCGATGGCGAAGGTTCCCCTGACCGTGATCGGTGCTGAAAAGCTGCGACACGAACTGCGCCAGCTCAAGACGGTCGAGCGCCAGGCGGTGATCGCCGCGATCGCCGAAGCGCGGGCGCACGGTGATCTGTCCGAAAATGCCGAGTACGACGCCGCCAAGGAACGACAGGGCTTCGTCGAAGGTCGCATCACCGAGATCGAGAGCAAGCTCGCGAACGCGCAGATCATCGATCCGACCTTGCTCGATGCCGAGGGCCGCTGCGTGTTCGGTGCCACGGTCGATCTCGAAGATGCCGGCGCCGGCGAAACGGTGACCTACCAGATCGTCGGTGACGACGAAGCCGACATCAAGCAGGGCAAGATCTCGATCGGTTCGCCGATCGCGCGGGCGCTCATCGGCAAGTACGCGGGTGACGTGGCCGAGGTCAACGCGCCCAGTGGGATCAAGGAGTACGAAATCCTGGATGTGCGGTACGAGTAGAGTGCTGCGGCGCCCGGCGAATCCCGTCCGTGGCAGCCGGTGAGCAATTTCATCCCCCCCGGCGACTGCATCGGCCATGACCCGTTTTTTCACTACGCTGAACGACATCGTCGTGGCGCTCTGGGCGGGCGGTCTCTGGATCGTCGGGGCGTTGGTCGCGCCGACGCTGTTCCACCATGTGCCGGATCGCCAGATCGCCGGCGCGCTCGCCGGCGAGATGTTCTCGGGCATGGCCTATATCGGTGCCGCCTGCGGTCTCTACCTGCTGATTTTTCAGCTCGGACGTTTCGGGCTCGGCGCCATGCGCCGGTGGTTCTTCTGGGTGGTGGTGCTGATGCTGCTGGTGAGTGTTTCCGGGCAGTTCTGGGTGCAACCGATCCTCGCGAGCCTGAAAGAGCAGGCGTTGCCGCGAGAGGTCATGGAAAGCGTCTTTCGCGATCGTTTCGCGACCTGGCACGGCGTGGCCAGCATTCTTTATCTGATCGAGAGTGCTCTGGCGATCCTGATGGTGGCCCTGGCCGGCCGTGGTCAACGCTGATCCGTGGCCGGGCGGGGCTGGGGTACCGGGGTGCGTCAGGGCTTAGTCTGGAACGAGCGCTTGAGCGCCCGGACCGGCTTGCGCCGTGCCGGCGCCGGTTTGGGCGCCGCCTCGGGGTTCACGCGGTAGATCACCAGCATTCGACCGATGCTCTGTACGGCTTCCGCCTGTACCGCATCGCAGATTTCGCGCAGGATGCGCTGCCGCGCTTCCCGATCTTCACTGGCGACATGAATCTTGATCAGTTCATGACTGCGCAGGCTGCGGTCGATTTCTTCGAACACGGCCGGACTCAGACCATGATTGCCGATCAGGACAACGGGATCGAGCGCATGGGCGCTGGCGCGGAGATTTCGGCGTTGGGCGGATGTGATGGGCATGGACGTTCACTATCGAATACCGGATTCTAAGCGATGGCCAGAACCAGAACCAGCAAGGCGTGGATGCGTGAGCACGTCAACGATCCCTGGGTACAGAAAGCGAAGGCCGAGGGCTTGCGGTCGCGTGCGGCGTTCAAGCTGCAGCAGATCGATGCCCGCGACCACCTGCTGAAGCCGGGCATGACCGTTGTCGACCTGGGGTCGACCCCGGGCGGATGGGCTCAGGTGGCCGCGCGGCAGGTCGGGAGCGCGGGTCATGTCGTGGCGGTCGACCTGCTCGACATGGAACCTCTGCCCGGGGTTCGGTTCGTGCGCGGCGACCTCGGCGACGCCGTGACGCTTGCCGTGGTCGAAGCGGCGCTGGCCGGGCGCCGCGTGGGGCTTGTGCTTTCCGACATGGCGCCCAATGTCAGCGGTATCGCGATGGCGGACCAAGCCAGATCGGTAGGCCTCGCAGAACTCGCGCTGGAGTTTGCCTTGCAGTTGCTGTCGCCAGACGGGGTGTTTCTGGTCAAGGTGTTCCACGGTGCCGGCTTCGACGAATATGTGCGCGAAGTGCGTCGGCACTTTGCCCAGGTGGTGTCGCGCAAGCCGGAAGCGTCGCGTGGCCGAAGTGCCGAAACCTACCTGCTGGCCCGGCGGCCGATCCGTGCAGGGGCGTCACCATCGCCGGGGAACGTTTCGAGCGTAGAATAAGACGAAGTGTGAGGCGTCGCTGGCGACGCCTTTTTTGTCTCCAGCAGTTTCCATGCAGCGGCGCCCGCGCCCCCAAGTTCAGGAGAAGCCTTGAGCAATCTCATCAAGAACGTTGCGATATGGCTCGTCATCGCGCTGGTTCTGATGACCGTATTCAATCAGTTCAGTCAGCGCCCGAGTGCGCAGGCGCCGATGGAATACTCCCAGTTCATCGAAGAGGTCAAGAAGGGCTCGATCGTCAAGGTCACCATCGAAGGGCGGGTCCTCAAGGCCACCACTTCCGAGGGCAAGCGGATCACGGTCTACGCCCCGCAGGACCTCTGGCTGGTGTCCGATCTCCTCAAGAATGGTGTCCAGGTCGAAGCCAAGCCCGAGGAGGAGCCTTCGCTCCTGATGAACATCTTCGTGTCGTGGTTCCCGATGCTGCTGCTGATCGGGGTGTGGGTGTTCTTCATGCGGCAGATGCAGGGTGGCGGACGAGGTGGGGCGTTCTCGTTCGGCAAGAGCCGCGCGCGACTGCTGGACGAGAACACCAACCCGGTTACCTTTGCCGAGGTGGCCGGCTGCGAAGAGGCCAAGGAGGAAGTCTCCGAACTGGTCGATTTCCTGCGTGATCCGGGCAAGTTCCAGAAGCTGGGTGGACGGATCCCTCGCGGCGTTTTGATGGTGGGCAGTCCGGGCACCGGAAAAACGTTGCTTGCTCGGGCTATCGCCGGCGAAGCCAAGGTGCCTTTCTTCTCGATTTCCGGTTCGGACTTCGTCGAGATGTTCGTCGGGGTGGGTGCTGCCCGGGTGCGTGACATGTTCGAGCAGGCCAAGAAGCAGGCGCCCTGCATCGTTTTCATCGACGAAATCGATGCCGTCGGACGCCAGCGCGGCGCCGGGCTCGGGGGCGGCAACGACGAACGTGAGCAGACCCTTAATCAGCTGCTCGTCGAGATGGATGGTTTCGAGGCCAACGCCGGCGTCATCGTGATCGCCGCGACCAACCGGCCCGATGTACTCGATCCGGCGCTGTTGCGGCCGGGTCGCTTCGACCGCCAAGTGGTGGTGCCATTGCCCGATATCCGTGGACGTGAGCAGATCCTCATGGTGCACATGCGTAAGGTGCCGATCGCGCCCGATGTGCGCCCCGACTTGCTGGCGCGTGGCACCCCCGGATTTTCCGGTGCCGACCTCGCCAATCTGGTCAATGAAGCGGCGCTATTCGCGGCACGAAGCAGCAAGCGCCTGGTCGACATGGAAGATTTCGAGCGCGCCAAGGACAAGATCATGATGGGCGCGGAACGCCGCTCCATGGTCATGCCGGAACACGAGCGCAAGAACACCGCTTACCACGAGTCCGGCCACGCGGTCGTCGCCAAGCTGCTCATTCGTACCGACCCGGTGCACAAGGTTACGATCATTCCACGAGGCCGAGCGCTTGGCCTGACGATGCAGCTTCCCGCCGAAGACCGCTACAGCATGGACCGTGAGTACCTGCTGCAGAACATCTCCGTCCTGTTCGGTGGTCGGATCGCCGAAGAAGTATTCATGAATCAGATGACGACTGGCGCGTCGAACGATTTCCAGCGCGCCACCGACATGGCACGGCGAATGGTCACCGAGTGGGGCATGTCGGACAGTCTCGGCCCAATGGTCTATGGCGAGAACGAAGGCGAAGTGTTTCTCGGCCGGTCGATCACGACCCACAAGAATCTCTCGGAGGCGACCATGAAATCGGTCGACCACGAGATTCGGCAGATCATCGACGCCCAATACGCGCTTGCGCGCAAGTTGATCGAGGAAAACCGGGACAAGGTCGAAGCCATGGCAGGCGCTCTGCTCGAATGGGAAACCCTCGACGCCGATCAGGTCGGCGATATCATGGCGGGGCGCCCGCCGCGGCCGCCGAAGCCTGCGGCTACGCCCGCGTCCAAGCCGCCGCAAGACAACACGCCCTCGCCGGCGCCAACCGCGACACCCGCGACGGAACTCTGAAATCTCCCGGCGCCTGCTCGCTCCTCGCGTTCACGGAAAATCCGCCTGAACGACGTTGGTGCGAGGGGTGAGCGAATGCTCGGTAACCAGGCTCAACCCATTGTTCCACCCCGCCTGAGTGCCGGTCGGTTTGAGCTTTCGTTTTCGCGTCCGCTGCTCATGGGTGTGGTCAACGTCACCCCCGACTCGTTTTCCGACGGCGGACGGCACGCTTCCCCCGACCAGGCGATTGAGCACGCCTGGCGTCTGGTTGCCGAAGGTGCCGACATCATCGATATCGGCGGCGAATCAACCCGTCCCGGCGCGTCTCCGGTATCGGTAGACGTTGAACTCGCCAGGGTGGTTCCGGTTGTCGAGGCGCTCGCTACCGGTCCGGTGCCGGTATCGGTGGACACCAGCAAACCGGAAGTCATGCGGGCGGCGATGGCCGCGGGCGCGTCGATGATCAATGACGTCTGGGCCCTGCGACGACCGGGTGCCCTCGAAGCGGTGGCCTCGGGACCGGCGGCCGTATGCCTGATGCACATGCTCGGCGAACCACTCACCATGCAGGTGGCGCCGGCCTACGACGATGTGGTTGCCGAAGTCGCGGCCTTCCTCGATTCCCGGATCGCGGCATGCGAAGCGGGTGGAATTTCTCGTGATCGCATCGTGGTCGATCCTGGATACGGATTCGGCAAGACCGGCCGGCACAACCTGCAATTGATTCGCAGACAGCAGGCGATCCTCGCGCTCGGGCGGCCCGTGCTCGCCGGTGTTTCGCGCAAATCCCTGCTCGGTGCGACCACCGGCCGCCCCGAAACCGACCGGGTTCATGCCAGCGTTGCCGCGGCGCTGGCCCTGTTGGTCCGTGGAGCGGCAATCCTGCGGGTGCATGACGTGGCTGCATCCCGTGACGCGATTGCCGTCTGGCTGGCAATCGAAGACGACTCTTTCGAGTTCCCGCAGCGTCGATGACCGAGAGACACTATTTCGGCACCGATGGCGTCCGCGGCAAGGTCGGCGAGGCGCCGATCACCGCTGATTTCGTGATGCGCCTCGGGCATGCGGCTGGCGAGGTGCTGGCGCGGCGCGGCGATGCCAGCGCGGACCGCGCGACGGTCCTGATCGGCAAGGACACCCGCATCTCGGGCTACATGCTCGAGGCGGCACTTCAGGCCGGGTTGACTGCCGCCGGCGTCGACGTACTGCTGGCCGGCCCGATGCCGACCCCGGCCATCGCCTATCTCACCCGGGCTCTACGGCTGGCGGCCGGCATCGTCATCAGTGCGTCGCACAATCCCTATGACGATAACGGTCTCAAGTTCTTCGGCGCCAATGGGCGCAAGCTGGCGGACGACACCGAGCGGCAGATCGAAGCGCGTCTCTCGGCGCCGATGGGATGCATGCCGTCCGCACAACTCGGTCGCGCGCGTCGGGTCACGGATGCCGCAGGCCGCTACATCGAATTCTGCAAGAGCACCTTTCCGAACGAGCTCGACCTGCGCGGGCTCAAGATCGTGGTCGATTGCGCGCACGGCGCGGCGTACGGGGTTGCGGGCCCGGTCCTGCACGAACTCGGCGCCGAGGTGGTCACGGTCGGAAACCACCCCAATGGACTGAACATCAATGACGGCTGTGGTGCCACCCATCCGGAGTGTATCGCCCGTGAGGTCGCGGTTCATGGCGCCGATATCGGCGTTGCCCTGGATGGTGATGGTGATCGCCTTGTCATGGCGGATGCCACCGGCAGACTGTATGACGGTGACGCGCTGCTCTACGTCATTGCTCGTCAGCGAAAGCTGTCCGGCGGCCTGCCAGGCGGCGTCGTCGGTACCCTTATGACCAACCTCGGAACCGAACTCGCGCTGGGCCGACTCGGTATTCCCGTGGCCCGCACGGCAGTGGGTGACCGCTACGTGCTCGAGGCCATGATCGAGCGCGGTTGGGTGCTGGGCGGCGAAAACTCCGGCCATATCGTCTGTCTCGACCGGCATACCACTGGCGACGGCATCGTTTCCGCGTTGCAAGTGCTGATCGCATTGCGCACGGCCGGACAGACGCTGGCGGAGGCCACTGCCGACCTCACGCTGCTGCCCCAGATCCTCGTCAACGTGCCGACCCGCCGTGGCTTCGATTATCGTGCCCATGCCGAGGTCTCCGCCGCGCTTGCCGCTGCCGAGGCGGTCCTCGGCCGGCGCGGCCGTATTCTTCTGCGGCCCTCGGGAACCGAGCCGGTAATTCGCGTGATGGTCGAGGGCGAGCACGTCGGCGAGGTGTCCGGTCTGGCACACGGTCTTGCCGATACCATCCGGCTCGCCGCGGACGCTCGGGGTGATTCGCCGAGCTGAGTTGACGTCCCCCCCAGGCTGCGCTGCGCCTTCCCCCGAGGGGGCGCCCCGTTCCTCGGGGGACCCTGTGGACGGGGCCCCTTCGGTTCAGCCATTCCTTTCGTTTCCCACCCCCAGGCTGCGCTCCGGCTCGAACTGCAATGAAATTGTCACAATCGAAACCTACACTCGGCGCGGGGTTGCGAAGCCCGATATTTCACAGGAGAAACCAGATGCAGTGCTCAGTCTTGAATCGATCGATCGTCGGCGCCACGGCGCTGCTATGCTTGGCCATGGTGCCGACGCTGGCCACAGCTCAGGAGACGGTGAAGGTCGATGGATCGTCCACGGTATTCCCCATCACCGAAGCGGTAGCCGAGGATTTCCAGAAGTTCAAGAAGAACAAGATCCGGGTCACAGTCGGCATTTCGGGCACCGGTGGCGGTTTCAAGAAATTCTGCCGCGGCGAGACCGACATATCGGATGCCTCCCGGCCCATCCTCGCGCGCGAGATGGAAGACTGCAAGAAGACCGGCGTCCAGTATGTGGAACTCGCGGTTGCCTACGACGCGCTGACCGTGGTGATGAACCCCAAGAATACGTTCATCAAGTCGCTCACCGTGGCCGATCTGCGCAGAATGTGGGAGCCATCGGCGCAGGCAAAGGTGCTTACCTGGAAGCAGGTGAACGGCAGCTGGCCGGACCAGCCGCTCAAGTTGTTCGGCGCTGGCGCCGATTCGGGGACATTCGACTATTTCACCGAGGCCATCAACGGCCGCGCCAAGGCAAGTCGCGGCGACTACACCGCTTCCGAAGATGACAATGTCCTGGTCCAGGGCATCGCTCGCGACGGCAATGCCATCGGCTATTTCGGCTATGCCTACTATGCCGAGAACAAGGACAAGCTCAAGGCCGTGCCGATCGTGAATCCCAGAACCGGCAAGGCGGTCGAGCCGTCCCCGGAAACGGTGATCGACGGCAGCTACCAGCCGCTTGCCCGACCGATTTTCATCTATGTCAACGCCAAGTCTCTGGAGCGCCCCGAAATCCGCGAATTCGTTCAGTACTACATGAAATCGGCCGAAGCGCTGGTGCGTGAAGTGAAGTACGTGCCGCTGCCGCCGAAGGCATACACGTACAATCTCGAGATGATTGACAAGAAGGTCATCGGCACCAGGTTCGGCGGTGAAAACAAGGTCGGCCTCACGATCGAGGAATTGATGAAACTCGAAGCCAGGCTCTGATCGGGTTCGGTCGTCGGTCGCAACGGGAGGGGTCGTTCGGATGCCCTCCTGTTTGGTGCCCCGCTGGGCCGCTCACAAGAGCACCGGCCCCCTGGAGGGGGCGGCGCAGCCTGGGGGGTGGACGTGTTTTCGAGTGATCCGGCCCGCAGGGCATGACAATGACGGCAACGGTTGCTCCCGCTGAAACGGCTTCGACGCCGATCCCACCGCCACCCGGCACGGTCTCCGGCGGAGAGGTGACCGCACGTTTGCATCGGCGGGCTTTCAGGCACGTTCGCGAGCGGATCATCGAATCCGTATTGTTCCTGTCGGCCTTGTTCTCGGTATTCGTCACCGTCGGCATCGTGTACGTGCTGCTGAGCGAGTCGTTCAGCTTCTTCCGGCACGTATCGGTGTGGGATTTCCTCACCGATCGCCAATGGACGCCGCTGTTCGACGACGCGCACTACGGGATCATGGTGCTGCTGTCCGGCACCCTGGCGAGCTCCCTGGTGGCGCTGCTGGTCGCGATTCCCATGGGAACGGTCATCGCGATCTATCTTTCGGAATTCGCCCCGTTCAGCCTGCGCGAAATCGCCAAACCGTTCCTCGAGATGCTCGGCGGGGTTCCGACGGTCGTCTATGGCTACTTCGCCCTTTTGTACGTGACCCCGGCACTGCAATGGCTGATTCCGGGCCTGCCGGGGTTCAACCTGCTTTCCGCCGGCCTGGTCATGGGCGTCATGATCATTCCGTATATCAGTTCGTTGAGCGAGGACGCCATGCGGTCGGTGCCGATGAGCATGCGCGAGGGGTCGTACGCGATGGGCGCCACCCGCTTCCAGACCGCCGTGCGCGTGGTGACGCCAGCCGCGTTCTCGGGCATTTCCGCCGCCTACATCCTCGGCATCTCGCGCGCGGTCGGCGAGACCATGATCCTGGCGGTCGCAGCCGGCATGCAGCCCAATCTCACCTGGAACCCGCTGGAGCCTGCGGCGACGATCACGGCGTTCATCGTCCAGGTCGCCCTGGGCGACCTGCCCCATGGCTCCATCGGTTACCAGACCATCTTTGCCGCCGGCCTCACGTTGATGCTGCTGACGCTCGGCTTCAACATTCTCGGCCATCTGCTGCGCCGCCGCTTCCGCCAAGCCTACTAAAGATGAAACGTCCTCCCCCAGGCTGCGCTGCGCCAGGCCTTCCCCCGCCAGCGGCACGGCGGACTCTGAAATGCTGAAACAAGACATCGGAGAGATCCGCGCGCTGATCGTGCGGCACAAGCGCTGGGACATGATTTTCGCTCTGATCGGCCTGGCTGCCCTGATGCTGGGCGTGCTGGTGTTCGCGGCGCTGTTCGTCGGCATGGCGATCGACGGGTTGCCACGCCTATCGCTCGAGTTCTTCAGCAACTTTCCGTCGCGCCGCGCCGAGCATGCCGGCATCCTGTCGGCCTGGGTGGGCACCACGCTGGTCATGCTGACCACCGCGCTCGCCGCCATCCCCGTGGGGGTCGGCGCCGCCATCTACCTCGAGGAATACGCGCCCAAGAATCTCATCACCGACATCATCGAGATCAACGTCACCAACCTCGCCGGGGTGCCGTCGATCGTCTACGGGCTGCTGGCGCTCGGCCTGTTCGTCTATCAGTTCGGTTTCGGGCAGAGCATCCTGTCGGCGGGGTTGACGCTCGCGCTGCTCATCCTGCCGATCGTGATCGTCGCCACGCGCGAAGCGATCCGTTCGATTCCGGCGTCGATCCGCGAAGGCGCCTATGCCCTTGGCGCCACCAAATGGCAGACCACTGCGGATCACATCATCCCGTACTCGACGCCGGGGATCATGACCGGCATCATCATCGGTATGGCGCGCGCCATTGGCGAGACGGCCCCCATCATCACCATCGGGGCTCTGACGTTCATCGCGTTCCTGCCGCCCGCGCCGGTCAAGTCCGACTTTCCGTTTCTGTCGTTCGAGTGGCTGTTCTCGCCATTCACCGTGATGCCGATCCAGATGTTCAACTGGACCTCCAGACCCGAGGCCGCCTTTCACCAGAACGCCGCCGCCGCGGGCCTGGTTCTGGTGCTGATGACGCTGTCGATGAACGCGGTCGCGATCTACATCCGTTACCGGCTCCGCAAGAACATCAAGTGGTGATTTCTCCTCATGTCCAAAGTCACTGAAGGTCCCGCTTCCGCGACCGATCTGAAAATGAAGTCCGAGACCAAGGGTCTCAACTTCTACTACGGCAATTTCCACGCCCTCAAGGGCATCGACATGCCCATCTACGAGCGCAAGGTCACCGCTCTCATCGGTCCTTCGGGCTGCGGCAAGTCCACCTATCTGCGGTGCTTCAATCGCATGCACGATCTGTATCCCGGCAATCGCTACGAGGGCGAGATCCGGCTCTATCCGGACAACACCAACCTCCTGCATCCGCAGGTCGATCCGATCGAGGTGCGGATGCGCATCAGCATGGTGTTCCAGAAACCAAATCCGTTCCCGAAATCGATCTTCGAGAATGTCGCCTACGGCCTGCGGGTCCGGGGTGTTCGCAGCGTCAAGGTGCTGGACGAGAAGGTCGAGATCGCCCTGCGGAGCGCCGCGCTCTGGGATGAAGTCAAGGACCGGCTCGATCAACGGGCGTTCAACCTCTCGGGCGGGCAGCAGCAACGTCTCTGCATCGCCCGGGCATTGGCGACCGAACCCGAGATGCTGCTGTTCGACGAGCCGACGTCCGCCCTCGATCCGATCGCGACCGCTAGCATCGAGGAACTGATCGCCGACCTCAAGGACAAGGTCACTATCCTGATCGTGACCCACAACATGCAGCAGGCGGCCAGGGTGTCGGACTTCACTGCCTACATGTACCTTGGCGAAATGATCGAATTCGATGCCACCGACACCATCTTCATCAAGCCCAAGAACCAGGCAACCGAGGACTACATCACCGGGCGCTTCGGCTAGGAGTACGTCCCCCCCAGCCTGCGCTTCGCTCCGGCTTCCCCCCGAGGGGGCGCAGCGTCCTCGGGGGACCCTGTGGGCGCTGCCCCTCCGCTCCGGAGCGCCCTCCGCCAGATATCTCCAGGCTTCGCTCCGGCTTCCCCCAGGGGGCGCCCCGTCCTCGGGGAGCCCTGGGGGCGGGGCCCCTCCGCTCCGGAGTACGCTCCGCCAGATATCTCCAGGCTGAGTCCGACTTCCCCCAAGGGATCGCTGCATCCTTGGCAGCGCCCTGTGGGCGCTACCCCTTCGCTTCAGGGGTTCCCTTCGTTAAGCTACGCTGCGCTTTGTGTCCGGTGCCCATGATGCAGCGCAACGGCGTTGACCCTCGGCCGCTACGGCAGGTAAACTCCAAAGGCTTTGTTCCCTGGACCTACCGATGCGTCGAAAACTGGTCGCCGGCAACTGGAAAATGCATGGCGGGCTCGCGGCGAACCGTGAACTGCTCGGCGGCTTGCTGAATCAGCAGGCAACCGTTGGGAGCGCGGCGTGTGCTGTTCTGGTGCCGTTTCCCTACCTTGCGCAAGTGAGTTCGGCGCTCGCCGGTAGCAGGATCTCCTGGGGCGCGCAGGATGTGAGCGAGCACGTGAGCGGGGCCTTCACCGGAGAGGTGGCGGCGCCGATGTTGGCAGATTTCGGTTGTACCCTGGTTATCGTTGGCCACTCGGAACGGCGAGCCCTTCATTCGGAGGACAGTCGCACGGTGGGAAAAAAGGCATTGTCGGCGTTGCGGTCCGGTCTCACGCCGATCATCTGTGTGGGTGAGTCGCTGGCGGAACGCGAGGCTGGTGTGACCCGCGAGATCGTCGGCCAACAGATCGCCGAAGCAATTTCGGTGTGCGGGGCCGGTGGCATTTCGGCTTCGATCATCGCGTATGAACCGGTGTGGGCCATAGGCACCGGCAAGACCGCATCGCCGGAGCAGGCGCAGGAAGTCCACGAGTTTCTGCGTGGAATCCTGATGTCGGCCAGTGTGGAAGCGGGGCAGGTACCCATCCTTTACGGTGGGAGCGTCAAGGCGGCGAATGCGGCGGCATTGTTTGCGATGCCCGACGTCGACGGCGGACTGGTTGGTGGGGCCTCGCTGCTGGTGAGCGAGTTCATGGACATCTGGCGGGCAGCCTCGGCGGCACGTTACTGAGAGTGGTATGCAAACTTTCTTCCTGATCATTCACGTGCTGGTGGCGGCGGCGGTAATCGGCCTCGTCCTGCTCCAGCACGGCAAGGGTGCCGACATGGGCGCGGCCTTCGGCAGCGGTTCGGCCGGCAGCCTGTTCGGTGCGAGCGGTTCGGCCAATTTTCTGAGCCGGATGACGGCTGCCCTCACTGCCCTATTCTTCGTGACCAGCCTTTCGCTGACCTACTTGTCCACGAGCAAGCCCGGTACCGGCAGCGTGATGTCAGGTGGGGCGCCGGTAACAACGCCGTCGTCCGCCTTGCCGTCTTCGCCACCGTCGACCGTGCTGCCTGCGGCGGCGCCCGGAGAGGCCGATTCGAAGACTCGCGATATTCCGAAGTAGCGGTAGCGTTGCAAATGTCACGGGAGTCGGAACCTTCGATTTCCGTGTGATTCAAAGCCGATGTGGTGAAATTGGTAGACACGCTGTCTTGAGGGGGCAGTGGCGAAAGCTGTGGGAGTTCGAGTCTCCCCATCGGCACCATGTGATGGCAGCAGCAGTCGGGGTGGTTGGGCCGGTGTGGCCGCGGAAAATACTCCGGAGGGCGCCTCCCGGGTGGCGGAAACAGGTTTCCGCACTCGAGGGAAGGTTCCGGACACTGACGTTGAAGCACGATGCTGAACAACTATTTTCCGATTCTCCTCTTCATCCTCGTCGGGCTTGGCGTGGGTGTGGTGCCTATCCTGCTGGGGGAGGGCTTGAGCCGCGTGCTCGGACACCATCGTCCCGATGCCGAGAAGCTCTCACCCTACGAGTGCGGGTTCGAGGCATTCGAAGACGCCCGCATGAAGTTCGACGTGCGGTATTACCTGGTCGCGATCCTGTTCATCATCTTCGATCTGGAGATCGCCTTCCTGTTTCCGTGGGCAGTCGTGCTTGAGCAGATCGGGACCTTCGGTTTCTTCGCCATGATGGTATTTCTTGCCATCCTCGTGGTCGGGTTCGTCTACGAGTGGAAGAAAGGCGCACTCGAGTGGGAATGACTGCACCGGTCGGGCATTCGATTTCCGCTGTCGGTCCCGGGACGATCGACCAAGGAGCAAGTCGGCATGGGCATTGAAGGCGAGCTGCAGCGCGGTTTTGTCACGACCAGCGTCGATTCCCTGATCAACTGGACCCGCACCGGGTCGCTCTGGCCCATGACCTTCGGCCTTGCCTGCTGCGCCGTCGAGATGATGCACGCCGGTGCGGCCCGCTATGACCTCGACCGCTTCGGCATCGTGTTCCGGCCGAGCCCGCGGCAATCCGACGTGATGATCGTCGCCGGCACGCTATGCAACAAGATGGCGCCCGCGCTGCGCAAGGTCTACGACCAGATGGCCGAACCGCGGTGGGTCATCTCGATGGGATCGTGCGCCAACGGCGGGGGCTACTACCACTATTCGTATTCCGTCGTTCGCGGTTGCGACCGGATCGTTCCGGTGGATGTCTACGTGCCGGGTTGTCCGCCTACGGCCGAGGCGCTGCTCTACGGGATCATCCAGTTGCAAAACAAGATCCGTCGCAACAACACCATCGCCCGCTAGCGCCATGGTGCCTTCCCCCGCAGCCATTCTCGAAAGCGTCGTTGGCGCACTGGGCGAAGCCGTCACCGCAAGTGAGCTGGTTCGCGACCAGGCGATAGTGTCGATTCGGCTGGCCGACTGGATAGCCGCCGCCCGAAGATTGCGTGATGACCCCGCCCTTCGTTTCGAACAGCTCATCGACCTTTGCGGCGTCGACTATCGCGATTTCGGTGCCGGTCGCTGGACCGGACCGAGATTCGCCGTCGTCGCGCACCTGCTCTCGATCGAACATAACGCGCGCTTGCGGGTGAAGGTGTTTGCGGCCGACGACGATTTTCCGTCGATTGACTCGGTGATTGACATCTGGAGCTGTGCCAACTGGTACGAACGCGAGACCTTCGACCTGTTCGGAATCGTGTTCCCCGGCCACCCGGATCTGCGCCGCCTGCTCACCGACTACGGTTTCATCGGTCATCCATTCCGCAAGGATTTTCCGGTGTCCGGCTATGTCGAGATGCGCTACGACCCCGAGCAGCAGCGCGTGATCTACCAGCCGGTGTCGATCGAACCGCGCGAGATCGTGCCGCGCGTGGTGCGCGAAGCCGGCTACGGTGCGGGTCGTTAGCGATGGCCGAGATTCGCAACTTCACGATGAATTTCGGTCCACAGCATCCGGCCGCCCACGGCGTGCTGCGGCTGGTGCTCGAGCTCGATGGCGAGGTCATCCAGCGCGCCGATCCGCATATCGGGCTGCTGCATCGGGCCACCGAAAAGCTCGCGGAACAGAAGACCTTCCTGCAGAACCTGCCGTACATGGACCGCCTCGACTATGTGTCGATGATGTGCAACGAGCACGCCTACGTGATGGCGATCGAGAAGCTCGTCGGCGTCGAGGTGCCGATCCGCGCCCGCTACATCCGCACGCTGTTCGACGAGATCACCCGCATCCTCAATCACCTGCTCTGGCTCGGCGCACACGGCCTGGACATCGGTGCGATGACCGTGTTCCTGTACTGCTTCCGCGAGCGCGAAGACCTGATGGATTGCTACGAAGCCGTGTCCGGAGCGCGCCTGCACGCGGCCTACTACCGACCCGGCGGCGTTTATCGCGACCTGCCCGAGCGCATGCCCCTCTACGAAGAGTCGCGACTCAAGTCCGCTGCCGACGTGAAGCGGCTCAATCGCAACCGCGAAGGCTCGATGCTCGATTTCATCGATGATTTCGCAGCCCGCTTTCCCGGCCTGGTCGACGAGTACGAGACGCTCCTGACCGACAACCGGATCTGGAAGCAGCGTACCGTCGGCATCGGCGTGGTGACGCCGGAGCGCGCCCTGCAACTGGGTTTCACCGGACCCATGCTGCGCGGGTCCGGCATCGCCTGGGACCTGCGCAAGAAGCAGCCCTACGAGGCCTACGGCGAGGTCGACTTCGACATCCCGGTCGGGGTCAACGGTGATTGCTACGATCGCTATCTGGTCCGGATCGAGGAGATGCGCCAGTCGACCCGCATCGTGCGGCAATGCGTGGAGTGGCTCCGCTCGCATCCGGGCCCGGTGATGGCGGAAGACCACAAGGTCGCGCCGCCGAGCCGGGTCGCGATGAAGACCAACATGGAAGAACTGATTCATCACTTCAAGCTCTTCACCGAGGGTATGCACGTGCCCGAAGCCGAGTGCTATGCCGCAGTGGAGGCGCCCAAGGGAGAGTTCGGCATCTACCTGGTGTCGGACGGCGCCAACAAGCCCTACCGCCTCAAGATTCGGGCCCCTGGCTATCCGCACCTGGCCGCGATGGACGAGATGGCGCGCGGTCACATGATCGCCGATGCCGTCGCCATCATCGGCACGATGGACGTCGTGTTCGGCGAGATCGACCGCTGATGCTGTCGGCGCAAGCCATCGAGCGCATCGACCGCGAACTCACCAAGTTCCCGGCCGACCAGAAGCAATCGGCGGTGATGGCGGCGCTCGCGATCGCGCAGGCCGAGCTCGGCAACCTGAGCACCGAAACCATGAATTTCGTCGCGGGCTACCTGGGCATGGCGCCGGTGGCGGTGTACGAGGTCGCGACCTTCTACAGCCTCTACCAGCGCGCCGCGGGCGGCCGCAACCGGCTGCGCATCTGCACCAACCTGCCGTGTGTCCTGTCCGGTGCCGGCGAGGCGGCCGAGCATCTCAAACACAAACTGGGCATCGGCTTCGGCGCCGTCACGGCTGACGGCGCCTTCAAGCTCGAAGAGGGTGAGTGCTTCGGGGCCTGCGGTGACGCGCCGGTGGTGCTGCACAACGAACGCCGCATGCTGATCGGCATGACGCCCGCCAAACTCGACGAACTGCTCGCGGAGCTCGCCAAGTGAAATCCTCGCACGCGCCATTCGCGACTGACGCCTTCGGGCCGGACGCTCTCATCATGAAGGGCCTGGACGGCCTGAACTGGCGGCTGTCCGACTACGTGGCCCGTGGGGGTTATCAGGCGCTGCGCCGGATCCTCACCGAGAAGATTCCGCCCGCGGTGGTGATCGACGAGCTCAAGAAGTCGGCGTTGCGCGGCCGTGGCGGGGCCGGTTTTCCCACCGGGCTCAAATGGAGTTTCATGCCGAAGAACTACACCGGACAGCGCTACCTGGTGTGCAATTCGGATGAAGGCGAGCCCGGCACATTCAAAGACCGCGACATCCTGCGCTACAACCCGCACATCGTCATCGAGGGCATGGCGATCGGTGCCTACGCGATGGGTATCAGCGTCGGGTACAACTATATCCACGGCGAGATCTGGGATGTCTACGAGCGCTTCGAAGAAGCCATCGATGAAGCGCGCGCTGCGGGCTTCCTGGGCGATGCCATTCTCGGCAGCGGCTTCGACTTCCAGCTTCACGCCTTCCACGGCTTCGGCGCCTACATCTGCGGTGAAGAAACCGCGCTGCTCGAGTCGCTCGAGGGCAAGAAGGGCCTGCCGCGCTTCAAGCCGCCGTTCCCGGCGAGCTACGGTCTCTATGGCAAGCCCACCACGATCAACAACACCGAGACCTTCGCCGCGGTGCCGTGGATTATCAACAATGGCGGCGAAGCGTTCCTGGCCATGGGCAGGCCGAACAACGGCGGCACCAAGATCTTCTCCATCTCGGGCGACGTCGAGCGGCCGGGCAACTTCGAGATCAGGCTCGGCACGCCATTCGCCACGCTGCTCGAAATGGCCGGCGGCATGCGCGGCGGCCGCAAGCTCAAGGCCTGCATCCCGGGCGGCTCATCCATGCCGGTGCTGCCCGCCGAGGTGATGATGGCGACCGACATGGACTACGACTCGATCGCCAAGGCGGGGTCGATGCTCGGCTCCGGGGCCGTCATCGTGATGGACGAGACGCGCTGCATGGTGCGATGCCTGGAACGCCTGTCGTACTTCTACTACGAGGAGTCGTGCGGCCAATGCACGCCGTGCCGCGAGGGCACGGGCTGGCTGTATCGCATGGTTCATCGCATCGAGACCGGCAAGGGCAAGCCGGGCGATCTCGACCTGCTCAATTCGGTGGCCGACAACATCCAGGGCCGCACCATCTGCGCGCTGGGCGATGCGGCGGCGATGCCGGTGCGTGCATTCATCAAGCATTACCGCGATGAGTTCCAGTATCATATCGACCACCGGCAGTGCCTGGTCGGTGCTTTGGCGGTCGCGGCTTGAAATGACGCCCACCCCCAGGCTGCGCTGCGCTGGAGATGACGCCCGCCCCCAGGCTGCGCTGCGCTGGAGATGACGCCCGCCCCCAGGCTACGCTGCGCTGCGCCTTCCCCCTCCCGGGGGCGCGGCATTCCTCGGGGGACCCTGTGGACGCCGCCCCTTCGCTGCGAAGGTTCCCTTCGTTCGGCGTCCCGAGAGGGTGCCGGGCGCAGTATTTCTGGCGCACACTGACATGAGCGAGCGCAAGCTGATCAATCTCGAAGTCGACGGGCGGGCGGTTGCCGTGCCCGAAGGCAGCATGGTCATGGTCGCCACCAATGCGCTCGGCGTCTACGTGCCGCACTTCTGCTGGCACAGCAAACTGTCGATCGCGGCCAACTGCCGCATGTGCCTGGTGCAGGTCGAAAAGGCGCCCAAGCCGCTGCCGGCCTGCGCCACGCCGGTCACCGAAGGCATGAAGGTATTCACGCACTCCGACCAGGCGGTGAAGGCGCAGAAGGGCGTGATGGAGTTCCTGCTCATCAACCATCCGCTCGACTGTCCCATCTGCGACCAGGGCGGCGAGTGCCAGTTGCAGGATCTCGCGGTCGGCTACGGGCCCTCGGTGGCGCGCTTCCAGGAATTGAAGCGGGTCGTGCCGAACAAGGATCTCGGCCCGCTCATCGCCACCGACATGACGCGCTGCATCCATTGCACGCGCTGCGTGCGATTCGGTCAGGAGATCGCCGGCGTGATGGAGCTCGGCATGGCCGGTCGTGGCGAGCACGCCGAGATCCTCGCGTTCGTCGGCACGACCGTCGATTCCGAACTGTCCGGCAACATGATCGATCTGTGCCCGGTCGGAGCCCTCACCTCCAAACCCTTCCGCTACAGCGCGCGCACCTGGGAACTGGCGCGGCGCAAGTCGATCAGCCCGCACTGCGGGCTGGGCAGCAACCTCGTGCTCCAGGTGAAGGGCAACCGCGTGATGCGCGTCCTGCCGCTCGACAACGACGCGGTCAACGAATGCTGGCTCTCCGACAAGGACCGCTTTTCCTACGAGGCGCTGAATTCGGCCGAGCGGTTGGCGCGCCCGATGCTGCGCGGTGCCGAGGGCTGGACCGAAACCGACTGGCCCACCGCGCTGCAAGTAGTTGCCGACGGCCTGCGCACTGTGCGAGAGGCCCATGGCGCCAACCATCTCGCCACCATCGCTAGTCCGCACGCGACTCTCGAAGAGCTCTATCTGGCGGGGCGACTCACGCGTGCGCTGGGCTCGAACAACATCGACTGCCGCCTGCGCCATGCCGATACCGCGCTCGACGCGCACCGGAAGGGCATTCCGTGGCTCGGGATGCCGATCGCCGCGCTGAGCGATCTCGAGCGGGTGCTCGTGATTGGCAGCAATCTGCGCAAGGATCATCCGCTGATCGCCCAGCGCCTGCGGCAGGCACAGAAGCGGGGTGCCCGCATCGCGTTCATCGGCGCGTATGCAGACGACCCTTTGTTCCCGCTGTCCGCCAACCTGATCGTGCCGCCGTCAGCGATCCTGTCACGTCTTGCCGCGATCCGGCAGGCGCTCGAAGCCCGCGCTTCCGCATCCGAAACCGCACCGGCGGCGTCTCGCGATGGCGGTGATCCGGCTGTTCTGATCGCCGCCATGCTGGCCGATGGCCGGTCGGCGGCCGTGCTGCTTGGCAACGCCGCCCAGCATCACGCGCTTGCCGCGCAGATCGAAGCGCAGGCCCAGGCGATCGCGCAGTTGTCCGGCGCCCGGTTCGGATTTCTCGGCGAGGCGGCCAACAGCGTCGGCGGTTTCGTTGCCGGCGCCGTTGCTCGCGACGGCGGGCTCGCTGGCGCCAGCCTGTTCAGAGAGCCGAAGAAGGCATACGTGTTGTTGCACGCCGAACCGGAACTCGATGCCGCCGATGGCGCCGCGGCGCTGGCCGCGTTGCGGCAGGCGAGTTTCGTGGTGGCGCTGTCGCCGTTCGCGCATCGCGCCGCCGAGTACGCGCACGTCATGCTGCCGATTGCGCCGTTTTCCGAAACCGGCGGCACTTTCATCAGTACCGAAGGTCGGGTGCAGAGCTTCAGTGCTGTGGTCGAACCGCTCGGAGACACGCGACCAGGCTGGAAGGTGCTGCGCGTCCTCGGCAACCTCCTGGGCCTCGACGGCTTCGGGCAGCAGAGCGTCGACGAGGTGCGGGACGAAGCCCTCGGTGGAAATCACGATCTTGCGGCGCGACTGGACAATGCGCTGGCAGCGTCGGCAGCCGACGTGATCACGGCTTTGGGCGGCGCGGTATCCGCCGGGGCATCCGGGTTCGAACGGATCGGCGATATTCCGATCCATTTCGCCGATCCGCTGGCGCGCCGCGCACCAGCCTTGCAGAAGACCCGCGACGCCGCTACGCCGCAGGCATGGATGAACGCCGCCACGCTGGCGGCGGGTGGTCTGGTCGCGGGCGATCAGGTGCGTGTTCGTCAGGGGGGCGGCAGTGCAGTGCTGTTCGCCGGTTGCGACGAGCGCATCCCGGCAGGGTGCGTACGGGTTTCCGGCGGGCATCCGCTGACCGCGGAACTGGGGCCGATCTCGGGTCGATTGACGCTGGAAGCGGTGGTGGCGTCGCGCCAGGTGACGGCCTAGTGGACTACGTCGAACAGCTGCTCGGCCCCGCCTGGCCCCTGGTCTGGACGCTCGCCAAGATCATGGTGATCGTGCTGCCGCTGATGGGTGCGGTGGCCTATCTCACGCTCGCCGAACGCAAGGTCATCGCCTACATGCAGGTCCGGATCGGGCCGAACCGGGTTGGTTTCCGGGGGTTGCTACAGCCGATCGCGGATGCGCTCAAGCTGATGACCAAGGAGATCATCGTCCCGACCGGGTCGAGCCGTTTCCTGTTCGTGATGGCACCGGTACTGTCGATCATGCCGGCGCTGGCCGCGTGGGCGGTGGTGCCGTTCAGTCCCGAACTGGTGCTCGCCAATGTCGACGCCGGGCTGCTCTACGTGATGGCGATCACGTCGATGGGGGTCTACGGTGTGATCATCGCCGGCTGGGCCTCTAATTCGAAGTACGCGTTTCTCGGCTGCCTGCGCTCCGCGGCGCAGATCGTGTCGTACGAGATCGCGATGGGGTTCGCGCTGGTCGGCGTGCTGATGATGTCGCACAGCCTGAACCTCGTTGACATCGTCCATCGGCAGGACGGCGGCCTGGGTCTGCTGTCGTGGAACTGGCTGCCGCTGTTTCCGATGTTCTTGGTCTATCTCATCTCCGGCGTGGCCGAGACCAACCGTGCGCCGTTCGACGTGGCCGAGGGCGAGTCGGAGATCGTCGCCGGTTTCCACGTCGAGTATTCCGGCATGGCGTTCGCCATCTTCTTTCTCGCCGAGTACGCGAACATGATCCTGGTCTCGACCCTGACCTCGATCATGTTCCTGGGTGGCTGGTTGTCGCCGCTGCCGTTCATTCCCGACGGTTTCGTCTGGTTGTTCGCCAAGATCGCGTTCGTACTGTTCCTGTTTTTCTGGTTCCGGGCGACCTTTCCGCGTTACCGCTACGACCAGATCATGCGTCTGGGCTGGAAGGTCTTCATCCCGGTGACCCTGGTGTGGCTGGTGATCATCGGCGGCTGGATGCAGACGCCGTTCTGGCCCTGGAAATGAGGTCTCCACGATGAATACCGTGCGCGAGTTCCTGCGGACCTTCCTGCTGTTCGAGCTGGTGAAGGGGATGGCCCTGACCGGGCGCCATCTGTTCGCCCGCAAGATTACCATCCAGTTTCCCGACGAGAAAACCCCGCAGAGCCCGCGGTTCCGCGGCCTGCATGCGTTGCGGCGCTACCCCAACGGCGAAGAACGCTGCATCGCCTGCAAGCTGTGCGAGGCGGTCTGTCCGGCACTCGCGATCACCATCGAATCCGAGCCGCGCGATGACGGCACGCGCCGCACCACACGCTACGACATCGATCTCACCAAGTGCATTTTCTGCGGGTTCTGCGAGGAGTCCTGTCCGGTCGACGCCATCGTCGAGACGCGCGTGTTCGAGTATCACGGCGAGCGCCGCGGCGATCTGGTCTACACCAAGGAGATGCTGCTCGCCATCGGTGATCGTTACGAAGGGCAGATCGCACAAGACAGGGCTGCCGATGCTGCCTACCGTTAGTCCTGGTTGCACGTGCACGGGGGGAACGGCGAAGCGCTAGCCCGCAGCCGCCGCCAGTCGCGGCGCGGGCACATGCCAGCCACTCATGGATTTCAAGACCGCCGTCTTCTGGGCCTTCTCGGCCATCATGCTGTTCGCGGCGCTGCGAGTCATCACGGCCCGCAATCCCGTGCATTCGGCCCTGTACCTGGTGCTGGCGTTCGTCACGGCTTCCGGATTGTGGATGCTGCTCGAGGCCGAGTTCCTGGCGATTGCGCTGGTGCTCGTCTACGTCGGTGCCGTCATGGTGCTGTTCCTGTTCGTGGTCATGATGCTCGACATCAACCTCGACCGTCTGCGCGAGGGCTACTGGGACTACCTCGTGCCTGCACTGGTCGTGGCCGGCATCATGGTCACCGAAATGGCAGTCATCCTCGCGGGGCGTTATTTCCGCCTCGAAGGCATGGCGAACCCGGCGCCGCATGCCGAGGGCTACAGCAACACCAGCGAACTGGGCCGGCTGGTCTATACCGAATACGTGTATCCGTTCGAGGTCGCGGCGGTGATCCTGCTGGTCGCGATCGTTGCGGCGATCGCGCTCACGCTGCGAACGCGCAAGGACAGCCGGGCCATGGACGCATCGGCGCAGATCCGGGTCAAGCGCGCCGATCGCGTGCGGCTGGTTTCGATGGCGGCCGAGACGCCGGCCCCGGTCCCGGATCCGGCTGTCGCCGCCGCGCCTGCCGCCGGCAAGTGAACCCATGATCTCGCTCTCCCACTATCTGGTCCTCGGCGCGCTGCTCTTCGCGATCGCGGTGGTCGGCATCTTCCTCAACCGGAAGAACGTGATCATCCTGCTGATGGCCATCGAGCTCATGCTGCTGGCGGTCAATCTCAATTTCGTCGCGTTCTCGCATTACCTGCGCGACCCTGCGGGCCAGGTGTTCGTGTTCTTCATTCTCACTGTGGCTGCGGCCGAGTCCGCGATCGGCCTCGCGATCCTGGTGGCGTTGTTCCGCAACCTGCGCACCATCAACGTCGACGAGCTCGACAGTCTCAAGGGATGACCCGGGTGAAACGCGAGCCGCAGGGACGGGCAAAGTCGATCCGCACACCGCACTACGTCGAGTCGTCGCCCACCGGCCGCGACCGGAACCCCGCATGAAGCTGCTTTACCTGATCATTCCGCTGGCACCGCTGGTCGGGGCGATCGTCGCCGGCCTGTTCGGCCGTGTGGTCGGCAGGGCAGGGGCGCATGTCGTCACGATCGCCGGGGTCCTGGTGTCCCTGGTCGCGTCGTACATGGTGTTCGAGGACGTGCGCGCCGGCCACGTGTTCAACGGACCGGTCTACACCTGGTTGCTGTCCGGAAATGCCCGGTTCGACGTGGGCTTCCTGATCGATTCCCTGACCGCGACGATGATGCTGGTGGTGACCTTCGTCTCGCTGATGGTGCACATCTACACCATCGGCTACATGGCGGACGATCCGGGATACCAGCGCTTCTTCAGCTATATATCGCTGTTCACCTTCGCCATGCTGATGTTGGTGATGAGCAACAATTTCCTGCAGCTGTTCTTCGGCTGGGAAGCGGTCGGTCTGGTGTCCTACCTGCTCATCGGATTCTGGTACACGCGTCCGACGGCCATCTACGCCAACCTGAAGGCGTTTCTCGTGAACCGCGTCGGCGATTTCGGCTTCCTGCTGGGCATCGGGCTGGTCCTGGCCCAGTTCGGCAGTCTCGACTATGCGACGGTGTTCCAGGCGGTGCCCCACAAGGCCACGGCGACCATCAGCCTGTGGGGAAGCCAGCCCTGGCCCCTGCTCGATGTCATCGGCATCCTGCTGTTCATCGGCGCCATGGGCAAGTCCGCGCAGTTTCCGCTGCATGTCTGGCTGCCCGACTCGATGGAAGGCCCCACGCCCATCTCCGCGCTGATCCATGCGGCCACCATGGTGACGGCCGGCATCTTCCTCGTGGCGCGCATGTCCCCGATCTACGAACTGGCCGAGACGGCGCTGTCGTTCATCCTCGTGATCGGTGCCATCACCGCGCTGTTCATGGGTTTCCTTGGCATCGTGCAGAACGACATCAAGCGGGTCGTCGCCTACTCCACTTTGTCGCAACTGGGCTACATGACGGTTGCTCTTGGCGCATCGGCGTATCCGATCGCCATCTTCCATCTCACCACCCACGCCTTCTTCAAGGCGCTGCTGTTCCTCGCCGCCGGGTCCGTGATCATGGGCGTGCACCACAACCAGGACATCCGCTACATGGGCGGGTTGCGCCGCTACATGCCGATCACCTGGATCACCGCCCTGATCGGCTCGCTCGCCCTGATCGGCACGCCCTTCCTGTCGGGCTTCTATTCGAAGGACAGCATCATCGAGGCGGTCGCGCAGTCGCACCTGCCGGGCGCCGGCTTCGCCCATTTCGCGGTGCTGGCCGGGGTCTTCGTCACGGCCTTCTATTCGTTCCGGATGTATTTCCTCGTGTTTCACGGCAAGGAACGATTCGACCAGCAACCGCACGACGACCAAGCGCATCATGGTCACGACGATGCCCACCACGGCCAGCCGCACGAATCGTCATGGGTGGTCTGGGTGCCGCTGGTGGCGCTGGCAATCCCTTCGCTGCTCATCGGTGGAGTCGCGATCGGCCCGATGCTGTTCGGCGACTGGTTCAACGGTGCCATCCGGGTCACGGAGCATCACGAGGCCATGGCGCACCTGCGCGAGGAATTCGAGGGGCCGGTCGCCATGGGCATGCACGCATTCACTTCGGCGCCGTTCTGGCTTGCCGTGGGCGGGGTCGCCCTTGCCTGGCTGCTCTATCTCGCGCGGCCGACCTGGCCGGCGGCGATCGCCGCGCGGGTCGGCGGACTGCATCGCCTGCTGCTCAACAAGTACTACTTCGACGAAATATACGGTTTCGTGTTCGCCGGTGGTGCCCGTGGTCTTGGACACGCCTTCTGGCGATTCGGCGATGTCGCGGTGATCGACGGTCTGCTGGTCAACGGGACGGCGCGCGGTGTGGGCTGGCTGTCCGGCGCGGTACGCCGCTTCCAGTCCGGCCTGATCTATCACTACGCATTCACCATGATCATCGGGGTATTCGTCCTGCTCACGTTCTGGTTCGTCGGTCAGCGTTGAAGCGCGCCCGCCAAAATTCATGACCGGTCTGCCGCTGCTTTCGCTCGCCATCTGGGTGCCGATCGTCGGCGGCGTGATCGTGCTCGTCGCCGGCGCGGGCAACAATGCGCACCGTGCGCGCTGGATCGCCTTGCTGGTCGCGCTTGCCGGATTTCTCGTCAGCCTGCCGCTTGCGACCGGCTTCGAGACCTACGGGCACTCGATGCAGTTCGTCGAGAAGGCGTCCTGGATCGAGCGCTACCACGTCGACTATCACCTGGGCATCGACGGCATCTCGCTGCTGCTCATCCTGCTCAACGGACTCACGACGATCCTGGTGGTGATCGCCGGTTGGCGGGTGATCGACACCCGCGTCGAGCAATACATGGCGGCGTTCCTGGTCATGTCGGGCCTGATGAACGGTGTCTTCGCCGCGCTCGACGGGCTGCTGTTCTATGTGTTCTTCGAGGCGACGCTGATCCCGCTCTTCATCGTGATCGGCGTGTGGGGCGGGCCCAATCGCGTGTATGCCGCGATCAAATTCTTCCTCTACACGCTGTTCGGCTCGCTGCTGATGCTCATCGCGTTGGTGTATCTGTACAACGCGTCCGGTGGCAGCTTCGCGCTGGCCGACTGGTACCGGCTGCCGCTGCCGATGGGGGCCCAGACCCTGGTGTTCATCGCGTTCCTGGTGGCGTTCGCGGTGAAGGTGCCGATGTGGCCGGTGCATACCTGGCTGCCCGATGCGCACGTCGAGGCCCCGACCGGTGGCTCGGTCGTGCTGGCCGCCATCGCGCTCAAGCTCGGCGGCTATGGTTTCCTGCGGTTCTCGCTGCCGATCGTGCCGGATGCGAGCCACGCCCTGTCCGGGTTGATGATCGCGTTGTCGCTGATCGCGGTGATCTACATCGGCCTGGTCGCCCTGGTGCAGACCGACATGAAGAAGCTGATCGCCTACTCGTCGATCTCGCACATGGGCTTCGTGACCCTGGGGCTGTTCCTGTTCAATCGCATCGGCGTAGAAGGTGCCGTGATCCAGATGATCTCGCACGGTTTCGTTTCGGGCGCCTTGTTCCTGAGCGTCGGGGTGCTGTATGACCGCATGCATTCGCGGCAGATCGCCGACTACGGCGGCGTGGTCGATCGCATGCCGTTGTTCGCGTCCTTCTTCATGCTGTTCGCCATGGCCAACGCCGGTTTACCGGGCACCAGCGGATTCGTCGGCGAGTTCATGGTCATCATGGGCGCGGTGCAATCCAATTTCTGGATCGGCTTCGCGGCGGCCACCACGCTCGTGTTCGGCGCCGCTTACACGCTCTGGATGTTCAAGCGGGTCGTGTTCGGCGCGGTCGCGAACGGCAACGTCGCCGAGCTTGCCGACCTCGAATGGCGGGAGATCGTGCTCATGGTGATCCTGGCGGTGGCAGTGATGGGAATGGGGCTGTATCCCGCGCCGTTCAACGCGATCCTGGAGGCGCCGGTGTCCGACCTGCTGCTGCACCTGGACCGGAGCAAGTTGCCATGATCAGCACAGGGAGACCAACATGGTGGGTCTGAGTGCGTTCGACTACGCCGCAGTCTGGCCCGAGATTCTGCTGCTGGTGATGGCGTGCCTGATCCTGCTCGTCGATCTGTTCCTGCCGGACCAACGGCGACACGTGACCTATGTCCTTACCCTGGCGACGCTGGGTGCGGTCGCACTCGTCACCGGCTGGTCCGCGCGCGCCGAATCGGCATATGCCCTGCACGGCATGTTCGTCGATGATCCGCTCTCCGACACGCTCAAGGTGATGGTGTGCATCGCGGTGGCGGCGGTGGTCGTCTATTCGCGCGGCTACGTGGTCGCTCGCGGCATGTTCCGCGGGGAGTTTTTCACGCTGCTGCTGTTCGCGACGCTCGGGATGATGGTGATGATCTCGGCCAACAGCCTGCTCATGCTCTACCTCGGGCTGGAACTGCTGTCGCTGTCGGTATACGCCCTGGTTGCCTTGCAGCGTGATTCGGCCGCCGGTACCGAGGCGGCGATGAAGTACTTCGTGCTCGGGGCTCTCGCGTCCGGCATGCTGCTCTATGGCATGTCGATGATCTACGGCGCCACCGGCACCATCGAGATCCCGAAGATCGCCCAGGCGGTGGCGGACGGAAAGGCGAACGCCACCATTCTCGTGTTCGGACTGGTGTTCATCGTGGCCGGCATCGGCTTCAAGCTCGGCGCGGTGCCGTTCCACATGTGGGTTCCCGACGTGTACGAGGGCGCTCCCACCATTGTCGGCCAGTTGATCAGCACGGCCCCCAAGCTGGCGGCGTTCGCTTTCGTCATGCGGGTGCTGGTGGAGGCGCTGGGCCACCCGTCGATTCTCGCCGAATGGCGTCAGATGCTGATCCTGTTGTCGGTGGCAAGCATGGCGGTCGGCAACATCGGCGCCATCGCCCAGACCAACCTGAAGCGCATGTTCGCGTATTCCACCATCTCGCACATGGGCTTCATGCTGCTCGGCGTGATCGCGGGCGACATCAACGGCTATGGCGCGGGCATGTTCTACGTCGTGGTCTATGCGCTGATGGCACTGGGTGGTTTCGGCATGATCCTGGCGCTCGCCCGCGATGGTTTCGAAGCGGATCGGCTCGAAGACTTCAAGGGGCTCAACCGCCGCAGTCCCTGGCATGCCCTGCTGATGCTGCTGCTGATGTTCTCGATGGCCGGCGTGCCGCCGCTGGTGGGGTTCTACGCCAAGCTCGCGGTGCTGCAGGCGGTGGTGAATGCGGGGTTCACGTGGCTCGCCGTGGTGGCGGTGATGTTCTCCCTGATCGGCGCGTTCTACTACCTGCGCATCGTGCGACTGATGTATTTCGAAGAGCCGACCGATACCTCGCCGATTCACGGCTACACGAGCGCGCGTCTGTTGCTCAGCCTGAACGGCATCGCCACCTTGGTGGTCGGTATCGTTCCCGGCTGGTTGATGTCGGTGTGCCAGTACGCGATCCAGAGTTCGCTGTGAGCATCCCGCCGATACCGGAAACCGATTTCACCGAAACCGGACTCGGCTCCACGACGCGCTATCGGGGCCGCATGCTCGAAGTGCGCGAAGATGAGGTACGACTGCCCGACGGCGGTCAGGCACGGCGGGAGTACGTGGTGCACCCCGGCGCGGCCGTGATCCTGCCGATTTTCGACGACTGGCGCATCCTGCTGGAGCGGCAGTTCCGCTATCCGCGGCACGATCATTTTCTCGAGTTGCCGGCCGGCAAGTTCGATGCGGGCGAAGCGCCGATCACCACCGCCCGGCGCGAACTCCGGGAAGAAACCGGCTGTATCGCGGCCGATTGGCACCATCTGTGCACGCTGTACCCATGCGTCGGCTATTCCGACGAAGTCGTGGAGATGTTCGTTGCGCGTGGACTGACGTTCGAGCGGCCGGCGCTCGATCCAGGCGAATTCCTGGAGACCTTGCTGGTGCCTCTGGACGAGGCACTGGCGTGGATACGATCGGGCGTGATCACCGAGGCCAAGACCATTCTCGGCTTGTTCTGGGCCGATCGGCTGCGCGCTGGTTGGCCGCTGGAGCCGAAGCTACCCGCCTGAGGTGAGGTTCACCCCCAGCCTGCGCTGCGCGTCGGCTTCCCCCAGGGGGCGCCCCGTTCGTCGGGAAACCCTGCGGACGGTGCCCCTTCGCTTCTGAAGCCTCTTCGTTCAGTACCCCAAGCTTGCGATGCGCCGACGCCCACACCAACCCTTCGTCGCCGTTGCCGGCCTGGCATCAGCCCTGCGACTGATGCCGAACCAGGGGCTCTTCGGTTTCGGTTTCGATCAGTGGCTTCGGGTGCTGGAAGAGGTAACCCTGACCGTACTGCACCCCCATGTCGCGCAGCAGTGACAGAACCTCGGGTGTTTCGACCCACTTCGCCACCACCTGCTTCGAAAGGCCCTGACCAACGTCACACAGCGCTTTTACGAAGATGCGGTTACCTTCGTCGCGGGTGAGGTCCCGGACAAAACTGCCGTCGATCTTGATGTAGTCGACGTCGAACTGGCGCAGGTAGTAGAAGGAGCTGAATCCCGACCCAAAATCGTCGAGGCCGAAACGGCATCCGAGGTGCTTCAATTCCTTGATGAAACCCTTGGTGATGCTCACTTCCGCCATTGCAGCCGATTCCGAGATCTCGAACACCAGTTGCTTGCGTACCGCACCAGCGCCCTGAAGCAGCTTGTAGAAACGCTGGGTCCAGTGGGGATCGGAAATACTGACTCGCGACAGATTGACGAAGAACCGCGTCTTGGGGTCACGGTTCGAGGGCTCGTGCAGGAACTCCACCAGCTTCGACGTCACCCTGAGGTCGATTTCCTGGACCATGCCGAGCGATTCGGCAGCCTCGATGAACTGCCCCGGCGTGACGATGCGGCCATCGTCACCCTCGATGCGGACCAGCACCTCATGGTGCATCACCGCGTTGTCGGCCAGCCGTACCACAGGCTGCGAGTACAGCAGCAGCCGGTCTTCGTCGAGTACCTCGCGCAACTGCTTCGCCCAGAGAACCCGCTTGTGCGTCCCCTTCATGGCTTCGCCGCCATCCTGGCCGTAGGCCACGACCCGGTTACGGCCGGAATCCTTGGCCTGGTAGAGCGCGATGTCGGCCGCGGCCAGCAAACCCGCTGCATCGTTGCCATGAAACGGGTAGAGCGCCACGCCCGCCGACGCCGTCAGGGTCACGATTCTTCCCTCGGGGCCGATCTTCATCGGATGCTGGCGCAATTGCGCGAGCAGCATTTCCGCGACCTGCACGGCTTGCGGCCGCAACGCCGTGGGGAGGTGAATCGCAAATTCGTCACCACCCAGGCGATACACCTTGCCGTGATGTTTGCTGGCGACTTCCTTGAGGGTGCCGCCCACGGCCAGCAGAATGTGATCGCCCTGGCGGTGACCGACGTTGTCGTTGACGTACTTGAAGTGATCGAGATCGATGAAGGCAACCGCGCCTTTTTCGCCAGCCTCGAGTGCTCGTTCGACTTCCCGCTGCAGACTGACCCGGTTAGGCAGCCCGGTAAGCGCATCGTGGGTCGCGAGATACTCGATCTGGATGGCGGCGCGCTGTTCCTCGGTGCTGTCGCGCGCGGTGCCGCGAATGCCCATCATCCCGCCATTTTCGTCGAACGCAACCTTGGCGTTGATTCCGACCCAACGTTCTTCGCCGTCGGCACCGATGAGTCGGGTGATGTAATTCTTGACCTCGCCGTTTTTCTTGAGGTGCAGAAAGAAGCGACGATTGGATACATGCGCCGGTTTGGATTCGAAATCGAACAGGCAGCGCCCGATCAGTGCCTGCGGCTTGAGGCCGAAGATGTCCTGGGCAGCATTGTTGAGGTAGGTGAAGCGACCCTGCGTGTCGGTGGTCCACACCAGATCGTGCGAGGTTTCGACCAGGTCTCGGTAGCGGCTCTCGCTCTCGAGCAGAAGCTGGATGATCCGGCGTTTCTCCTGGAGGGTCTTGCGAGCATGCTCGAGTTCATCGTTGTACTTGTCGAGCGAGCTGCCAAGCGTCGACGCGGCAAGGCCGTCGATGATCTCCTTGGCGTAGCGCCGGTGCCCGCCATCGGTGCGGCGCGCCACCAGAACCCCCTGGGCATCCCAGCGGCGCAATTTTTGAACCGGCACTCCAAGCTTATCGGAGACTTCCTGGATGCTGTACTCGACGCTGTCTTTTGACATTTTTCCTGGCTTTTCAAGATAGATCGACGAAATCCTCCCGATTTCCCCGACTTCCTACCGCGTTCAGTGCACCAGGCCGGCTTCGCCGCCGGCCTCGTTTTGCCTCGACACCAGCCTCTGCATGAGCTTGAGATCGCGTGGTTTCAGGTTGAGGGCTGTTTCGACCCAGATCGCGACGACATCCATGAGTTCCTGCAGATTGATACCCGAAACCCGGCGACGAGTACGGGCAATACCGGCCAAGCCGTTGCGACACCGCTGGTTGCGACGAATCAAGGCGGCGATCTCAAGTTCTCCACCCCCATCATCCGCAACACAATCGACAACGCCAGCCCGCAGCATATCATCCGCCGAGTAGATTTTGCCACTTGAAATCAGGTCGTCTGCAGCCTTCCTTCCCACTCTACGTTCGAGGAAGGAATAGGCCCCCATGCCAGGGAACAGATTGAAGAGAATTTCGGGAAATCCGAACCGGCTCGAACGCTCAGCCACGATCAGGTCGCTCGACAGCGCTGCTTCGAATCCACCGCCGAGACACTCGCCTTGAACCAGCGAAATTGTCAGAATCGGCAAACCATGTCCGATGTAATTGCTATAAAGCACATCAACGCACGCCTTTCCATAGACGGCCAGGGCATCGCGGTCACGGGTCTCGATCAGGCGCATGAACAGGGCGAGATCACCACCGAGGTTGAAGACACGCGGTGTGGCCGAGGCGAGAACGGCGTACTCGACAGGCCGTTCCTCACCGTGAAAATCGATGCGTGCCGAGGTCTCGCGCAGCAGGCGGCAGTACGTGTTGAGGTCGCGCAGCAGTTCCGGATTGAAGCTTGGCCGAGGTGTCGGTCGCAGGCGAAGCCAGACCGCAAGCTGGTCTGCGTCATAGCAGGCCGACAGTTGTCCGGAGCAGAAAAAGTCGAGGCGATTGCCGGCATTTTCGTATTGGGAGGCCTCTTCGGCTACCTTTAACAGTGCGCGGGGGATATGCATGTCCATTTGGAAGTTCTCCTGGGTGAAAGTGAGTTTTGAAACCAAGCGAAACTGTGGAAGTCTCGCTACAATCGACGCCAACCCACTGTAAAGGGATGATTTTGTCTCGGCAAATCTCCCGTATTGACAGATTACAAGGGGGTCGTGTCTGGAGATTTTTGATGTTTCCGCAGGAGTTTTCCCGCCGCGGGGCGCCGCGGCTTGTCGTGGCGCACGACGGGTGACCGGGCCGCCACCGTCGGTGCGCCCGGCATGTCGGGCAATGCAAGGCGTCCATCCGGGAGGAAGAACGCAATGACGAGAATGCTGGGCTGGTTGATCAAAATGCTATTTCGCGTCACGGTCACCGGCGATACGTCACCTTTGGGCGAGCGGCGGGTGCTCATCGTCGCCAACCACCCGTCGGCGCTGGATTGGTTATGGCTCGCCTACTGCCTGCCGGTGCGGCCGGTGGTGATCTTTCCGCGGGAAGACCGGCGTGGGCGACTGGCGCGGTTCCTGTTGCGCTTCGCCGAGCACCAGATGTGGGACATGAACGACCCGCTGACCGTCAAGAAGGTGCTGCGCCTGATCGAGCAGGGCCGGCCCGTCGCCCTGTTTCCGGAGGGGCGGGTCGCCCGCGCCACCAACGTGATGAAGATCTACGAAGTGCCGGCACTGATCGCCATGAAGAGCGGGGCGACGCTGGTGCCGGTGCGCATCGATCGACCGCGGGCGGATGGCCCGGTGGTGCTGCGCATGCAGCCGCCGGCGCACATCGACGTCCCGACCGGCCTCGGACCGAAGGCGCGGCGTGAGGCGGTGGCACGCGAACTGGCCAGGATTCTCCAGGCGGCCACGTTCCACTCCCAACCGGCACGGGGCACGTTCGACGCCTTTCTCGACGCCGTCTCTCGCGAGGGACGCGCCACTTACATCATCGAGGACCTGAACGAGGAGGCGAAGACCTACGGCGATCTGCTCAAGGCGAGTCTCGCCATCGGGCGCTGGGCGGCGCGCCACTCACGCGACCAGGAGGCCGTCGGGGTGATGTTGCCCAACCTGTTTGTTTCCGTTGGCGTTCTGCTGGGCCTCCAGTGCTTCGGCCGGGTGCCGGCGATGATCAACTACACCAGCGGCCCGAGGGGCGTTGAAAGCGCCCGCGCGGCGGTCGGGTTGCGCACGGTGATCACGTCGCGACGCTTCATCGACCAGGCTGGTCTCGAGCCGCTCATGGCAGTGCTCGGCGGGCTTCACATCCTCTATGTCGAGGATATCCGGGCCCAGTTCGGCTGGTTCGACAAGCTCTGGTTGATTGCTTTCGCCCTGCGGTTCCCGCGCCTGGTGCGGCGCTCGGTGAATCCGCATGACCCGGCGGTGATCCTGTTCACGTCGGGGTCGGAAGGCCGACCCAAGGGCGTGGCGCTGTCGCACGCCGGCATCCAGGCGAACATCCGGCAGATTGCCTCGGTGATCGATTTCACCCCGGCCGACAAGGTGCTCAATGCGTTGCCGATGTATCACGCCTACAGCTTCACGGCTGGCGTGATGCTCAATGTGCTCACCGGCACCAAACTGTTTTTGTACGTGTCGCCGCTGCGCTATCGCGCGATTCCGGAGATCGCCTATCGGCGCGACGCCACTTATCTGTTCGGCACCAGCACGTTCCTGGGGTTCTATGCGCGCAATGCCAACCCCGGCGATTTCGGCAGTCTTCGCTATGTGATCTCGGGGGGCGAGAAACTCGGCGAGGAAGTCGCGCGTCTCTGGCTCGACAAGTTCGGCCTGCGCATCTACGAGGGTTACGGCGCCACCGAATGCACCGTCATCTCGCTCTCGACGCCGTTGCAGTTCAAGCGCGGCCGGGTCGGCTGCCTGCTGCCTGGAAACGAGGCGCGCATGGAGCCGGTCGAGGGCATCGCGAACGGCGGTGTGCTGCACGTGCGCGGTCCGGCCGTGATGCTCGGCTACATCACGTCAGAGTTTCCCGGCGTGGTGCAGCCGGTGGCGTCGAGCCACGGTGAAGGCTGGCATCGAACCGGCGACGTCGTCGAGATCGACCCCGAAGGTTTCCTCCGCATCGCCGGGCGGGTCAAGCGCTTCGCCAAGATCGCCGGCGAGATGGTGTCGCTGGACCAGGTCGAGCGGGTTGCCGCCGCCGCGTCTCCGGGGTACATGCATGCCGCGGTGCTGAAGCTGCAGGCTTCCGGCGGCGAAACCACGGTGCTGTTCACCACCGACCCCACCCTCTCGCGGATGCGCCTGCAAAAGGCGGCGCGCGCGCTGGGCGCGCCAGACCTGGCGGTCGCCCGCAGCGTGGTACGGCTCGACGCCATTCCCCTGCTCGGCAACGGCAAGACCGACTATGTGCGCTTGTTGGAAATCGTTTCCGACGGCCGGCTCTGGAGCAGCGAGACCGCCGACACCGGTCAAGCCAACCCCGACGCACGGGATCCTTGAAATCCGCGGACGCCGCCCCAAACTCCGCGCCTCTTGAAACTGTCGGGGAGCGGACATGAGCGAAACCACTGAACGCGAAACACTGGGCTTCCAGGCCGAGGTCAAGCAGTTGCTCGACCTCATGATCCACTCGCTCTACAGCAACAAGGAAATCTTCCTGCGCGAGCTGGTTTCCAATGCCTCGGATGCCGCCGACAAGCTGCGCTTCGAGGCGATTGCCGACCCGGCGCTGTACGGAGACGACCCCGAACTCGATATCCGCGTGTCGTTCGACAAGGCCGCGCGGACCATCACCATCGCCGACAACGGCATCGGCATGTCGCGCGACGAGGTCATCGCCAACATCGGTACCATCGCCAAGTCCGGGACCCGCGAGTTCTTCCAGGCGCTCACCGGTGACCAGGCGAAAGATGCCAATCTCATCGGCCAGTTCGGCGTCGGCTTTTACTCCGTGTTCATCGTGGCCGACCGGGTCACGCTTGAGACCCGCCGCGCCGGCCTCGATACGGCTCAGGGCGTGCGCTGGGAATCCGCCGGCGGTGGCGAGTACACCCTTGAACCGATCGCCCGTCCGGTTCGGGGCACCTCGGTCACGCTGCATCTGCGCGCAGGCGAAGACGATTTCCTGAGCGGCTGGAAACTGCGCGAGGTCCTGCGACGCTATTCCGATCACATCACCTTGCCGATCGTGATGAAGAAGGAGCAGTGGGACGAGGCGAAGAGCGCACAGGTAGCCACCGAGGAAGACGAGCAGGTCAACCAGGCGTCGGCCTTGTGGGCGCGCCCCAAGGCCGAGATCACCCGGGAGCAGTACCAGGCGTTCTACCAGCATGTGGCGCACGACCACGAAGCGCCGCTTGCCTGGACCCACGCCAGGGTCGAGGGTCGGCAGGAATACACCCAGTTGCTGTTCATTCCGGCGCGCGCGCCGTTCGACCTGTGGGATCGTGACCATCGCCGGGGCGTGAAGCTGTACGTGCGGCGCGTGTTCATCATGGACGATGCCGAGCAGTTGCTGCCCGCCTATCTGCGCTTTGTCCGTGGCGTGATCGATTCGGCCGATCTGCCACTGAACGTCTCGCGCGAGATCCTCCAGCAATCGCGCGATGTCGAGGCCATCCGCAATGGTTCGGTCAAGAAGATCCTCGGCCTGCTCGAAGAACTCGCCACTGCCGAACCCGACAAGTACGCCGGCTTCTGGTCCGAGCTCGGCCGCGTCCTCAAGGAAGGGATCGGCGAGGACTTCGCCAATCGCGAGCGCATCGCCAAGCTGCTGCGGTTCGCGTCGACCCACCTCGACACCGAGGCGCAGGGCGTCTCGTTCACCGACTATATCGGCCGGATGAAAGAGGGGCAGGAGCGCATCTATTTCATCACCGCCGACAGCTTCGCCGCGGCAAAGAATTCGCCGCACCTCGAGGTGTTTCGCAAGAAGGGCGTCGAAGTCCTGCTGCTCTCGGACCGCATCGACGAATGGGTCGTCTCGCATCTGACCGAGATCGACGGCAAGACGCTGCAGTCGGTTGCCAAGGGTGATCTCGACCTGGGCAGGCTCGAGGACGAGACCGAGAAGGCCGCGCAGGAGCAAAGCGCGGAGGAGTTCAAGGACCTGATCGAGCGCATCGGCAAGGCGTTGGGCGATCAGACCCGCGAAGTGCGCGTGACACACCGGCTGACCGATTCACCGGCCTGCCTAGTTGCCGACCAGCACGGCATGGGCAACAACCTCGAGCGGATGCTGAAGGCGGCGGGCCAGAAGGTCCCTGACAGCAAGCCGGTGCTCGAGATCAATCCCACCCATCCGCTGGTGCAGCGGCTCAAGGCCGAGGCGGACGGCACCCGCTTCGACGACTGGAGCCGCATCCTGTTCGACCAGGCGCTGCTCGCCGAGGGCGGTCAGCTCGAAGATCCGGGCACGTTCGTGAAGCGGATCAACTCCCTGCTGCTCGACATGGCCGGCGATCACGGCGCCTGAACGGTGACTGCCGCGGATCGGTCCGGCCGTCCGGGTCGGCCCGATTCGCCGCGTGCCGGCACCGCATGCGGCCCGCAGTGAACTTCGGCATCGTTGCGTTACTCTCTGCCAGTCCTGACCTCCTCGACCGGCAACCACCATGAGCGATACCGGCATTTCCCGTCCACCCGTCGCCGGTGGGGCGCTGTGGCGCTGGGTCGATCGCAACGTGATCGATCTCGGACGCCGGATGCGCCTGTCGTACCTGCCGCCGCTCATGGTCTACATGGCGGCCGGGATCGCCGGGCTCACCGGCATCGTCGGCACCTTCTTCGTCAAGGAGTATCTCGGCTTGTCGGCCGCATTTCTGGCCGCGCTCGGCTTCTGGGCGGGGTTGCCGTGGGCGATCAAGATGCCCATGGGGCACCTGGTCGACCTGCTCTGGAAGTACAAGGGCACGCTGGTATACCTGGGCGCCAGCCTGGTCTGCGCCAGCCTGCTGATCATGGTGGGCCTGTTGTCCGATCGGGCGGCGATGGAGGCGGTGATGAAGGCCGAAGCCTGGTACGTGCTGGCCGCACTGCTGTCGCCGCTCGGTTATGTGCTCCAGGACGTGGTCGCGGATGCGATGACGGTCGAGGCGGTGCCGCGCCTCGACCACAACGACCAGCCGGTGTCGGCCGAGGAGCGTCGCGCCGGCCACGTGACCATGCAGACGCTGGGCCGGGTGGCGATCGTCGGCGGCGGCGTGCTGGTGGCGTTCGTGAACGTGGTGCTGTTCAAGGACGTCGGCATGCTCAGCCCGGCCGCAAAGGTCGCGGTCTACCGGCAGATATACCTGCTGGCGCTGCTGATTCCCGTCATCTCCGTTTGCGGGGTCCTCCTCGCCGGTCATCTGCAACGCCGTGAAGCGAAGCGGCTTGGTGCTCGTGGCCATAGCCGGGACGAGGTCGAGGTCATGCTGCACGGCCACCTGGAGCGACCGGCCGTCAACTGGTGGATTCTCGGCGGCAGTGCCGTGTTTGTGGCGTTCACCGTGTCGATCGGCCTGTCTGACATCCCCTACGACCAGGAGATCGTCTTCGTCGGCTCGATGGCGATCGTGCTGTTTCTCATGACCCGGCTGGTGCGCGAACTCGAACCGGAACAACGCAACGTGCTGATCGGCACCGCCTTGCTGGTGTTCGTGTTCCGGGCGATGCCCGGCCCGGGCGCCGGCGCCACCTGGTGGATGATCGACCAGCTCGCATTCGACCAGCAGTTCCTCGCGGTGATGTCGCTCATCGGATCGGTGCTGGCCCTGCTGGGCATGTTCGTGTTCCGGCGCTTCATGGCCGAGAGCTCGATGGTGCGGGTGCTGGGGTTCCTGACGGTCGCCGGCACCGTGCTGTCGCTACCGAGCGTGGCCATGTTCTACGGATTTCACCACTGGACCGCGGCGCATACCGGTGGCGTGGTCGACGCCCGCTTCATCGCGCTGGTCGATACCGCGCTCGAATCACCGCTCGGCCAGATCGCGATGATCCCGATGCTGGCGTGGATCGCCAATTCCGCTCCGGACCGTCTCAAGGCCACCTACTTCGCGGTGATGGCCTCGTTCACCAACCTGGCGCTGTCCCTGTCGAACCTGGGGACCAAGTACCTCAACGGTGCCTATACCGTCACGCGCGAAGTCAAGGACGTCGTGACCGGCGCCATCAAGGTGCCGGCCGACTACAGCCAGCTCGGCAGCCTGTTCATCCTCGCCATCACGATCGGCTTCGTGCTGCCGATGCTGGCCATCCTGGTGGTACGCACCACGCGCTTCCGCAGCGCGTGAGAGGTGACGTCCACCCCCAGGCTGCGCTGCGCCTTCCCCCTCGAGGGGGCGCCCCGTCCTCGGGGGACCCTGTGGGCGGGGCCCCTTCGCTTCAGAAGTCCCTTCGTTTCCCACCCCCAGGCTGCGCTGCGCCTTCCACCCGAGCATCACAGGCACCGGCTATCATCGAGCCATGTACACGCCATCGCACTTCCGCCGCCACGACCAGGACGATCTGCA
>JANXYG010000074.1 GCA_025350245.1 Betaproteobacteria bacterium
CTCATAAACAGGCAACTTTTGCAGCCGATCGGACCATGGGGGAGCGAGGGCCGAGCGCTGTATGTTCTTGCCGTGCTCCCGATCCAGCCACGTCTTGATGTTGTTCGTCATCGCCGCGGTCGAGATGCCGTAGCGATCGTGCAGGGTCGGCAACGCGCCGGCATCGAGAAACGCGTCGGGCAGCGCGATCTGACGGAAGCGCGGCACGACGCCGGAACGCAACAGCAAGCTCGCCACCGCTTCGCCGAGTCCGCCGACCAGCGAGTGATTCTCGGCGACGATCACCATGCGCCCTGCACGCGACGCCTCCGCGAGGATCGTGCGTTCGTCGAGCGGCTTGATGGTCGACACGTGCAGCACCGCGACATGGATGCCGTCGGCCGCCAGCGCCGCGGATGCGTTGGCGCGAACGCCGCATCGACCCTCGAGTCTGCCGCTCGAGCACTAGCAGCCTGTCGGGCTTAGGTGTTCGATAGCGAAACGGTGGGAGAGCGAGACCAGATCTTGTCGATTTCGACGCGCATACCGGGAGTATGCAAGGAGAAATCGGCGAGATATGGACCGCTGTCCCGCCGTTACAGCCGAATCATCCTAAGTCCGACAGGCTGCTAGGGTCATCACCTTCACCTTGCTGTCCGGCGGGCCCTGGAGCGGTGGCGTGCGGCTTGTCATGATGCCCCTACCACCTGACCTTCGGCGGTGTGCGACGCTCCCGGGAACTACGCAGTAGGAGTTGCGCTCCGAATTCCACTTCGAGTCGGCTGTCTGAATCAGGCGGTCGCTCAGTATCCTGAGCGCGTGAGTGGCGGCACAGACACCCTACGACTGCACGATCGCTGTTTCAGTGTGCAGTTGTGCAAGCCTGACCCCGTAGCCTCCCGATGACACCCCGCGGCCGTCTTGCGAAATGTGTTCGTGCAAGATCTCACCCCGAAAAAAAACGAGGGCCGCGCCAAGGGAGACCATGACTGGAGGGCGCGGCCCGCACATCGATGTTGCCATCGACGTACGTCTGCCACTCTGAAGAGCTTCGCTTTCGCCAACCTTACGCGAGCGGGCCGCGCACGGCCCCGTGATTCAGGTCTTGCCGCCCTTGCTCGCGGCGTCGTGCATGGTCTGCAGGGCGGATCGCTGCATGTCGAGCGTCTTGATGGTCATCTGCAGGAAGGTGAGATTCATCTTGAGCCACGTCTCGACCGACTGGAGTTCGGTCAGCTTCTTCTGCACATCTTCCACATTCATGGTGGGCTGGAACAGCCCGGGCAAGGGGAACGACATCGGGTTCCACATCTTGCGGAAGAATTCCAGCGGATCGCCGGTGCTGTCATCGCTCATGTCATGTCCTCCTGGGTGGTGGTGGTGGAAAAACGCCCGCGGGAAGCGGGCGTTTGCAGTTGCTGGTAAGACCTCGCAGCTACATCGTCGGCCCGAGGATCCACGGCGCGAATTCGTCTTCGCCGTAACCCCACTGCTCGCTCTTCGACTTCTGGCCCGACGCGGTGCGGACGATCAGCTCGAAGAATTGTTGGCCAACCTCCTCGATGCTGGCCTTGCCGTCGACGATCACGCCGCAATTGATGTCCATGTCTTCTTCCTGCCGGGCGAACAACGCCGAGTTGGTGGCGAGTTTGAGCGACGGCGCGGGCTTGCAGCCGTAAGCCGAACCGCGGCCGGTGGTGAAGCAGATCATGTTGGCGCCGCTGGCGACCTGCCCGGTGGCCGACACCGGGTCGTAGCCCGGGCTGTCCATGAACACGAAGCCCTTCGCCTTGATCCGCTCGGCGTATTCGTAGACGTCGACCATAGCCGTCGTGCCGCCCTTGGCCACCGCGCCCAGCGACTTCTCGAGAATGGTGGTCAGTCCGCCGGCCTTGTTGCCGGGCGACGGGTTGTTGTTCATCTCGCCGCCGAGCCGCTCGGTGTATTGCTCCCACCACTTGATGCGCTTGACCAGCTTCTCGCCGACTTCGCGCGACACGGCACGGCGCGTGAGCAGGTGTTCGGCGCCGTACACCTCCGGCGTTTCGGACAAGATGGCCGAACCGCCGTGACGCACCAGCAGATCGACCGCGGCGCCGAGCGCCGGGTTGGCGCTGATGCCGGAGTAGCCATCGGAGCCACCGCATTGCAGGCCGAGCGTGATGTGGCTCGCGGGCTGCGTGGAGCGCGCGACCTTGTTGGCCTCGGGCAGCAGCGCCTTGATGCGCGCGATGCCTTCCTTGACCGTCTTGCCGGTGCCGCCGGTTTCCTGGATGGTGAACGCCTGCAACTGGTCGGTGCGCTTGAGGCCTTGCGTGGCGAGCAGGTCGTTGATCTGGTTGGCCTCGCAGCCCAGGCCGATCATGAGCGTCGAGTGGAAGTTGACGTGGGTCGCGTAACCGCCGAGCACGCGTCGCAGCACGTCGACCGGCTCGCCGGTGGAACCCATGCCGCAGCCGGTGCCGTGAACGATCGGGACGATGCCGTCGACGTTGGGAAACTCGGCCAGGATGTCGTCGGTGAAATGCTTGGCGATCATGCGCGTGACGTGAGCCGAACAGTTCACCGTGGAGACGATGCCGATGTAATTGCGGGTGGCCACGCGGCCGTCGCCACGAAGATAGCCCTGGAAGCTGGCGGGCTCGGCCACGAATTCGGTGGCGCGGCAGTCGGCGCCGAACGCGTAGTCGCGCTCGAAACTGCCCATGCCGATGTTGTGCACATGAATGTGCTCGCCGGCCTTGATCGGGCGCGTGGCGAAACCGATGATCTGGTTGTAGCGGCGGACCGGCTCGCCCTCCTTGATGTCGTGGGTGGCGATCTTGTGCCCCGCCGGTACCATCACGGCGACGCGAATCTTTTCCTTGATGATCTCGGTGCCGGCCGGCAGGTCGAGGCGGGCGATGACGACATCATCGGCGGCATTGAGGCGGATGGTGAGATCAGCGGCTTGCAGCATGGGGTTCTCCTCTCGGTGACAGGCTTCGCTGCCAGGATCACACGGCCGTATCCGGTCTTCGGCCTGGCAATGCATGAAGGGCTCGATTATAGCGGCGGGGCGGTCTGCAACGCACGAGGCGGGTGGAACGACGTTGGTCCGGTGCGGCGCGTGCCGCAGGGCGCGTCGGGGAGAGCCGTCGGTTACTCCTTCACCGCCCCCGTCATCCCCGCCACGTAGTGCTCGACGAAGAAGCTGTAGAGCACCGCCACCGGCAGCGACCCGACCAGGGCGCCGGCCATCAGTGCGCCCCAGTGGTAGACATCGCCCTCGACCAGCTCGGTGATCACGCCCACCGGGACGGTCTTGTTCTCCGAGGCCGAGATGAAAGTGAGTGCGTACAGGAATTCATTCCACGACAAGGTGAACGCGAAGATGCCCGCCGAGATCAGGCCGGGCACGGCCAGCGGCAGGATGATGCGGGTGAGGATCTGCCAGCGCGTGGCGCCGTCGATCAGCGCGCATTCCTCCAGCTCGTAGGGGATGGCGCGGAAGTAGCCCATCAGCAGCCAGGTGCAGAACGGGATCAGGAACGTGGGATAGGTGAGGATAAGGGCGAGCCGGGTGTCGAAGATGCCGAGTTGGAACACCATCGAGGCCAGCGGGATGAACAGGATCGACGGCGGCACCAGGTAGGCGAGGAATATGCCCAGACCGACCTGGCGCGAGCCGCGAAAACGCAGCCGCTCGATGGCATACGCGGCGAACACGCTCGCGGCGAGCGACACCAGGGTCGAACTCACGGTGATCAAAACCGTGTTCCACAACCACGTCGGGTAGGCGGTATCGAACAGCAGCTTGCGAAAGTGCATCAGGGTCGGCTGCACCACCCAGAACGGATTGCCGGTGGCCGACATCAGCTCGGCATCGGGCTTGAACGCGGTGATGGCCATCCAGTAGAACGGGAACAGCAGCACGATCAGAAACACGATCAGCGGAATGTAGATCGTGACCCAGCGGCGCGGCAGCGACGTGAGATAGTCGGCGGCCATCAGTCGCGCCCGCCCTGCTGCCACTTGCGGCGCTGCAAACCAAAATACGAGAACAGGATCGCCGCCAGCAGGAACGGGATCATCGAGGTCGCGATGGCGGCGCCTTCGCCCAGCGCACCGCCGGGGATCGCGCGCTGGTACGACAGCGTTGCCATGAGATGGGTCGCGTTGATCGGCCCGCCGCGCGTGAGCACCCAGATGAGCTGGAAATCGGTGAACGTGAACAGCACCGAGAACGTCATGACCACGGCGATGATCGGCGACAGCAGCGGCAGCGTGATGTGGCGGAAGCGCTGCCAGCCGGTGGCGCCGTCAATAGCCGCGGCCTCGTAGAGCGAGGGCGCGATGGTCTGGAGCCCGGCGAGCAGGCAGATGGCCACGAACGGCACGCCGCGCCAGACGTTGGCGACGATGGTCGACACCCGCGCCGGGTTCGGGCTGCCGAGAAAATTGATGTTGCTGTGGATCCACCCCATCCGGGTCAGCAGCCAGCTCACGATCGAGAACTGGGTGTCGTAGATCCACCAGAAGGCAATGGCGGAGAGCACCGTCGGCACGATGAACGGCAACAACACGATGGCGCGGATGAAGCCCTTGAACGGCAGGTGTTCGTTGAGCAGCAGCGCGAGCCACAGGCCGAGCCCGAACTTGAACACGCTTGCAATCAGCGTGTAGAAGAAGGTGTTGAACACCGACAACCGGAACACCGGATCGCCCCAGAGAAACTCATAGTTTTCCAGTCCGATCCAGATGCCGTCGCGGCCGATCTTGGCGTCGGTGAAGCCGAGCCAGACACCCAGCCCGAGTGGATAGGTGAGGAACACCAGCAGCAGCGCCGCCGCCGGCAGCAGGAACAGCAGGCCGAGGACATTGCGGTTGTCGAGCACGCCGGCGGCTTTCAACGGATGCGGGCCCCGGAATCGGCATCGAACAGCAGCGCCTTGTGGGGCGCCACGCGCAACCGGATGCCTTGACCCGGCGCGAAACCGTGGCGCTCGCGCGACACCACGTTCACGTCGCGCCCCGCGAGCGTGCAATAGATCTGCGTGTCGGCGCCGGTGGGTTCGACCACGACGATCTCGGCGAGCAGTCCGTCGGCGGCGATCTCAAGGGATTCCGGCCGCACGCCCACCGTCACCGCCTGGCCGGGTTTGGCAGCCGTGCTCGCGACGCCGATGCGCCCGCCGTTGTCGAGCACCACGGCCCCGCCTTCAGCAAGCCGGCCGGGCAGGAAGTTCATGGCGGGCGACCCGATGAAGCCGGCGACGAACAGATTGGCCGGGTCGTCGTACAACACGAGCGGCGCACCGATCTGCTCGACCCGACCGGCGTTCATCACGACGATCTTGTCGGCCATGGTCATGGCCTCGATCTGGTCGTGCGTGACATAGATGGAGGTGGTGCGCAGCCGCTGGTGCAGCGCCCGGATCTCGGTGCGCATCTGCACGCGCAATTTCGCATCGAGATTGGACAGCGGTTCGTCGAACAGGAACACCTGCGGATCGCGCACGATCGCGCGACCCATGGCCACGCGCTGGCGCTGCCCGCCGGACAGCTGGCGCGGAAAGCGGTCGAGGTAGTCGTCCAGGCCGAGGATGCGCGCGGCGTCGTTGACGCGCGCATCGATCTCGGCCGCGGCGCGCCCCGCCAGCCGCATGCTGAAGGCCATGTTGGCGCGCACCGTCATGTGCGGATACAGCGCGTAGTTCTGGAACACCATCGCGATATCGCGGGCTTTCGGCGGGACGCGGTTGACAACGCGGTCGCCGATGCGGATCTCGCCGTCGAGGGTTTCCTCGAGACCGGCGATCATGCGCAGCAGCGTGGACTTGCCGCAGCCGGAGGGGCCGACCAGCACCACGAATTCGCCGTCGTCGATCTGCACATCGACCCCGTGCAGTACCGGCGTGGCACCGAACGACTTGCGGATGCCGGACAAGGTGACCGATGCCATCGTCACCCGCCCCGTTGGTGAAAATGCAATACGCCTCGCCCGGTCAACGCCGCAACCGGGCAGCCCGACCGCGACTGCTGCATGATCTTCTCCTCCACCTCTATTGGTGCGGCGCGATATCGTCGATAGGCGCCGCTTGTCGATGGCGAGTGTACGGTGCGCACGCGCGCCGTCACAAGGACATGGCATGTCGCGGCCGGCGCGGGCCGTGTGGCATACTCCGACCCTCGAAAAATAGCCTGTGCGAAGGGGAGATCGTGGCCGGAAGACTCGCAGGAAAATCCGCGCTGGTCACGGCGGCGGCGGCGGGCATCGGGCGCGCCACGGCATTGGCGTTCGCGGCCGAAGGCGCCAAGGTCTGGGCCACCGACATCGACGCCGCCGGCCTCGCGCCACTCGGGTCCATAGCCGGCATCGAGACCTTTTGTCTGGACGTGCTGAGCGAGTCCGACATCGCCGCCGCGATGGCCCGCATCGGCACCGTCGACGTGCTGTTCAACTGCGCCGGGTTCGTTGCCAACGGCAACATCCTGGAGTGCAGCACCAAGGACTGGGACTTCTCCTTCAACCTCAACGCCCGCAGCATGTTCATCCTCACCAAGGCAGTGCTGCCGGGCATGCTCGCCAAGGGCGGCGGCTCGATCATCAACATCGCGTCGGTGGCGTCCACCATCAAGGGCATTCCCAACCGGTTCGCCTATGCCGCGTCCAAGGGTGCGGTCATCGCGCTCACCAAGGCGATCGCCGCCGATTTCGTCAAGCAGGGCATCCGCTGCAACGCGATCTGCCCCGGCACCGTCGATACCCCCAGCCTCGCCGATCGCATCAATGCCTACGACGACCCGGCCGAGGCACGCAAGGCGTTCATCGCCCGGCAGCCGATGGGACGTCTGGCGCAAGCGAGCGAGATGGCGCACCTGGCGGTGTATCTGGCCAGCGACGAGTCGGTGTTCATGACCGGGCAGGCGGTAATCAACGACGGCGGTATCAGCATGTAACGGGGGTGCGGCGGCGCCGTTCCGGCCGCCCCGTCACCGGCACCATCGCGCCACGCGCGACCGATTTTTCCCTGAAGGAGAGCCACCTTGAAACTCGTACGCTTCGGCGAGCCCGGCCACGAAAAGCCCGGCATGATCGACGCCTCTGGCGCCATCCGCGACCTGTCATCCATCGTCAAGGACATCGACGGCAGCACCCTCGGCGACGAGTCGCTGGCGCGGCTGCGAGCCCTGAACCCCGACTCGCTGCCGAAGGTGGGCGGCACGCCACGCTTCGGGCCGCCGGTCGCGAACAGCGGCAAGTTCATCGCGGTCGGTCTGAACTACTCCGACCACGCGAAAGAAGCGAACATGCCGATTCCGAAGGAGCCGGTGGTGTTCACCAAGGCCACCTCCTGCATCGTCGGTCCGAACGACACCGTGGTGCTGCCCAAGGGCTCAGTCAAGGGTGATTGGGAAGTCGAGCTCGCCTTCGTCATCGGCAAGACCGCGAAGTCGGTGTCCGAAGCCGAGGCACTCGATTACGTTGCCGGCTACATGATCTGCAACGACGTCTCCGAACGCGAATGGCAACTCGAGCGCGGGCAGACCTGGGACAAGGGCAAGGGCTTCGACACCTTCGGCCCGATCGGCCCGTGGCTGGTCACTCGCGACGAGATCGGCGATCCGCAGAACCTCGCCATGTGGCTCGACGTCAATGGCCATCGCTACCAGACCGGCAGCACCAGGACCATGATCTTCAACGTGGCCCAGGTGATCGCCTACACCAGCTTTCTGTTCACGCTGAAGCCCGGTGACATCATCACCACCGGCACCCCGCCCGGCGTCGGCATGGGGGTCAAGCCGAACCCGGTGTTTCTCAAGAACGGTGACGTGATGAGAGTCGGCATCGACGGCCTGGGCGAACAACGCCAGGAAGTGGTGTAGGCCCACCCCCAGCCTTCGCTGCGCTACGGCTTCCCCCTCGAAGGGGGCGCAGCGTCCTCGGGGGACCCTGTGGGCAGGTGCCGCCCACCCCCAGCCTTCGCTGCGCTACGGCTTCCCCC
>JANXYG010000077.1 GCA_025350245.1 Betaproteobacteria bacterium
GGGCAACGTTGCCCTCGACGCTAGTCAGCAACACATCCCCGGCGGACACCGTCCGGGTTGCCGTGCCGAAAACGCGCTGGCGTCCGCTGGCGTCGAGCACGGCGCCCGCACCCAGCGTCAGGTCGTGCTGCGCATCGAGACGAATCGACCCCGCAGGGACTTGGATCCGTCCGGTGATGCCGATCGAATCGCCGGCAAAGGCGAGCTCGCCGCCCACGGCATCCCAGGATGCCGTGGGCGCCGCGCCTTGGGCAGCAACCGTCAGCGCGGCGTCGCTCGCGAACCGCTGCTTCGCATTCGACCCGGCGACCACCCGGGTCGCCGCCAGCGACAAATCGCCGGTGGCGCGAAGTTCGCCCGTGCCGCTGCCGATCACCTGCCCCGCCGCACGCACTGCCACGGTTTCGAAGCCGTCGATGAGAACCTTGCCACCGTCGACCCGGACGTCGCCGGCCGTCCAGTCGGTCCGAGCCAGGGCAACGATGTTCATCGAACCTGCTGCCGACGGCGTCGCGGCAAATGGTGAACCACCGGATGCGGGCGTGGTGTTGCGCAACACCACCTGGCCGGCCGTGATGGTGACGGCGCCATTGCCGTAGTGACCGATGCCAGGAGCGTCCAGCACCAGTCGCTGCGTGAACGCTCGTGTGATCGCGTTCGCGCCGGTGCCGACCGTCTCCCCCGTCCCCAGCGACACCGCCCCGTGGAAATCGATCGATGAATAGCTGCGCAGCGTGAGATCGCGAATCTGCCCCAGCCGCGCGAGCAGGGCATCGCCGACGACCATGCCACGGGTGTCGGCCGGCACATTGCCGAAACTGATGCGGCCCGACGCCACCGACACGAGCGGCGCCTGGAACACACTGTTGCCGCCGACCACCGTGTCGCGCGTCGCGTCGAGGATCAGCGATCCGGTGGCGCTGACTTGCACGCCGGGTACCGCACCGGCGCCCGGCTGCAGCGTCAGGGTGCCTTCGGTGCCGAGATCGCCCACCCGGGTGAGCGATGCCATCGGACCGGTGCTGGCCCGCAGGAACGCGCCGCCGCCCCGGATCTGCAATGGCGAGGCATTCGCTGCCACGGCGCCTTCGGCGCGCACGATCGAGCCCGGCGCAAGCGTGATCGAATTGCCCGCGACCAACATCACATCCGGACCGGTCAATGGCGATCCGGCGTTGTCGATGAGCAGTTCCGAACCCGCGCCTGCCGCCTGGACGTTGATGCTGGTGACGGTGCGGGTCCTGGTACCGCCGAGCAGGAGACTCGACGCCTTCAAGGCCTGGAGCGTTGCCGCATCGATCGCCAGGAAGCCATCGGGTGCCGCGGTCCCGGCGGCGACCACCGCAAGTTTCAGCGACGAGATGTCGATCTCGGCGCCGCGCTTGCCCGGCGCCGCCAGCGTGTCGATGATGCCGGCAAGGGCGAGGCGCGTGGTGGCGGCGATCGAGAGCGCGCCGGCGGCGCCCGGCAACTGTGCCGTGACACTGTTGGCAAAGAACTTGCCGGCAGTGGTCTCGGTATATTCGCTTTGCTTGCGAACCTCCGTTCCGCTCTGGACCAGATAGCCGGTGTCACGGGTTGCGCCGACCACGCCGCCCCGCGCAACCGCGTGCTCGAGGCGGCCGGCGACCACCTGCGAACCCGAGGTCGGGGCGTAGGCCGACGACGCGGTGACGTCCCGGGTGCCGGTTAGCGGCGTGACCAGAAACGCGCCCGGCAGCAACGCGTAGCGCGCGGGGAGCACGAGATACGACCCGTTGCCCAGGCGCGACTGGTCGCCGAATGCCGCCAGGCCATCGAGGCGGATGCGCTCACCGGGCAGGACAGGGCTGGCGCCGGCGCTGTATTGCAGGTCGAACGGCGCGTAAGCCGCGCCCAGCGAGGGCAGGATGGCGAAACTGGTGGGAGACACGGCAGGATCGAGGATGTCGTTCGAGCCGCCGGGTCCCACGGTGAATTCGTAGGCGTAGAGATCGCCACCACCGCGCAGGCTGACCCGGCCGTTGACGCTGACATCGGGAGCCGACAGGATCACGCGTTTTTCCGGCGGCAACACCACGACCTGGGAAGACGACCCGACGGTATAGACGTAGTCCTTGCCGGACAGGTCGGTCTTGCCGAACGGAACCAGCAGGCCGTCGCCCGAGACCGAGGTGATACTGCCGGCCGCAAGATCGATCGTCTTGCCGGCCTCGAAGGTGAGACGCCCGAACGGCACGCGAATCACGCCATTGTTGACGATGTTGGCGGCTTCGAGAGTGAGATCGGCACCCGCGGACAGGGGCAGCGCACCAGTACCGCTGCCATGGTTGATCGTTAACGTCGCATCCGCGGCGATACCGGTACCGGCATCGGGCACGGGGCGAACCCCGAGGCGGTACTGGCCGAAACTTGCCGGATACAGTTGCGCAGCGGTGATGGTCGTGCCGGCACCGGTCAGGAACCGGCCTTGCACCGAGAACTTGGTCCCACCGTCCACATTGGTGGCAATCACCACCGGCATCAGACGCACATCACCAGCGCTCACCATGTCGACGCGATTGAAGCCACGCAGGTCGGTGAAGCCGCTCAGGTCGATCTGTTGCGCGCGGACCCGTATCGTCGCGAGCCCGGACGTCGGTGTTCCCTCGGCCTTGCGCGATCCGTCCCGGCTGCCCAGCAGGACGTATGGCGCGTCGACGTGAATTGCGCCGGCCCCGGCAGCGGCGATGACTGGCGCATCGAGCGCGATGGCCCTGACGGCCGCCAGGGAGGTCGCGCCATCGAACACGATGGCATTCCGGGCACGGAAGTCGAGCACCTCGAAACCGCTGGTGCGCAGCCGGTCTGCCGCAACCAAGGCACGCCCGCCGACCGCGGCATCGAAACTGTCACCGGGTCGCAGGTTGCCGGGAACGAAGCTGCCGCCCTGCGACAGGACGATCTGGCGATCGCCGCCCGGAAAACCCAGGAAGGGCGCAAACCGATTCATGTCGATGGTCAGCACCCCGCCCGGTGCGCCCGCACCGCCCGCGTTTCCGCGCAGATCGCCGTCGAGCAACATGCCTTCGAGCGACGCCAGGGTGATCGACCCTGCCGACCCGGCAATGACGGTGCGCGCGAAGAAACCACCGGTCAGGGAGGCTTGCCTGATGTCGAGACTGTCCGACACGCCCGAGACATCCAGGCGCGAACCCGCCAGCGTCACGACCGAACCGCGTTCCGCCCTGACGCGGATCGTGCCGCCGCCCAGGACATCGCCGACCCGAAGACCAATGGCATTGGGTTGCACCCGTGCGATACCACGTGCATCGACGCGGCTGTCGCTGCCGAACCAGATGGACTGGCCTGCGGTGTACCCCACGGCGTCACTGGGCAATGCCGTCGACAGATCGATGGTTCCCGCGCGCGCCTCGATTCGCCCCAGGACGGTGAGATTGCGCCCGGCATCGATCGTGATCGTGCCACCCGGATCGACGGCGAGCGTGGACCCGGTGCCGAGCACGACATTGCCGAACGGGATGCTGCCCGCGGACAGCGACAGGCTGGTCGGCGCGCGGCGCAATTCCCAGGGAAGCACGCGATAGTCCGCAACCGCGGCGGCCGGGTCGATGCCCGTGGGACGCGATGCCGCGTCGGCAGCGAAGATCCAGGTGCGGGGGGCCGGCCGCACCGTGGTGCCAGCGGCCACGATCACGCCGTCCTGCCCGGCAACGTCGTATCGCGAAAACCCGCCGGACGCGAAATCCGCTGGCGTGAGATGCAATTCGCCGACCCGACCCGATGCCGTGCCGCCAATGGACACGAACGACGCCGAGAGCGACAAGGTGCCGCCCTTCGCCGCCGAATAGCCGCGCAATTGCCCGGCCAGCACCAGCGTCGACCGGGCGGCTTCACCGTCACCGAGCAGGAAACGCCCGCTCGACAGCGTGATCGACCCGGCATCACCGGCGTTCAGCCGACCGGCGGCCGTCCAGCGTGCGCCGCCCGAAACATCCACCACGCTACCCCGTTGCAGCACGACGTCGGTGGTGGAGACCAGGCTCACGCTGCCGCCCTTGATGGCGATGGCCCCGGTGCCGGCGCCCGGGGACGTGCCGACGATGTCGTTGGTCCACAGACCGCCGGTGAGCAGGCGCCCGCCTGCACCCACGTCGATGCCGTATTCGGACGCCGCCAGCGCCGGCTGCGTCAGATGGCTTTCCAGCGAGATCCTGCCGGAAGGAGCGACGATGGACCCGTCGACGTCGATCCGGCGCCCGGCCAGGCTGACCGAGCCGCCGGGATCGGTCCGGATCGTCACGCCGGCATCGACCGACACCGCGCCGTTGCCATAGGCCGCGATGCGGGAGAAGCCACCCCGCGACAACGCCGCGGCGTCGAGTTCGACGCGATTGACGAACGCGGCGCCAAGGGCGCTGTCGGCGACGAACGCCGTTGGCAACAACTGACGCTGGCTGACGAAGGCGATGTCGCCGAGTTTGAAGTTGCCGGCCGCGGCCGCGCCCGACGACGAGTCGCCGATGATGAGCCGCCCGCCGGCGGGAAGCGAACCGACGTCGCGCTGCAGTGGCCCCCGGATCGTCGACCCATCGAGCTTGCCGTCGAGGACCACTGCATGTCCGACGACCTCGATGGTGCCGGCGTTCTTGCCCTCAAGATAGCCGCTTTGCACCTGCTGGCTTCGCACCGAGTCGACCTGGCTCGAGACCTTGCCATTGGCGTCGAACGTCTGGAACTTGTCGGCGACGCCGACATACCGGCGCTCGCGCGAGGCGGTGCCGATGTCGTACACCTTGCCGTCGGCCCCGCTCAGCTTGGTGGCGGCGCCGTAACCATCGGCGTACCTGATGCTGCCACCCGAGACGTCGAGCACGCTGTTGGCGCGCGTGATCACGTCGCCTTCGGACCGGACCGTGATCGAGCCACCGGTGGTGCTGCGCTCGCCCACGGTTCGACCCACCTGTCCCAGATACCCCGACACGTCGGCCAGCGTGGTGCCCTGGCGGATGTCGATGGTGACGGTCTTGCCGCGCAGGAACCCATCGCGCTGCAAGGGCGCATCGCGCAGTTCGTTGCCGCGCAGTTGCACGTCGATGAAGTTGCGCTCCATCGCCACGCCAACGTCGACCACACCGCCGACATCGATACGGCTGCCCTTGCCGACATACACCCGGACGCCGTCGACAGCCGGCAGACCCGGGTCCTGGAACACCTGCCCCTGTTGCGCCACGATGCGCACGTCACCGCTGGCCGCGACGACGGCGGCACCGTCTTCGAGGCGAATGTCGCGACCCGCGATGTCGATCAGCGAATGGGTGAAACCCTGGCTGTCCTGAGTGGTGGTCTTGTTGGCAAGATCCGGCGTGACCTCGGTCACGCTGCTGGTGCCGAACACCACGGTGCCGGTGCGCTTGCCCTGTAGTTGCTGCACCCCATTGACGTTGACCGTCTGGGCCGCGCCGTCCTCGACGGCGGTATCGCGGCCGACGATGCGGATCGACCCATTGAGGTTCACCGACGTGGTGGCGCGCACGCGGCCGGACTGGTTCACGGCCAGGGCGGCGAGAGTGACGTTGCCGCGCTCGGCGATGATCTGGCCCAGGCGATTGATCTGGCCCTGCGCATCGTTGGTGACCGTGCCGCCGATGTTCACGCGAGCGCCGCCGGCGTCATTGCCGACGAACGGATCCACCTCGACCAGGAAGCCCCGCAACGTCGTGTCGGTCGGCGCGGACAGATACACCTTGGACCCCGCAGCCAGGATGGTCTGGCCCTCGGGCGTACGGATCACCCCCTGGTTCACGACGTTGGGCGCGAGCACGACCACGCGACCGTTGGTCTTGCTCACCAGTTGCGCACCCGGAAAGATCTGGATCAGGCTGTCGCGAAACTGCTCCGCCGTGCCGCCCCAGGTGAAGGCCGGCTGGCCCAGGGTGAGCGACAGCACCCCGCGGTTGAAGGTGTCGTTGGCAATGTCCAGCGTCGAGGCGTACAGCGACTGCATGTCGAGCTGCGCGCCGTCCTTGAACAGGATGCCATTGCGGTTGATCAGCATGATCTCGCCGTCGGCGCGGATCGAGCCGGCGATGGTGCTCGGGTTCGCGTCCCAGATGCGGTTGAGCGCCGACCAACTGGTGTTGCCGTGCTGGTTGAACACCACGGACTGGCCGCGCTCGAGATTGAACTGCTGCCAGTCGAGGATCGCCCGCGGCTGGGTCTGCAAGATGGTCAGCAGGTTGGCGTTGGTGTGAGCCGCGTCGATGTTCGCGTTGGTCCACTGAATCGTGCTGTGGGGAATGAGCCCGGAGGGTTGATCCGCGAACGCCGGCAGCGCCAGCAGCGCGATCAGCGTGGCGCCGGTTGCGGCAGCGACGCCGCGCCGGGTGCCGGGAGCCTTGCCTTGCGCACGTGCGGTTTCGGCCACGGGCACCAGCGCACCGATGCAGCGGTTGAAGACGAGACGATGGCGGTTTGCATTCATTCAAGTGGTCTCAGAAATCGTAGGCGACGCGGAAGTTGAGGCGGGTGTCACCGGCCTGGGTGCGTGTTGCCGACTGCAAGGCAAGGGCGAAGTCCACGGCGGCAGACAGACCGTTGCGTGCGTGCAGGCGCAGGCCCAGGCCGGTGCTGGACAGCCCGAAGGTGGAGCGCTGAGCGGTCTGTGGCTGCTGCACCCGTGCGAACCCCTGGTCGAAGAAACCGAACATGAGGAACTGATCGAAACGCCCGGCGTCGATCAACTGCGGCGAGCGCAACTCCAGCCGTCCGGAGACCCCGTTGTCGCCGAGTTGCTCGGCCTCGTAGTAGCCACGCACCGAATCGGCACCACCGACCAGGAACTGCTCGGTGCCGACCAGTGGCTGGCTCGATACCTGGCCGGCGATGCGGGCCAGAAGCGAGTAGCCCTTCGGCAGCACCTGCTCGCGCTGGGCGTCGGCGCGCAGGTAGAGATAGTTGGCCCGGGCATTCGAGCGGCGATTGTTGAACTCGTCGTCGTAATTGCCGAACAGGCGCCCGCGTGGGGCGAAATTGGCGCTGACGTTGGTCTGCGTGATGCCCTTCTCGCCGGCCAAATAGGCGGTGTGCTGGAACACCGCCGGGACATAGCTGATGGGGGTGCTGAAGTTGTCGGCGCCGATCAGGTTGATCGTGTCACGAAACGCCTTGTAGTCGATGCCGGCACCGATGGACTGCGACCAGGCGCCGCGCGAGGGAATCGGCGTGATCACGCGGGCGCCGAGAATGCGACCGGCACCGACCACGTTGAGCGAGCCCGACACCGCCACATCGCTCTTGGAGTCGACGCCGTAGAGCGCGAGGGTGGAGCTGGTGCCGCGCAGCGGCATCGTGTAGCTGCCGGTCACGGCCCGAACCTGCTGGAGATCTTCGGGCGACGTGAGGAACGAGAGGCTGGCGCTGTGCTCGCGCTGCCACAGGTTGTCCCAACGCACGCTCGCCAGAAAGCGCAACGGCTGCGTGTTCAGGCTCTGGCGATTGTTCAGCTCGACACTGCCGTGCAACGGGCGCCTGTCGTCCACCTTGAGTTCCACCTCGACCGTACCCGGATAGCGGCCGGGTTTGAGGATGGGCGTGACGCGACGGTCCGGTGTTCGGTTCAGTGCGGACAGCTCTTTTTGCACCTGTGGGAAGTACGGCACCTCGCCAGCCGCCACCGATGGCGCACGTTCGCGGATCCAGCCGCGCGAGTAGTAGCGGTTGCCGCTGATCCGCAGCCGATCGACGACGCCTTCGGTGACCTGCAGCGTGACCTTGCCTTCCACCACCTGCTGCACTGGCAGGTCGACGAACACCGTGAGAAAGCCGGCGTCACGGTAGACCACCTCGAGCGCCTCCGCGGCCTTGCGCAGGTCGGCCACCGGACGCTCCCGTCCGAGAAAGGGGTACACGGCGCGTTCGATCTCCAGGGCGGACAGCACGCTGTTGCCCTCGACCATGAACTCGAGGACATCGAGGCGACCTTCGTCGGCGTCGGCAGGCGACGCCAGACTGCTCGGCTCAGGCATGGGACCAGCCGGCACTGCCGCCGCGTGAACCGTCGGCACCACGACCATCAGCGCCAGGACGGGCGCAGCGAGCCATTCGCACAGCCAGCGTTTGAGCTGCCACATCGTCATCGGCGACCGCGGAACGAACACGTCGGCATCATCGAAATTCCGTTTGCAAATGAGCGCCCGAAAAACGCCAAACCCCTCCGGAGAGGGGATTGGCGTCCGATCGCTGCCGGGCCGCATGAGGCCGGTCCGGCAGGGTCATGCAGCGCGTCAGTTGCAGACGCGCGAGAAGTTGCCGCAGGTGTCGCCCGCGCGGAAGGCCTTGGCCGTGTTGGCCGTACCGCAGGCGTTCGTGGTGCCAGGCAGGCCGGCAACCCAGTTCGAGCTGTTGAAGGCCGATTGGCCTGCACGCTTGATGAACAGGTCGGCGAAGTCCTTCTTCAAACCGGCGAGCGGGTTCGGGGCGGTCGACTTGCGGTACTGGAACGAGAGCTCGACGGCGAACTCGTAGTTGCCCTCGATCAGATTGGCCTTGGTCGGGGCCAGGCCCGTGCCAGTGACAGTCTGCAGGCCGGCATTCAGGTGCCCGGCGCCGTTCATGGTGCGGAACGTCCAGCCGTTTTCCTTGCCGAGGCTGTCGACAGAAAGGGTGCCCAGGGCACCATAGCCGCCGGTACCGAAGTTGGCCGAGTAGGTGGCGCCCGAGCCGTCCTTCCAGGTGTGGACGCCGCCGTTGTTGGCCTTGGCCAGACAATTGCGCACGTCGCCCGAACCGGCATTCTCAATGACGAGATAGCCTGCGGTGACATCGACCGTGAACGGATCCGCCTTGGTACCCGTACCGCCGGTGATGGTGGCGGTGTCACCCTGCGTGGCCGGCGTGGCCGACGCGCCGCAAGGGAAGTTGGTGAAGTACCAGTTGTAGGCGGACTGGGTGCCCGAACCCGGGACACGGCGGCAGACAACGATGTTGTCGCTCGTGGCGGGCGCCGTTGCGCCGAGACCGGACCAGGTGGTCACGATCGCGGTGAGGGCGGAACCATAGCCGGCGCGCGACAGGAAGAAATCGCCCACGACATTGGTGACGGGCAGGCCCATCATCAGGATGTTGGCGGGGAAGGCCGTGAGTCGGGCAACTTCGGCACTGCTGAGCTGGGTCTGGCCGAACTCGACGTTGAGCGGATCCTTGAACAGGGCCGGTTCGACATCGGACACCCCGAAATCGGGACGGACTTCATCGCCAGTGGCAACGCCGAGGCCGGGATCGACACCCTTTTCCGCGCAGCGATAGATGCCGCCGGTGAAATCGGGGCAATTGAGGGCCGTGACCGGTATCGTGGCGATGTTCTCGCTGCGAGCGACGGCGTTGACACCCCACACCGAACCACCCTTGGCGCGATCGGTCAGCAGGATATTCTTGCCGCGCAGCGTGGCAGGAATGTCGGTGGTGGTCTTCATCGTGCCGAAGTAGGCGCGATAGCCGGCGCCGTCGTCGGAGATGGTGGTGGTGCCGGCGGTGCCGCCGTTGTCGTAGTACGTGAAGAACGCACCGTCGAACAACTGGCTGGCGAGGCCGCCGAGGAAGTTCTGCGGGGCCGAGGCGCCCGACAGATAGATCGAAAGGTCAGGCGCGGCGAACGGGCCCGCGGGTGTGGCTTGCGCTTGCGTGGCAACACCAGCGCAGATCAGCGCGCAGGCAGCCGAAATCTTCGTGATCGTATTCATGAATGTCCTCATGTTGAGTTTGCAGGGCGGTCGCACCCTGTGATCTCGATCGACTGATCGAGGCCGACACCGGGCACCCGTGAAGAGTGCCCGGACGACATGACAGGAAATCGCTTAGGCGCGGGTTGCGCGACGGCGACGTGCGATGGCGCCGATGGCCAGCAGACCAACGCCCATCATCGCGTAGGTTTCCGGCTCGGGCACCGAGTACACCAGCTTGCCATCGGTGTTCAGCTTCCAGCCGGCGTAGCGAAAGTTGGGCGAACCGTAGACGAACGACTTGGCATTGCCAGCACCGATGGACGAATTTTCCCAGTAGGCAGCGAACGACAGGTATTCGCCGACCGCCGCGGTGTTGTTGAAGTCGATGAAGGAATTGAACTTCGGACCGAAGGCGCGGAAGTTGGCTGCGCCATCGCCGACGAACAGGGAACTGGCGTTGATCGCTTCGCCAGCAGCACCGGGGGTGTTGTCGCCTTCGGGACCCTGGTTGGTGTTGGTCGAAAACTTGGCGATCTCGGTGTTGGAGTTGCGCAGGGCGGAAACGAACTGCTGCGTGGCGCCCGTGGCGGTGTTGACCGTGGTCAGGAGGCGATCGCGGCCGGCGGAATCCCCACCGACGACGCTCCACACCATGTTGGCAAACGAGCCGGAACCCAGGAAAGCGACGACCTTCGGATCCAGCACCGTGATGCTGAAACCGTTGGTGTTCTTGTTGGCGCTGAAGACCGGATCAGCGATGGTCGTGTTGTCGGACAGCCAGTTGTTGACGCGACCGGCAGCAGTGCCGCCGCTGCCCGTCATGCCGCCAAGGTCGACGACCAGCGTCTTGTCGTCGCTGAAGTCATCGGTGCCACGGTTGTCATAAAGAGAAAGGAATAGTTCGCCGTTGCCGGTGGACGGCTGGGCGATCTTGGCCTGCGCGGCGCCCGCGCCGAGCGCGAGGACGACAGCAGCGATTGCGGTGAATTTGATTTGCATCTGGAATCTCCTGGTGGTTGGTCTGCTGGGAAGCAGAATCCCGAACAACGCCCGATACGCCTGCTTCCTGTGGCACGGACGATTGATGTGACTGTCGCCTCGCACCTTCAAAAATACCGCCTACCCATGACATTCCTCGCATCGGGTTCGAGTGCTGCGATGGTCCGAATCAACCACGTCGCAGATGTGCCACACGCGGACGGCGGACCGAAGTTGTATGTCCTCGCATATGTTCGGTTTTCAACATTGCAGGAGCGTGACGTTGATGCGCTGCGGTCATGAGCCGTTCGACTCATGGCAACTTGTCGGTTCACGAAGTTCAGATGCCATGGCAATGTGTCGTCGGTGAAAGACGGCACTTCATGAGCCGTTCGGCTCACTACCCGGAATAGTCCGAACCGCTCATCTCAATCCTGCAAGGATTGAAGTTTTTCGGACTAGGACGCTCCGGACTTGATGACCTGGAGCGAAATCCCGCGTGCGACGGCCTGCGCACGGTTCTGGACGTTCAGTTTCTTGAGGATCTTCTGCACGTGGTTCTTCACGGTGAGCGGGCTGATGTCGAGGATGTGGCCGATCTCGAGGTTGCTCTTGCCATCGCGCACCCACTGCAGGATCTCGGTCTCGCGCGCGGTGATCACCTTGTTGTTCGGCGGTGGTTCGTACTGTTCGAGGCGCTCGTTCGCGAGCATGCGGATGAACGCCGAATGGATGTGCGGGACCAGCAGCTCCAGCACGTAGACCAGCCGATCTGACAATGGCTGCGGCAGGTTGGCGAAGATGAAGTGGGTGCTCGGGTGCCCCGACACGAGCGGCATGCCATGCACCACGAGGTTCGGGAACGCGTACTTGAACAGGGAACTTTCGAAGCGTCGATAGATGCTGGAATCGCGATCCGAGTTGCACAGCAGCAGCGGTTTCTCGCCGCGCTCGGCCCAGGCCCGAATCGCCTGAATCGCCAGACCGCTATCGGGGTCGTTGATGCCCTCGACATCCTGCCCGGGCAGTGGATAGCTCGCAAAGTGCTCGACCAGGAGCGAACGCCGGGCGAAGTCGCCATAGGCGCAGATCATGACTTCGTGCGGGATCAGGCTCTGGAGCTGCCCCTGCACCCAGAGGAAGAACTGGCTCTTGCGCCTGACGTCGAACGATCCGTGCACCACGTGCATGAAGCGTTCGACATCGCGAGGCGAGAGCGTGACGACGGCGGTCATGACAATGCGTGGCAAGGATGCGGACGCATGGGTCGGCGAAACTCCGATGGTCAACGGTCCGACCTCGGGGAATGCCCGGTCGCGCACCGACAGCGTCGCAGTGTGACGACCGACTGTTACAGCCCCGTGGATGTTTTGCGACAGCGACCGGTGACGCCTTCCCCCTTGAGGGGGCGCAGCATCCTCGGGAGACCCTGTGGTGCTGCCGCCGTCAGTCCAGGCTGTCCACCGAGAGGGTTCCGACCTTGGCGCCAGCGGTCACGAGATCGGCGGCGGCCACCTTGTCGCGCCGGAACACGGCCCAGTACAGCGGCGAGAACCGATCCCTGCCCAGGAGGTTGGGGTCGGCACCGGCATCGAGCAACGCCCGCATCGCTTCGACCTGAGCACCGCGCACCGCCAGGATCAGTGGCTGCCAGCCGTTGCGGTCACGACGGGTGGTGTCGGCGCCATGGTCGAGCAACTGGCGGGCGATGCCGGTGCGACCCAGCCGCGCTGCGATGTGCAATGGCGTCGATCCGTCCGCCTGCTGAAGGTCGGGACTCGCGCCGCCGTCGAGCAGCAGGCGCACCACGTGATCGTGACCGCCGACCACCGCCGCGCCCAGAGCGCTCATGCCATCGGCACCGATCTGATCCGCGCTGCCGCCGTTGTCCAGCAACGCTCGGGTGGCTTCGACCTGCCCGCTGCCCGCCGCCGCCACCACCGGCTTTCTGCCGTCGGCGGCGGCCGCGTTCGGGCTGGCGCCGGCGCCAAGCAATGCCTTGATGCCCTTGACGTCTGCCGCGGCGGCGGCCCGTACCAGTTCATCCTGCTGCCCGAACGGACGGTGGCCGGGTCGCTCGCTCAGGTTCGATCGCACGACGACGAGATCGCTCGCCATCGCCGGCCGGCCGAGACGTTCGCGTGGTATTGCCTCACCCCCGGATTCCAGAAAGTGCGGCGGGTCGCCCGCCTTCGGGGCCGTGGCACAGCCAGCACCCAGGGCGGAAGCGAGCAGTAACGCGGGGAAGGCAAGAGTCCGGAGGTCGGTCACGAGAGGAGCAGGATTCACGGGCTTGGCAGGAAACGTCGGGCGTTGGATGAAAGCGGCGGACCTACTGTTTTAGCGGCGGCATGTTACCGCCATGATTGCAGGCGTTCTGGCGTAACGCGGCACTGCGCAGACAGTCGAAGCGCTTGGCCACCTCGGCGATGCCGAAGCAGGCTGCCGTCTCGGACTCGCGCTGCACCGAACAGCGATCGGTCGGGCGCTTCGGTGGCGGCGGCTCGGGCACCACGACCGCCGTCACCTCAGGCGCGCCGGGAGCACCGAGCATTTCCGGTGACGCCATGATGGCGCCTCCGCCTTCGCCGCCCGTCGTCGCGCCACCGAGGGACATGAAGCGCCAGTCGCTGTAGCTGCCGGCATCCGCGAACGCATCTTCACCCTTGCCGAACCCGGTCTGGCGCATGGGCTTGCCGGGCGCAAGGCTATAGACGCCGGTGATGCGATCGCCCAGTTTGATCAGTCCCCAGGGTTCACCGACGATGGCGAACGGATCGGGATACAAACGCCGCAGATAGCGCCGCACCTGCGGCTGCCGCCGATCGAGCAGCAGATCGTCGAGCGACTTCGGAAATTCGCCCACGCCCGACGAGTTCTTGAAGTAGCGCTCGATCGCCTCGCGGTACTCGCGCCCCGCGAACAGCAGTTGCGCTTCCTTTTCGCGCTGGGCAGTGGTGCGCCAGACCTCGCCCGCCGCCGCGAGCGCGATGCCCATGGCCACCACCATGAACAGCACGGCGAGATAGGTGAACCCGGCATCGCGTCGCGGCTGCGGTCGCATGCGATCAACGCTCCGCGACATCGCCGAAGCCCGCGATTTCCCGGACCAGCGCCGCCACCATCTCGTTCACGACACCGGCCCAGTCGCCGGGCGCGGATTGCCGGAACACCCGCAGAGTCGGATACCAGGGGCTGTCGCCGCGGTCGAGCAGCCAGCGCCAGTCGGTATCGAAGCGATTGAACAGCCACACCGGGCGCCCGAGCGCGCCGGCCAGATGCGCCACGGCGGTATCGACCGAAAGAATCAGGTCGAGATTCATCATCAACGCCGCGGTCTCGGAAAAATCGCTCAGCTCGGCGTCGAAGCGCTCGAGGCGCAAACCATCGTCGGCATCATCGGCCGGTCGCATGGCAAGCCCTTTCTGCAAGCTCACAAACGTGACCCCGGCGAGCGCGGCAAATGGTTGCAGCAAATCGAAAGGCAGACTGCGCCGCGCATCGGCGCGGTACTCGGGATTGCCGGCCCAGGCGATGCCTACCTTGAGTCCGGGCAGCGCGGCGACCCGCGAGCGGTCCGCCATCCCAACGCTCGCGTTTGAGCCGGGCACTGTAGACCCCGGCCCCCGGATCCTCCAACCGCGCTTCATAGCGCCGCCATCCCTCGGCGTAGCGACCCTGCAGCAGATGCAGTTGCGCGAGCGTCCATTGCGCCGTGTGCAACGCCGGTTTCAAGTCACAGCTTCGCTCCATCGCGACCGCCGCCGCGGCATGCGCGCCACGCCGCAACAGCACCCGGCCCAGATTGAAGTGCACCTCGGCGTAGTCGGCGCGCAGCGCCAATGCCGCATCGAAGTGCGCCTGCGCGGCATCGAGGTCGTCGAGTTCGTAGTACAGGTTGCCAAGACTGTTGCGCATCTCGGGCGAGTCGGGCGCGCGCTCGGCGGCCCGCACCAGGATCGGTGCCGCCTGCGCCGCTCGACCGGCCTCGACCAGCACCGCGCCGTAGTCGTGCAGGGCCTCGGGGTCAGCCGGCAGCGCGGCCGCGGCAGCGGCGTGGAAATGAACCGCCTCGTCCCAATGTTCTTGTTCGCGCAGCGTTCCGCCCAGACCCCATGCCGCGTGGCCATCGGCACCCGCACCGAGAAAGCGCGTGAACTCGGCGATCGCCTGGTCATGGCGTTGCAGGTCGGCGTAGGCCATGCCGAGGTTGAAGTGCACGTCACCGAGCGACGGATCGAGTCGCAGGGCCTTGCCGAAGCTCGCGATGGCCGCTTTGAAACGACCCTCCTCGCACAGGGCGTTGCCCAGATTCATCACGAACTGCGCCTCACCTGGGCGCAGCGCGATGGCACGATTCAACAGTTGGTTCGACCGGCCGTACTGGCCAGCCCGGCAGGCGATGATGCCGAGCAGATTGAGCGCGTCGACATGATTCGCGTCGACGCCGAGGATGCGCTGAGCGTGCTCCGCGGCCGTCCGCTCGTCATCGCGCTCGAACGCCTCGATCGCCAGACGGAACCATCCCGCGAGCACCGCCGGATCAGCGGCCCGAAGCGCGACTGGTGCCGCTGCCGCGGGTTCGGGTTGCGCCCCATGGCAGCGCTTGAACTTGCGACCACTCCCGCACGGGCAGGGATCGTTGCGGCCAACCGGAGTGGCCGCCCGCATGGCACTCACCATTTCGAGAACGCGGTACCGTCGAGGCCGGTACCCTCGGCACCGCTCTGGATGTCGTAGACCTTGCCCTGGGTGCCCGGCGGCGGCGGCAGCAGGATCCACGAATCGGTGCGGTCGGTGACGGGGTCCGCCGGCACGCTGCGCAGGTAGCGGCGCTTGACCAGGTCGTCGAGATCGGGCGGATAGCGGCCGGTGTCGGCGTAGTACTTGTCGATGGCCTCGCGCATCACTGTGAGGTCCTCGCGCAGCACCGCCTGCTTCGATCGCTCCACATTCTGGAAATAGCGCGGCGCCGCCAGCGCCAGCAGCAGCGCGATCACGGCCATGACCACCATCAGCTCGATCAGCGTGAAGCCGATACCCGCCCGCCGCAATCCAACTGGTGCCGCGCGTTGCGGCACATCGAGTGAAGTACCGGTGAAAAACGGAGGGGCAGCGCCCACAGGGTCCCCCGAGGACGCTGCGCCCCCTTGGAGGGGGAAGGCGGAGCGCAAGCGCAGCCTGGGGGTGGGCGTGCACCTGCCCACAGGGTCCCCCGAGGACGCTGCGCCCCCTTGGGGGGAAGGCGAAGCGCAGCGCAGTCTGGGGGGGGCGTCCACTACCATTGGCGGTAAGGGACACCGTTGAGGCCGGTGCCTTCATTGAGCGAGTAGACATCAAACACGTCATTACCTTCGGCCGGACGATCCGGCGGACTCGCATAGGAGCGCCGGCCCCAGGTGCGCCACGCCGGCGTCGTGGCATCGGCGTAAAACGGGTCGCGCGGCAGGCGGCGCATCAGATAGATGGTCGCGGACTTAGCCGACTTCGCATCGCGCACACCCTCATCGAGCACCCGCAGATCGGGCGGGTAGCCTGAAGAGTCGGCCTTCTTCTCGATGCGGCCGTTCTCGGTGGCGCGTTTGTAGGCATCGATCGCCGTGCGGATCTGCCGCAGGGCAACGCGCAGGTCCTGCTCCCTGGAACGGCGTTGCGTCAGTTCCAGCAGGGGCACGGCGCCGCTCACCAGGATGCCGAGAATCGCCACCGCGATCATCAGCTCCATCAGGGTAAAGCCGCGCGAGTGCCGCGGGCCGCGCGCGGTACCGATACCGCTCACGGTGTGATCGCGACGCTTGCCGGGGGCGGCACTTCGACACCGATCGCGAAGCCGCTGTCGTCGACGAGGTCGGCGGCGCCGATGCCGATCAGCGTATTGCCGGGTTCGGTGGCGAGCACCTTGAACCGCACCACCTTGCTCGAGCCGCCCGCCAATTCCATGCCGACCCGCCCCGGACTCAGCGGCTTGATGCCGACCGGCGCCAGCGCCTTGGCATCGTAGGAGAGCTCGATCTGTCCGGCGCGGATCTGCCCCCCGGCTGGCATCTTCACCGTGACACCGAACTCCGAACCGGCGCGCGCCGATGCCGGCGCGACCAGACCCAGCGCCGGCGCGGTGACGGTCATGATGTCTTCGGACAGGGTCGGCACCGGGTTGTTGCCACCGCCGCCCGGCGTCATCGCCAAGGTACCGGCAGCGGTTTTCGCGATGCGCAGGGGCGGCAGGCCGGGAAAGGAATCGGTGCCCACCGGCATCTCGGCCATCACACCTTCGGGGCGCGAGATGTTGCGCACGATGCGCGGGGTGATCAGCAGCATGATCTCGTTCTTCACCCGGTTGTCCTGCTGGGTGCCGAAGATGCGCGACAACAGCGGCAGATCGCCCAGCCCCGGGATGCGCTGCGCGCTGCGCCGGTCTTCGTCGTTGATCAGCCCGGCCAGCACCTGCGTCTCGCCGTCGCGCAGTTGCAGCACCGTGTTGGTGTTGCGCGTGCCCAGCCGGTACGCCACCGAGTTGTTGGCGGTGATCTGCTCCACGATGTTACTCACCTCCAGACCCACCTTGATGCCGACCTCGTCGTTCAGGTACACCTGCGCCTCGATGTCGAGCTTCAGGCCAACGTCGATGTAACTGACCGAGGTCGCCACACCGATGTTCACCGCCGCGGTGGTGGTGAACTGCGGCACCTTGTCGCCGATGTGGATGCGCGCCTTCTCCTTGTTGCGCACGCGGATGCGCGGGTTGGCCAGCAGGTTGGTGGTGCCCACGTTCGCGCGCAGGTTGAAGGTCAGCGCCGGATCGGTGATCTTGAAGATCCTGTCCGCGTCGATGGGCTGCAGGCCGGTAGCGGCGGTGGTGCCGATGGTTCTCACGCCCAGTTGCACGCTGCCCGGATAGCCGATGCCCAGATCCTGCAACCGGCTGCGGGTGACTTCGATGACCTCCACCTCGAGCATGACCTCGGGTTCGGCGATGTCGAGCGTGCGCACCAGTTGCTCGGTCAGGCGCACCACGTCCGGGGTGTCTTTCACCACCATCAGGTTGAGCTTCTCGTCGATGAACACGTCCTGCGTCTTGACCATGGCCTTGACCATGGCCGAGGCCTGCTTCACGTCGGCGTTGGCGAGATAGAAGCTGCGCACCACCAGCTCGCGATAATCTTTCTGCTTGGCTGGCGTGTTGGGGTAGATCAGCACCGAGTTGTCGTTGAGCACCTTGGCATCGAGCTGGTTGGTGGTGAACACCAGCTTCATGATGTCTTCCAGGTTGCTGTTGCGTACGTAGATGGTGACCTTGGTGTCCTGCTTCACGTCGCGGTCGAACACGAAATTGATGCCCGAGGTGCGTGACAGCATCTCGAACACCGTGCGCAATTGCGTGTCGCGAAACTCCAGCGTGATCGGCTTCTTGTACGGATTCTTGAGCTTCGGGGCCGGCTCGGCCGCCAATGCCGATTCGGTCACCCGGCGCAGCAGCTCGCGCGCCTGCGCCTGGTAGGGGTTCTCGGAGAGGACGGTGCGCAGCTGGGTCTCGGCGCCGCCCAGATCGCCGGCCTTGACCAGCGTCTGGGCTTCCTCGATGAGCACGCCATGGCGGCGCGCGCGCTCGACTTCCTTCAGACCAGCGCTGGCCCGAAAGCCGGCCGGATCAGCGGCCGCGGCCTGGCCGTAGGCCACCTTGGCGTCGTCCAGGCGCCCGGCCCGCAGGGCGGCATCGCCTTCGCGCAATCGCGCTGCCGCCACCCGTTCGCGTTCGCGCAGCAGCGCCGCGCGGTAGGTGCTGTTGCGTGGGTTGTCCTTGACCGCCTGCTCCAGCTTGGCAAGCCCCTGCTCGGGCGGGACATCGGCGAGCAGCCGGTTCACCGCCTCGTAGCTGGAGTCGGTGGCGCAGCCGGCCAGCGCGAACAGCGCGAGCACGGCGAGCTTGCAAACGTACTTCATGGGCTTCCGATCGAGAGAGACTGTTGCCGGTCGAGCGGCAGGTAGGTGAACACGATGCGGGCGTCGGTGGCTTCGTCGAGGCGCCAGGCGCCATCGAGCACGTCGCCCTTGTGCGCGGCCAGGCTGCGGTCCTGCTGCTCGAGAAACACGGTCCGGCCGTCGTCGCTGTCGAGCATGCCCAGATAGGTATAGGGCAGCGGCGGCGCCTGCGGTGGCGGCGTGGCGGCCACCGCGGCCTCGCGTTGCGCCTTGGCTTCGCGCGGGGTGAGCTTGCGTGGCGGCGGGTCCCAGCTGCGCGCACCGAAGGCGTCTTCCGGCTTGGCAACGGGGCCGCGGCGCAGGCGCGACAGATCCAGGCGGTTCGCATCGGCCACCGCAACCTCGGGACCCGGTGCCGCGCGCCGAGGCGTGCTTGCGGCGGCGCGCACCGGCTCGCCGGCGGAATCTCGCCGCGTGGCGGCGCCGGCACTGTTGACGTCGGCCTCACCGTCGACCCAGCGCACCGCCACGAGCGTCAGGGCAAGCGCCGCGAACAGGCCGACGCGCCGCGCACGCGCACCCGGTTTCACGATGCGCCCCCGAGGTAAACCACGAAGCGCAACTGCGCATCGAGCGTCGGCACGCCGATCGCCTCGCGCTTGATCACCACGTCTTCGAGGCCGGCGGCCGGCACTTTCTCCAGGACTTCCGCGACGAAACCGCGCAACTGCGGATAAGTGCCCTTGATCGGCAGGGTGATCTGGTAGCGCGCGAGACGCGCGTCTTTACCGTGCTCGAGCTGATATTCGCCGGTTTCGAGCACCAGCCCGTTGCGCGCCGCCGCGACATGCACCCGACCGATCCAGTCGGGAAGCGTATCGACGCGCGGAAAGAAACCATAGAAGGCATCGAGCTGCCCGCTGCGGGTCGCGACCGGCGCCGACGCCTCACCGCCCGCACGCAACCGCGCGCGCAACTCGGTGACCTGTTCGTGCAAGACCTGACCCTGTTGCCGCATCGGCCGCAGCGCGAGTAACCAGAAACCCACCGCGCCAATGATGAGCACGATGCCCACCACACCGCGCCATCCCAGGCGGGCAGCCTCGCGGCGCACGAGCCAGCCGATGCCGCTCAGGGCGCGGGTATCCATGCCGCCTGCACCGTGAAAGCCATGGGGTGGTTCGGATCCTTGAACCGGATCTGGTGTTGCGTGAGGTGCGCATCGCGCAGACCCGGCGTGGCCTCGAGCCGCGCGAGGAACGTGAGCAACGCGTTGAGGTTGCGCGCTTCGCCCTGCAGGATGACGGTGCGGTTCTTCGGGTCGGGCTGGACGCCGAGCAGCGCGATATCGGTGGTGAGCGCCGATTCGAGATCGGCGAACAAGCGGTCCCACGGCAACGCGAGTTGGTCGATGACGACGTTGGCGGCGCGGATCTCCTGGGCGAGCTCGCGCGTCGGCGCCTGCTCGGCCGAGAAGTCGGGCAACGAACGCCGGGCCAGGCGCCGCGTATCCGACAGCTTGCCGTCCCACCGCGCGGCCTCGCTGCGCGCGTCGGCATACTGCCCGGCGAGCCATACCAGCAGTAGCGCGCCGACGGCGATCAGCACGACGCCGGTCGGTCGTCCGGTACCCGGGCGACGAACGAAATCGAGCGGCAACGCGCGCATCGTCATCGCAGCGGCCTCGGGACACCGTGACTGTTGGCGCCGCACGCGCAGAAAATCATCACGCCCGCCACGCGCCGACAATCCGCCGCGGACGGGGCCGCTTGACCGCCGGCGCTGCACCGTCGTGCACCATCACGTCCCAGCCGGCGAGCTTCGCGGGCAGCATATCCGGCGCCCCCGCGAACACCACATGCAGCCGGGCGCCATCGACGCCGACGGTGCCGAGCGCCTGCGCCTGCGTCAGTTCGGCGGCCAGGGCGACGGCAGCCGAGCCTTCGAACCGCGGATTCGACAACGCGCGCCAACGACCATGGTCGAACAGGCCGAGCGTCAGGCGCCCGGGTTCGATCAGGGCGAATCCGCCCGGGCCGCGAGCGATGTGTTGCCGTACCCGATCGAACTCGGCCACGAACCGCGGCGTGACCGATACCAGCGACAGCGTGGCGCCGGTGCAGCTTGCCTTCAGGCTCGCGATCAGCGCCGCGTCGATGGCGCAGACCGGTGCCGCCGCGCCCGCGGGCGCATCCGCCAGTGCGAGATCCCACGACTGCGCCTTGTCGCCGTGCACCGCGGCGAATTCGAGGCGGGCATAGGCCAGCCGGTCGGCATCGGTCGCGAGCGCGGCGCTCCAGGGCAGCATCTGGTAGCGCACCAGATGGCCCGACAGCACGATCCGCGCATCGGCTCGATGCCAGCGGGTGTCGGCGAGCGCGCGGACGAACACGTCGGCCGCCGACTCGCCACGTTCGGCGCGAACCGAAGCGGAAGCGATCAGCGCCGGCCTGAAGCCGCGCCCGTAACGCGCCAGCTCGACGCCCGACGGCGCGAGCGTGAGCTGCACGCGTTCACGCCACGAGGGTGACACGATTCGCTTCCTGCAATGTGGTTTCGCCGTTGCGCACCAGGTCGAGCGCGGATTCGCGCAGGAACCGGGTGCCGCCGCGCCGTGCCGCTTCCTTGACCTTGCGGATCGGCTCGCGGGCGGTGATGAGTTCGCGCATTTCGTCGGTGAGCATGAGCATCTCGGCGATCGCCTTGCGCCCCTTGTAGCCACTGCCGCGGCAGTGCCCGCAGCCGGTGCCGGCGCGAAAGCGGTAACCGGCCGCGATCTCACGCGTCAGGTTCGAGTCGGCGAGCAGTTGGTCGTCGGGCACGGCATCGACGGTGCACTGCGCGCAGTTCACCCGCACCAGCCGCTGCGCGACGATGCCGTTCAGCGCCGACACGAAGCTGTACGGATCGACCCCCATGTGGGTGAAGCGGCCGATCACGTCGAACACGTTGTTGGCGTGGACGGTGGTGAACACGAGATGGCCGGTGAGCGCGGCCTGCACCGCAATCTGCGCGGTCTCGGGGTCGCGGATCTCGCCGACCATGATCTTGTCGGGATCGTGCCGCAGGATCGAGCGCAGGCCGCGGGCGAAGGTCAGGCCCTTCTTCTCGTTGACCGGGATCTGCAGCACGCCATTGAGCTGGTACTCGACCGGGTCCTCGATGGTGATGAGCTTGTCGTGACCGTGGTTGATCTCGGTGATCGCGGCATACAGCGTGGTGGTCTTGCCGCTGCCGGTGGGGCCGGTGACCAGCAGCATGCCGTAGGGCTCGCCCGACAGGCGCCGCATCCAGGTCTTGGCGGCGTCGCTGAAGCCGAGGCTGTCGAGCGTGAGGCCCTTCACCTGATCGGCGAGGCTCTGCTTGTCGAGAATGCGCAGCACCGCGTCCTCGCCGAACACCGACGGCATGATCGACACCCGGAAGTCGATCTCGCGCCCCTGCGTCGACACCTTGAAGCGGCCGTCCTGTGGCACGCGCCGCTCGGCGATGTCGAGCTCCGACATCACCTTGATGCGCGAGATCACCTGATCGGCGTTTTCGCCGCCACTCACCTGACTCACGTTGGCGAGCACACCGTCGATGCGGTACTTGATGTGCAGGCCTGCGGGAGAAGTCTCGAGATGGATATCGCTCGCGCCGCTCTTGAGCGCGTCGTAGAGGGTCGAGTGCACCAGCCGCACCACCGGGCTGGTGCCGGCGCTGATCGACTTGAGCGAGAGGTCTTCTATGCCCTTGCCACCGTCGACATCGGCACGGGTCTCGACGACGATGCTCTCCATCGCCTTCATGTTCTCGCCGTGGCGGGCGAGCCAGGCCGCGATGTCCGCGTGATGCGCCAACCGGTACGACATCGGCGCGGCGATACGCTCGTCCGCCCAGGGTCGCAAGCGCGGATTGAACGGGTCGGCGTGCACCATCACCAGGCCCGTGTCGGCGGCGCGGAACAGCACGCACTCGCGCGCCAGCGATTCGGTGTAGGGCAGCAGGTCGAAGGCCGGCTCGGCCACATGCATGTCGGCCATCGAGATCGGCGCCTGCGCGAAGGTTGCCGCGAGCGTTTGCACGAACGGCTCGGATTCGAGCCCGCTCGCCTCCTGGAGGCTCACCACCACCCGCTTGCCGCTCGCGGCGGCGGCGGCGCGCGCGGCGGTGAGTTCAGCCGCCGTGAACACGCGCTGCACCTCGAACTCGCGTTTCACTGCACGCTCCCGGCGAGTTCGAAGATCGGCAGGTACATCAGCACCACGATACCGCCGATGACCACGCCGATCACCGCCATCAGCAGCGGTTCGAAGGTCTTGGTGAACCACTCCACCCAGCGCGCCATCTCCTCATCGTGGAACACCGCGATGCGTTCCATCATGTCGCCCATCTGGCCGGTACGCTCGCCCACCCGCAGCAGGCGCAGCGCCACCGGGGTTGTCAGGGCATTGGCCTCCATCGCCTGCGAGGTGGTCTTGCCTTCGCGGATCATGCGCTGCGCGGTATCGAGGCGGGAGCGCAGTTCGGGATCGAGCAGGCCGGCGACCATGCCCATGGCCGGCACGATCGAGATGCCGCCGGCCAGCAGCATGCCGAGCGTGCGATAGAAGCGCGTCAGCTGGTAGACGCGCACGCGCTCACCCATCGCGGGGATCGCCCGCAGCGCGCGCAGGAGCTGTGCGCGCGTGGATGCCAGCGAGACCCACCAGCCGAAGGTGACCAGTCCGGCAACGAAGAGCAGCACCGCGAGCTTGCCATGGGTGTCGATCCATTGGCCCCAGTGCATCAGCAGGCGCGACACGAATGGCAGGTCGCTGCCCATGTCTTCGTACACGTGGGCAAAGCGCGGCACCACGTAACCGAGCAGGAACAGGGTGACCAACCCTCCCACCGCGATCAGGATCGCCGGGTAGATCGACGCGCTCACCAGCTTCTTGCGGACCAGGTCGATCTGCGCCTGGTACACCACATAGCGGATCAGCGAATCGGCGAGGTCGCCGGTGCGCTCGCTCGCCCGAACGGTGGCGACGTAGAGATCGGGAAACACGTCGGGCTGCGATTGCAGCGAAGCCGACAGCGTCCTGCCTTCGTACAATTGGTCGAGCAGCCCGCGCAGGACGGCGCGGGTTTCGGCCCGCGACTCTTTCTCGTTGAGCGTCTCGAGCGCCTCGACCAGGCTGATCCCCGACTGCAGCAGCGCCAGGAGCTCCTGGGTGAACAGCAGCAGCGGAAACCGGACCCGCCGGCCCAGGCCCGGCAGGGAGAACGGCGACGCCCCCCGCACCGACAACACCGCGTAGCCCTGCCCGACCGCCTGCGCCTGGGCATCGCGCGCGTCGCGCGCGTCGAACGCCAGCGAGACCACGCCTTCTCCGGCTTTCATGGCTTTGATGCGGAAGCGCATGGCCTCAGTGCCTACCGGCCAGCCAGAGGGTGCCGAACGAAGGGACCTCTGAAACGAAGGGGCAGCGCCCGGAAGGCCTCCTGAGGACGCTGCGCCCCCTCGAGGGGGAAGGCGGAGCGCAGCCTGGGGGTGGGCGTCAAATTAGTTCCAATTAGTGATGTCGGCGTTCTCGCCTTCGCCACCGACCTGTCCGTCCTTGCCGAACGAGAACAGGTCGAACTCGCCCTTTTCACCCGGTGAACGGTACTGATACGGCTGACCCCACGGGTCGGGCGGAACCCCCTTCTTGAGGTAAGGCCCCTGCCACTTGGCTTCGTTCACGGGCTTCTCGTTGAGCGCCGCCAACCCCTGCTCCGTGGTCGGGTAGCGTCCGAGATCGAGCCGGTAGGTGTCGAGAGCCTTTTCGAAGGCATCGATCTGGACCTTGGCCACCTTGATCTCCGACTTGCCGATCTGGGCGAAGTATTTTGGTCCGACATAGCCGGCCAGCAGCCCGATGATGACGATCACCACCAGCAGTTCGAGCAGGGTGAAGCCGGTCTCGCCCAGGCTGCGGGCGTGGCGCCGGCCTGGCGTTGCGGGATGCTGCGGCGATCGACGGCGCAGGGGCACGGGTCCAACCTCCAATTCAACGGGACTCATGAGTCTAGGGGCAATGTGTGACTGTTGTTTGACGGGCGGCGGGTTACCTGTGTTCGGCGGAGGCCCCCGGTCGTTGACCGCGATCGGAACAATCACGATCCGGGGCGTACGCCGTTCGGATCATATGCCGATCTGCCGTCGCCGAGGCCGGGCAACCGGATCGGCGGCGATTGCCGGGCGTTGCCCGCCGACGACACCGGCAACGCCCATGCCGCTGACGGGAACCGGTCGGCGCCGATTGTGCCCACCCCCGGCCTGCGTTATCGAGGCTGCAAAAAACGGGCACGACGACCTGCGGGCCCCGTGCCCGACCCGATCCCGTGCGCGGACCGGTTACGACTCTCTCAGGAGGAGCGCGGGACGAGAGGGTTCCGCCTGCGCCGCAGATGGCGCCCCTGCAGTGCTCCAAACGCGCACAACCCGGCAACCACGGTGAACGCCAGAGTCGATGGTTCCGGTACGGCGGTCACCCCGAACGACGCGCTCGCGGATGCAGAAGCCAGGTCGCCCGGCAACGCATCCACGCCGCTGGTGACGATGATGTCGATCGAGCCGATGGTGCCGGCCGCGATGTCGAGGTAGGCCTGGTGGAGCCCGCCACTGGTCCAGGAACGATCCAGCAGGGGACCGCCGTTACCGATGACGATCAGACGGATCGCGTTGCCGGTGCCGGCGGTCGCCGCGTCCAGCGCGATCAGGATCGGCTTGCCGTCGGCGATGAAGCTGCCGAAGAACTCGGCACTGCCCAGTCCCGATGAGCCGTCGGGACCGCCGACCGCATCGGCGCCGGCCGAGAGGAACGCATGATCGGCGATGGCGAAGGCGGAAGCGGCACCGCCCAGATCACCAACCGCCTCGGACGAGGTCAGCCACGGCAACGTGTTGGAGTGGCTGTCGTCGAAATCCGAATCGGTGGCGGCCCCGACGGCGGCGAAGGTGACAGTGGAATAGACGATGTCGTCGAAGACGAGCGGTGCGGCACGTGCGCTGCCGGCACAAAGTGCCAGGGTGCAGGCGAAGATGATCGATTTCATGGCATGGAACCTTCCGATGGTGAACGGAGGAGCAGTGAGAGCGGATCGACCATCGATCCGCTCTCACCCGCGGCCCCTCGCCGAAACCGGGAGGGGACAATCAGGAACTTAAGGTGCCGACCCGATCAGTTGCAGGGCTGCGCCCCGGTTTCGCCGCAGTCGATGTGGCGGCGGTTACGGCCATCGTGCGGCGTCGGCAGATACGGGAACACCGTGTAGATGCCCTTGTTGGTGACGTTCGTACCCTGGGCCCCGGCATTGAAGTTGACGCCGTCACCGATGGCCAGACCGCCCACCTTGGAGCCTACCAGCGCCCCGGCCACCACGCGCAACGCGACATCGACCACGTCATCGTTCGGCCGCCGTCCGTTGGGCCAGCCGGCGTTGTCACCCGCCAGAACCGTGAGCCGCTGCTGGTTCGTCGGCAGGGTCGGTGCGACGCCGACGTTGAGCCGCAGCAGTTCCGAGCAGGTGCTGGCAGCGTCGCAGCCGCCGGTCTGGGCTTGCGCCGGATACTTGAGCAGCACGTTGACCAGATCCTTGCGATCCGTCGTCGGGACCTCGAGATCGGTGCCGGTGAACCCGTAGACGATGTTCAGCACGGTGCCCAGACGCGAGTTGAGATAGAAATCCAGGAACTGGCCTTCGGTGCTCGGCCGGGTCGCATTCCAGAAATCCTTGTGCGACGTGCCGATGATCAGCTCGTTGACCAGGGGGTTGGCCATCCGCGATACCTGCACCCACGGACCCACGTTCTGCGCCGCACCGGTCGCTCCCAGTACCTTGAACTTGGAACGGGAAGTCGTCGCATACAGTCCGATCACCGCGTTCGGGTTGTTGGTGATGGACGAGATCGGCACTTCGATGGCGATGGTGTTGACGTTGAACCCGGACAGGTGATCGACACCGAATGCGTTGGCACCGTTGTTGGCATCCTCGGCCGGGGTCAGAACCGGCGGCGTGCGGCGCAGATTGACGGTGTCGAAGGTGCCGCCGAGGTCGATGTAGAAGGTCTCGTCGCGCTGGCCGGCGAACACCTTGCCGCCACCGTTGAGGCTGTAGATGCCCTGGGCCGCGAGTCCCTCGTAGTCGGGCATGGTGCGCGGCCCCACGTTCGACGGCACTGCGAAGACGTCTTTCGCCAGCACCGTGCGCTGATTACCTCGGACTTCGGTGACGGTGTAGCTCTGACGCACGATGAGGCCGTCGGAACCGGCGCCATCGAGCGCGGTGATCGGCGGCACCGCGGCGTAGGCGACCGGCAGCTTGAGCGTGCTCAGACCGCCGCGGATCTGGGTCTTGAACTTGACCTCGTAGACCAGGTCGTCGGCCTTGCCGTCGCCATTGGTGTCGAGGCGCAGCGCATACAGCACGTCGTCACCGAAGCTGTAGTAATTGGGTCCGGCGCTCGGCTCCTGCCCCGGCACCACGTTCAGGATCATCACGACGTTGTTCGGGTTGGTCCAGCTGCGGAAGAAGTAGACGTCGGTGAGGTCGGCAGTGGGATCGTTCGCGATCAGCGGTGCCTCGCGATGGCTGGCGGCGTTGGCGCCGGTTTGCCATCCCAGCGCCAGCGCGACGGCGGCGCCGAGGGCGATTCGTGTGAATTTTTTCATTCTCTTAGTCTCCACGGGTACTACATGCGCAAGAGGGACGTCGGGTGCGTGACAGTCGCCGAGTCGTACCAGCCCGGCGGCGATTGAAGCGACCAACACGTGACCCGACGTTAGGGCGTCGCTTTCCGCCACGCCGACAGTGTTTCAATCCCGAGATCGTAGGATGAGCCACCACCCTAAAGTAGGAATTGTCTGACGTATCGGCCATCGAAAAGCTAACCGGAGATACGGATTAAAATTTATTTCGGATGCGCTTTCCGCAGAATTCCGTCGATCCTCGCATCCTGGAGTCCGGTACGGCGTACCCAATCCGTCATTTCTTGCACCACGGCACCATCACCGGCCGCGATAGCCGCTTGCAGCAGCACCAGCACATCGGCCGGTTCCTTCTGCACCGCCCAGTTGTCGCGCGCGAGCGCCAGCGCACCCCGCGCATCGCCGAGCAACTCCAGCGTGAACCGCGCCTCCTCGCGCAGATGCACGCGGTCGCCGCGCAGCTTGCTGGCGGCGAATCGCGACCGCAATTGCTCCAGCGTATCGGTGGCATCCGCGGACCGCGTTGTGGCGGCGGCTATCCCCGCGCGGAGCAGCAATGTGTCGGCGCGGGTGCGGTTGCGCAACAGCACCGTCACCTCGGCAGCGCGCCCCTGATCGAGCAGGAAATCTGCGTATGCGGCCAGCAGATAGACGTCATCGGGTTCGAACCGAAGCGCATCGCGAAAATGCCGTTCGGCCGCGGTTGCCAACCCGGCGCGTTCCGCCATCTCGGCCATCCCGGTGAGAACCCACACGCGCGTCTGCGGATCGGCTTTCGGGGTGATGTCCAGCACGCCCGACAGATGCCGGTAGCTTTCCGGCAACCGTCCTGTCATGGCACCGACACCATCGGCGCAGGCCGCCCACAGCAGCTCGCTCGCCGCGATCTCCAGCACGGCGCAGGCCTTGGCGGCGGCGCCGAATTCGCCCTGCACCGCCAGGATGGTAGCGCGCATCAGATGCGCCTGCGCGTCGAGCGGCGTGGCGGCGAGGACCACGCCCAGGTCGCGCAGCGCCGCCGGAAAGTCGTGCTGACGCTGGCGCAGCGTGGCGCGCAGCATCAGCACCTCGGTCGGTGGCCGTTCCAGCTTCCACCAGGGAGCGAGCGCGGCCTGTGCATAGCCGGCATAACGCGGATCGCCGGCGGCGCGTCCGATCGCGACATACTCGCGGGCCAGCGTGGTCGCGCGGGACAGGTCGCCGGGTGCCTGCGCCAGCCGCGCCCGCAGTGAACCGAGACGGCGCGCGGTCGGATCGTTCGCCGCCAGCGGCAGCCGTTCGAGTACCACGTCGTCGCTCGCGGGAACGACCGGCGCGGCCGGCGCCATCGGCGAAGCGGCGAGCGCGGCGATGACGAGCGGCAGTGCGAATCGGCGACAGGACATGTTCAGTGCCCGGCCTCACTCCGCAAAGGCGCTGGCCCCCTGGGGGTGGTGAACGAAGGGCGCCTCTGGAGCGAAGGGGCCCCGCCCACAGGGTCCCCCGAGGACGGGGCGCCCCCTGGAGGGGGAAGGCGCAGCGCAGCGAAGCCTGGGGGTGGGAGTTTCATGTCACGAAATCAACTTCATGTCGAACGCACGCTCGGCCAACCAGGCCAGGGCCAGCGCGGCAACCGCGACCGAGCCGGCGACCAACACCAGACGGCGATAGACCCATGCGTCGCGCAGCCACCAGGCAAGCGGCAGGAACACCGCGACAATCGCCAGTTGTCCGAGCTCGACGCCCACATTGAAACCAACCAGCGACAACAGCAAAGCGCCGCGCGGCAAGCCGAGATCGCCCAGCACCGACGCGAAGCCGAACCCGTGGATGAGCCCGAACGCAAACGCCATCGCCCAGCGCCGCTCGCCGATCACCGGATAGACGTTGTTGAGCGCCGCCAGCACCACCGACGCGGCGATGGCCGACTCGACCCAGCGCGACGGCAGCGCCACCACGCCGAGCGTGGCGAGCGTCAGGGTGATCGAGTGCGCGAGCGTGAACGCGGTCACGACGCGCGCCACCTCCCACAGCGCGGCCGGGAAACGCTCGCGTCCCGCCCATGCGCCATCGCGCCGTAACAGCACCGCGGGGAGCAGCAGCGACAGCAGGAACAGGATGTGGTCGAAGCCGATCCAGATGTGCCACACCCCGTTGCGCGCATAGTCGCGGAACTGCCGCCAGGAACCGCCGCCACCGGTATCGAAGTGCAGGCGCGGCGCGTCGGCCGCGAACACGCCGCTTTCGGTGGCGGCGCCGAGCGTGATGTTGAGCAGCCCCTTGTGCTGGGCGTCGAGGTCGAAGAACAGCCGATAGTCGGCGTCGAGGCCGGCGGGTACGTGCGGACAGACGGCGGAGAATCGCAATACCGCGTAGCCGCCGTCGCTGTGCTGATCCACCAGATGCTCGCCGGCGACCAGGGGACAGTCGTCGCCATCGGCGAGCAGCTTCAGCCGCGCGAAAGCGTAGGCGGCGATCTCGGCGTGACGCGCACGCAGTTCACCCCAGGTGATGGCGCTGTCCTGGTCGGCATCGAGACCGAGCGCGAAATCGAGATCGCGCAGCGCGATGTCCCACTGGCCGACCACGGTGGCACCATCCAGCCGCAAGGTGAGGTAGCTGTCGCTCGGCTTGTGCGCCCAGGCGACCTGCGACCACCAGCACAGCAAGACGATGACAAAGGGCAGACAGCGACGCACACGACCTCCTGTTCCGGACCGATGCTGGTACGCGGCACTGCCGGGATCGGATGTCGGAATCTGCATTCGGGATCGCGGACACGGTACTCGTATGAAGTTCCGCCGGGACGGCGGCGCTTTACACCGCGGGCACGGCCGCCGCAACCTCGGGACCGGGCGAAAGCAGGTCGAGCGTGGTCCCGCTCACGACGTGCACGCTGTCGGTCGGCACCGTGGCGAGCACCAGCGCCGCCCCTGGCGCCAGCGCAATCGCGGCCCCCGAGGCCGCCATCGTCGGCGCCGGTCCCGCCGCCGAGCGCCGCAAGACGAACACGTGTCGCTTGCCCGCGCGCACGAGGGTGAGCGTCACCGCCGGCCAGTGCGACGGCAGCCGCGGGTCGAAACTGACCGTGTCGCCTTGCACCCGCAGACCGCAGATCGACTCGATGGCGGCGCGGTACATCCACGCCGCGGACCCGGTGTACCAGCTCCAGCCGCCGCGGCCGACATAGGGTGGCTGCGAATAGATGTCTCCCGCCATCACGTAGGGCTCCAACCCATAGGTCGGACCCAGCACCGGGTCGGCCGAGCGATGCGCCGGGCTCAGGCCGCGGAATACGCGAAACGCCTGGTCGGCATCACCGAGGCGCGCGTATGCCATCACCGCCCACACCCCGGCATGGGAGTACTGGCCGCCGTTCTCGCGCACGCCGGGCGGATAGGCCTGGATGTAGCCGGCGCTCGGCACCGCATGTTGCAGCGGCGGATCGAGCAGGCGCACCAGATTCGCCTCGGTGTCGATCAGATGCCCGGTCACCGCCGCCATGGCGAGGCGCTGGCGCTGGTCGATCGTGTCCGATGCCAGCACTGACCACGCCTGGGCGATCAGGTCGATGCGGCACTCTGGATTGCCGTCGGCGCCGAGCGCCTGGCCGTCGTCGAAGAACGCCCGGCGATACCAGCTGCCGTCCCAGCCGTGGGTTTGTAGCGCGTCGCGCCAGCTAAGGGCGGCCAGCTCCCACCGGGTTGCCCGCTCGGCCTCGCCGCGGGTCCGCGCGACCGGGGCGAAATCGGCCACCAGCCGGCACAGGAACCACGCGAGCCATACCGACTCGCCACGGCCCTCGTGTCCGACCCGGTTCATGCCGTCGTTCCAGTCGCCCGTTCCCATCAGCGGCAAGCCGTGAACGCCGACGGCGAGGCTGCGATCGAGCGCGCGGGCGCAATGCTCGAACACGCTCGCGGATTCGGCCGAGGTCTGCGGCACGAAATACGCGTCTTCGGCGGCCGGCGGCACCGGCGGTCCATCGAGAAACGGCACCACCTCGTCCAGCAGCGTCGCGTCCTGCGTGACCTCGAGGTAGCGCGTGCACGCCTGCACCAGCCACAGCAGGTCGTCCGAGAACCGGGTCCGCACGCCCGCCCCGGTCGGCGCATGCCACCAGTGCTGGACATCGCCCGCCACAAACTGGCGGCCGGCACCGACCAATATCTGGTAGCGCAGCATCTGCGGTGCGGTGATCGCCAGCGCCATTGCATCCTGCAGCTGATCGCGAAATCCATAGGCACCGCCCGCCTGGTAGAACCCGGCGCGCGCCCACAGCCGGCAAGCCACCGTCTGGTACAGCAGCCAGCGGTTCACCAGCGCATCGAACAACGGGTCCGGGGTGCTCACCGTCACCGTGCCCAGGAGCTGGTCCCAGCTCTCGCGCACCTCGTCCAGGCGTTGTGCGGGCGGCTTCGCCAGTGCCTGACGCGCCAGGCCGCGCGCGGCGGCGGGGCTCTCGGCGTGACCGATCACGAACGCATACTCGACGGTGGCCCCGGGCGCAACGCGCAGCGCCAGACGGATCGCGGCGCACGGGTCGAGGCCGGCACCGCAGCGCTGCTCGAATCGATGCGGCAGCGCCAGCCGCCCCGCCGCATCGAACAGTTCGCTGCGATCACAGGTCCATTCGGCGGCCGTAGCGCCGGCGCCACCGACCCGCGGTGCAGCGAGGAAGGCGGTGGTGCCGCCGAAGCCCTCGGCGCTTTCGCGCTGTTCGCAGGTGAGCACGATCGCGCTGGCGCCGTCGGGCGCGTCGGCGCGCTCGAAACCGGTGCGCACCGTGCCGCGATCGCCGCGGCGCCCGCCGAGCATCCATTCGACTACCGCCACGAGGCGCAGGCGCTGCGCGCCGGCACTGCGATTGATGATCACCATGTGCACGTGCTTCACCGCCTGGACCGTGTCTACGCACCAGGTCGCCTTGATCAGGCACGCGCCGACATTCTGTTCGAAGCTGGTGTAGCCCTGCCCGTGGCGGACGCCAAGGGCCTCGTCACCGGGGGCCGGCCCCGCGACGTTCCGGATCGATCCGGTCTCGGCATCCTCGATCAGGAACCACTCGGCTGCCGGATCGCTCACCGGATCGTTCGACCAGGCGGTGAGTTGATGCAGGCGGCTGTTCTCCGCCCAGGTGTAACCGGCGCCGCTGTCCGCGATCTGGCAGCCGAACGCCGGATTCGCCAGCACGTTGATCCACGGGCGTGGCGGCCGGTGACGGCCGTCGACCTCGAAGCGGAACTCGCCGCTCGCCGGCTGAAAACCGCCGCGCGGCGCCGCTGCCACCGCCGCCGCGGCAACCGACTGGCGCACCAGGGTGCGAGGTTCCGGGCGGGCGTCGGCCACGGCCGCCGCATGGGCATCCAGCAGGTCCTGCACATGCCGCTTCAGCGGCCGGCCGTCGCCGACGATGCGCACCACGGCGAGATTGCGCAGCGTCGAGCGTTCCTCAGGCGCCAGATCGCTCTCACGGATCACGTGCATGCCACCGGTGGCGGGCACCGACGGCGACCGTGATTCGGCGGCGAAGCGCTCGTGCAACACGGCGAGTTCGCGCTGCAACGGCATCAGGTACGAGGTCGGTTCGGTGTTGACCACGACCAGATCGACCGGCACCCCGGACCACGACCACAACCGCAGCGCGTGCACCAGCGAGCCGACCAGGGCGAGCGCGTCGGGCTCGCCGGCGAACACGACGACCAGCGGATGGTCGCCGGAAATGCCGAAGCGCCACAGGGTGCGCCGATCGCACACGGCACCGCCTTCGCCGCCACCGCCGCCGCCCGGATTGCGCGCGATGGTGAACACCACCAGCGTGGTCAGCGACAGGATCGCCGCCAACTGCTCGGGGTTGAGACGCAGCTCGCGCAGCCGGATGCCGGCGAACGTCGCCGACATCATCGAGGCGCGCGCGATGTTGGCTCGCTGGCTGTAGCGGTCGACCAGTACATCCAGGGCGGCGCGTGTGTCTGCCGCGGCGGTCGCGATCGTGACTCGCGCGCGTCCCTGGGGGCCGAGTCGCAGCCGCACCGACAATGCCGCGACCGGGTCCAGGCCGGTGGCGATCGACACCGGCTCGGCACCGGGTGCAGCGAAGGCGGCGAGCGGCTGGCTGGCGTCACGGTAACGTCCCAGCCATAGCCCGCGGTCGGCCTGCGCGCTCACGGCGCCAACCGAGGGATCGGTTTCGGCGAGAAAATGCACCACGTGCATTTCGGGCTCGGCCGCGAGGCGTGGCCGGCGCTCGAGAAACAGCGCGCGCCGGGTCTGCGACCAGCAGGCCTGCACGAACAGGTTGACGAAGGCCGGGTGCGCCTCGTCGGCCCGCGGCGGCGCCAGGCTGGCCTCGAAGCAGGACAGCAGATCGAGGTCGATCGCCGCGTCGCCGCGATTGTGCAGCTCGATCTGGCGAAACTCGATGTCGTCCTCGGGGCTGACCCACAGCGTGCTCTGCACCGCGAGGTCGGGCCACGTGGTCTCGAACTGCAGGCGGTCGATATGGTAGACGCCGCGATAGCGGGCCGATGGCGCGGGCGCGGGCCGGTAGGTGAGCGACGCGGGCGCCGCGTCGGCCACGCGGCGCAGGTAGAAGAAGGTGCCGTAGCCATCGCGCAGCGCGTCGTCGCGCCAGCGCGACACCGCCGCAGCGCCGAACCGGCTCCAGCCCGCACCGTTGGCGCGCACCAGCACCGAGTAGCGCCCGTTCGACAACAGATGCGTGGGCTGCAACCGGGTTTGCGCCGGATCGATGTCGCAGACCGGACCGGCGTTGCGCAGGCGCCGGTCGGTGGCTACCGCGCGTTCCACCGGTTCGAGCAGACGCGAGAGCTGCCGCGGCGGGGCTTCGTGCAGCAGCGGCGCCACGGCAGCGATCCGGGCATCGCGCATGCACCAGGTGCGCACCAGGCCCCCGAACAGCAAGTTGGTCAGCGCCACGATGCTCATGCCCTGGTGGTGCGCCATGTGCGTCGCCACCAGGGTGAAAGCAGCGCCGATCTGCCGCGCCGGCGTGAAATCGAGCGCTTCGATGAAGCCGAGCACGGCGCGGGCACCGAGCCGCTCCAGCCGCCGCAGGTTCTCGACGGTACGCCCCGGATCGAGTTCGACCGCGAGCACCGAAGCATAGGGCGCCACCACCAGATCGTCCGGCGGGATCCGGCGCAGCGCCAGCCGTGGCACACCCTGGGGGGCGTACTGGTACGCCAGGGTGTGGTCACGTGCGGCGTAGGCCGACTCGGAAATGCCCCAGGGCGTGTCGTGAGCACGTCCGAACGCGATCTGCTCCCGCAGCGCGACCCGGCCGGCTTCGGCCAGCAGACTTCCCTGCGGCTCGTCCAGTACCAGGCTCGCCATGCGGTACTCGAACATCGATCCCGCCCATGAGCGCAGACCCGCGTGCGAGCCGAGCGCGTAGGCCGGGCGGCCGAGCGCCGCCCAGTGCACCACCGGGATGTCGCCCTTGGCGATCGCCCACAAACTGGTCAGGCGCGCCTCGGAAGCGAGCAGGTCGTAGCACGCGGTGTCGTGCTGCTGCTCCGCCACCCGGTAGCCGATACGCAGCAGGCGCCGGCCCCGATCGAACAGGAAACCGAACTCGGCCTCGGCGGCGATGCAGCGGCAGGTCACCGCGACCGCACGCAGACGTTGAGCGATCGGCGGTTGCGCCGTCGTGGTCGACACGTCGCGCAGCGCGGAGGCCAGCGTGGCCAGGTAGTCGCCGAGCAGCGCGGCGAAGGCATCGGCGTCGTCCGCGAGCCCACCATCGGTGGTCTGCGTCACGATGAGCAGATCGGCGCGCGCCGCGGCGAGCAGCGCGGTGAACCCGGACGGATCGGCGCGCAGCCGGCCCGGTGGATCGTGCTCGGCGAGCAAGGCTTCGAGGCCGGCATGCGCCGCGGCGGACATCGATGCCGTTGGCAGCGCCGACAACCGCTCGCGCGCCGCCGCAATCGCGGCCTCGGTCCAGCCCTCGGCCGCGCCATCCGTCGCCATCTCGAGGCACGCCTCGGCCACCGCCAGCAGGTGTCCGCACAGGTTGCCGCTGTCCACCGTCGACACGTACGCCGGCAGCAGCGGTTCGAGCGTCGTGGTGTCGTACCAATTGAGGAAGTGGCCGTGATGGCGCTGCAACCGCGCCAGGGTGGCGAGCGTCGCCTCCAGCCGCGCCACCATGTCTTCGCTGCCGATCCAGCCGAACCGCCGCGCGCAGGTCACGCTAAGCAGATACAGGCCGATGTTGGTCGGCGAGGTGCGATGCGCCACCATCGTGTGCGGCAGGGTCTGCACGTTGTCCGGCGGCAATTGATGGTCGTCATCGGTGACCCAGCGCTCGAACAGCCGCCACGAATCGCGCGCCACCGCCTGCAGATAGCGCTGGTCGGCCTCGGCGACGGCATGCTCACCGGCGGCAGCGCGTGGTCGGCTGACCCACCACACCCACAGCGGTGACGCAGCCCATACCAGACCCAGGGTCGCCACCAGGCCCGGGTGCGGGGTGCCGAGTGCGAACAGCGTCACCGTCAGGCCGATCGCGGCCAGACTTACGCGGCGATGGCGGCGCACCAGTGTCATCAGGTCGATGCTCGCGGCGGCTTGCGCGGCTGCCGCGGCCGTCCATTGCAGCAGGTGACGCCGCGAGACCAGCATGCGCCACAGCGCGCGCAGCACGGCATCGCCGAGCAGCAGCGCCTGCTGCAACAGCAGTGCCAGGCTCCAGACGCCGGTCGCGAGCGCCCGCACGACATCGGCGCCCCCCTTGCGGTAAAAGTAACCGGGCGCAAACCGTTTTCCGCTCGGTACCAGGCCGGTCAGCGCGCCGATGATCGGTCCGCCGCAGAATCCCGCCGCCACCAGCGCGAGTGCCGCCCAGGGCGGAACTGCCGGCGTCACCAGGCTGGCGCTCACCAGCGCGAGCGACATCGGCGCCACCAGCGAGCGGCGCAGGTTGTCCAGCATCTTCCAGCGATTGATCGCGCCGATGGGATAGCGCCGCGGGCGCAGCAGGATCGTGAGCAGTTGCCAGTCGCCACGGGTCCAGCGGTGCACGCGCGCCGCCGCCACGTCGGCGTGGATCGGCATGTCCTCGATCACGGTCACGTCGGTCACCGCCGCGCAGCGGGCGAACGCCCCCTCCAGCAGGTCGTGGCTCAGGATGCGCTGCGCCGGCAGGCGCTGCGCCAGCACAGCATGCATCGCGCCGACATTGAGCAAGCCCTTGCCGGTGAAGGTGCCCTCGCCGAATAGATCCTGGTAGACCTCGGAGTTGGCGGCACTGTAGGGGTCGACGCCGCACTGCCCGGCGAACAGCCAGTGATACGGCGTGACCTCCTCTGGCCGCGGCAGCGGGGTCGCGACCCGCGGTTGCAGGATGCCGTAGCCGCCCACGACGCGACGCAGCGCCGGGTCGATGCGTGGGTGGTTCAAGGGGTGCGCCGCGATCCCGACCAGTTCTCGCAGGCGACCAGGCGGAAACTGCGTATCGCTGTCCAGCGTCACGATGTATCGGGTTGCCGGCGCAACAGCGGACAGCGGTCCGAGCGCTAAAAACGGCCCACCCGACTCCTCCGCCAGCACCGCGACCAGCTGTTCGAGCTTGCCGCGCTTGCGCTCCCAGCCGACCCAGCGGCCTTCGGTCTGGCACCAACTGCGCTCCCGGTGCAGCAGCAGAAACCGCTCACCGCGCCCGGCGTCCGGCGGATGGCGCCGGTTGATCTCGGCGATGGCGGCGGTGGCGCCCGCGAGGATCGCGGCATCGGTTTCCAGCCGCGGCTGCATGGCGTCCGCCCAGTCGGTCAGCAGCGCGAACTGGGCGTGCTGTTCGGGGTTGGCGAGGTAGTGGCGTTCGAGCTGGCGCGCGAGCACCACGCTGCCGCCGCCGACCAACAGCGCCGGCATCACCACCAGCACGCGATGATCGGCTGGGATGCCGTCCGCGAGCGCGAGACGCGGTAGGCGTTTCGGCCGGGTGAATTCGCTGATCAACCGGTTGACCATGGCGCCCACGGCTTCCGACGCGGGAAACCAGGCGGCAACCGCCACCGCCGCCATCAGCCACCACGAGGACCACCCGCCTGCCCCCGCCGACAGGGTCCAGGCGACCAGACCGACGCCACCAGCCCCCAGCAACGCGAGATAGGCCCCGAGAATCCAGCGCCGCGGACCGCCTGCCAGGCCGATCCGGAATCGTCGCCGCAGGCCGACCGCGGCCTCGAGCCGACCGCGTCCGTCCCCGTGCAGCCAGTAACCCGGAGTGCCCTGCGCCTCCTGGCCGCCCGCGTTCGCCCGCATCAGTCCGAGCAGGCTGCCCGCGACCGACGATTCGCCTCGCCCGCTGCGCCGCGCGAGGCGTTCGATGGCATGCAATGACTCGTCCTGCGTGTCGCCGTGCTCCGCCCGATAGGCCGGGGCGGTTTCGAGCGTCCGCACCAGCGCGCTGGCATCGCCCACCAGGCGCCGCCACCGCGCATCGCCGATCGAGCGCAGCGACTTGACCGCATTGCTGACGCTGAGGTTGTCGGAGGTCTGTTCGGCATGCTGCTCCAGCCGTTCGGTGGCAATGCCGGCGTAGGTTTGGCGGGCCCACTCGTACCAGCGCGAACCCGGGGTCTCGGCCGCATCCTGTTGCCGCTGCGCCAGTCGCAGCAGGAAGGCGCGGCGGACGCCGCGCGAGCGCATCGCCGCGAGCAGCCAATCGAGATCGCCGGCGTCGTAGCGATCGATATGGTCCGACACGCAATTCGCCACTTCGCGCGCCGCCGCGTTGGCGGCGACCCGTTCGGCGAGCCGGCGCAGGTTCTCGATCAGGATGACCCGCAGCGTGGTCGGCAACGCCCAGAGTTCGCCGAGGGTGAGATCGCGTTGCTCCTGATAGGCCACGAGAACGGCGGCGAGCAGGTCGGCATCGAACGCGCTGTCGTTGTGGGCGATGAACGCCCAGGCCACGCCGTAAACGCGCGGCAGACCCGCCAGATGGGCATCGACCAGCACCGGCAGGTGACGAAAGTAGCCGCTGGGGAGCCGGTCGTGGATCTCCTTCAGTTGCGCGTCGAGCAGATGAAAGTTGTCCAGCAGCCATTCGCCTGCCGGCGTGACGTGATAGCCGGTTCGCGCCGAACTCGCCAGATAGCGGTCGACCTCGCGCAAGACCTTCACGTTCTGATACAGACGTGGAACGAACGCGGGGCCGGCGCGGGCGACGATGCGCGTGTGGTGCGCCTGTGCCAAGCCGGCGGCGTGCTGCCGGAAGCGCTGAAGACCGAAGATCTCGGAACGGATCGGCGCCTCCAGCAGGCCCCGCGCCGGATCCAGCAGCGCGACGCTGCCCGCGGAGGCTTCCGGCACCAGGCGGCGCAGCCGGTGCCACGTCATGCGCTACACCGCCAGCGAGATCACGCGGACGACGATCGCGGTCAGCACCAGGGTCGTGAAGGGGTGCGTGGCCGCGAAATCGCGCAGGTTTTCGGCGGCACAACGCAGCGAGAACCACGGGCTCAAGGCCTGCCGGCAACGGTTGATGTGCGCGCCGAGCGCATACGGATCGGTGCCCCAGGCGATGGCCGACGCCTGCGGTCCGGCGTGTGAATCGAGCAGGAAAAACGGGTGGGTGGGCATGACCGGACCTCGATGGCGGGTAAGTGGGATGCGTTGCCCGCGATCGGAAGCTCAACTCACACCGGATCGCGGCATGACTCCACTCTACGCCGCATCGCGCGGCGATGTTGTAGGAACAGCCGTGCCGGCGATGTAGGACAAGGCAGGCGTCGGCCAGCGACGACGCCCGGGAATAGCCGGGGGGGTCGGCGCCCAGCACCACGGCGGCGACCGGCGCGCCTACATCGGGTCGGGACCTGCTGGCCGACGATCGATTCGCTACCCGTCAGCCCACGGCGTTGCCGCAAGGCGACGTCCGCAAAGGCCATGACAGGTCCGGCACCAACCCATCGATCATTCGAGGAGCAGACCAGATGAGCAAGGCGCAGAATCAGGGAGAGGGCGACTACGAAGCCGCCGAGCGTTACACCAACGCCACGCGGAAGTTCGTCGCCAGCGGCAAGGTCGAGACAGCGGCGCGAGCGGCGGCACCGACCAGCCCGGAAGAAGCGGCAGCGCTGCTGCGTGCGGCAGGCCGTGACAGGCAATGTGTGAAACCGCAACAACCGGCGGCAAAGCTGCTTCCCAAGCCGGGCTGACAAGCACGAGCGGCTCCGGCCGCAAACATCCGGAGCCGTTCGCGTGAACCGCTGCGACTACTTGCGGCCCTTCTTTTCTTCGTCGAGGCAGGCGATCTTGGCATCGCCGCTCATCGCCGCGCATTTCGCCTTGGCGGCTTCATCGTTCGGCGCGGAGCGCACTACCGGGTTGGCTTCGTTACCGCCGTCGGCGCTTTTGTGCTCGCCCTTCGCATCGGCCTTGGCAGCCTCGTAAGACTTCTTCGCGTCGTCCCTGCACGATTTCTTCGCGGCGCCAGACTGCGACGCGCATGCCATCTTGGCACTCTTCCAATCCGCGCGCGCCTTCTTCATGGCGTCGTTCATCTCGGCCTTGGGCTTCGACGTCATCATGTCGTCGGACTTCTTCATGTCGTCCGCGAACACCGGGGCGGCGATGAGCGCGGCCAACGTAACCGGTAACTACCCGGCGTTGTTTACGCGACTGCCCGGGTATGCAGCGCGGAGCGCAGCGGCTGGCCGGCGAAGTGCTGCTTCCAGTGCCGCGGGGTGAGTTCGGCGACTCTGGAGGCCGGATGCTCGCCGAC
>JANXYG010000123.1 GCA_025350245.1 Betaproteobacteria bacterium
TCGAGCAGCCACAGGTTCACCGCCACCACATCCTCCACCGACACGAAATCGCGCCGCTGCTCGCCCGCCGCGTAGCCCCCGCTGCCTTCGAACAACCTGACCCGGCCATCGGCACGAAACTGGTTGAAGCCGTGCATCGCCACCGACGCCATGCGGCCCTTGTGAGTCTCGCGCGGCCCGTAGACGTTGAAGTAGCGCAACCCCGTGACTTGTGCGGTGAAGTCCTGCCCACGCCGCCGCACCATCTGGTCCAGCAGGAACTTGGAGTAACCATAGACGTTCAGCGGCGCCTCGCTCGCGCGGTCTTCGCGGAACACCGGCCCCGCACCGTACACCGATGCCGATGACGCATAGATCAAGCGCACGCTCTCGGACTGGCACCAGTCGAGCAAGGTGAGGGTGTAGCGGAAGTTGTTGTCCATCATGTAGCGCCCGTCAGCCCCCATGGTGTCGGAGCACGCCCCCTGATGAAAGACGACGTCGATCTCGCCGTCGAAATCGCCGGCGACCAGGGCATCGAGAAACGCTTCCTTGTCCCAGTAGTCGGCGATCTCGCAATCGGTCAGGTTGTGGAACTTGTCGGCGCGCGTGAGGTTGTCGACCACGAGGATATCGGTCTCGCCGCGATCGTTGAGCCCCTTGACCAGATTGGAACCGATGAAGCCGGCACCGCCGGTGACGATGATCATGTTCTAGTTCCCTGCGTCAGAGTGTTCGTCGAACAGTTCTTGGGGATGCACGACGGCCGTGCCCAGCTTACCCACCACGATACCGCCGGCGCGGTTGGCCCAGCGCACGCTCTGCTCCAGCGACAAGCCGGCGGCGAGCATCACCGCCAGGGTGGCAATGACCGTATCGCCGGCCCCGCTCACGTCGAACACTTCCTGGGCGAGCGTGGGCACGTGAAAGCTTCCCGACTCGCGGAACAGGGTCATGCCTTCCTCGCTGCGCGTGACCAGCAGCGCCTCGAGATCGAGGTCGCGACGCAGCGCCTGCGCCTTGGTGGCGAGTTCCGCTTCGGTCTTCCAGCGCCCCGCCACTTCGCGAAACTCCGACCGATTCGGGGTGAGCAGCGTCGCCCCCCGATACCGCTGGTAGTCGTCGCCCTTGGGGTCGACCAGCACCGGCTTGCCCGCCGCCCGGGCCATGTCGATCATCTCGCTCACGTGCGCCAGCCCACCCTTGCCGTAGTCGGACAGGATCACCACGTCGCAGGCCGGTAATCGCCGGTCGAACTCGGCGAGCTTCGCCTGCAGCGCTTCGGGGCCGGGCACGGTCTCGAAGTCGATGCGCAGCAACTGCTGCTGACGACCGATCACCCGCAATTTGACGGTCGTGGTCACGCTGGCGTCGCGTTGCAGGCTCGCGGTGATGCCTTCGGCTGCCAGCAGGCGTTCGAGAACCCGGCCGGCTTCGTCGTCTCCGACCACGGATAACAGATCGACTCGCGCACCCAGCGCGGCGGCATTGCGAGCCACGTTGGCCGCGCCACCCAACCGTTCATCGGTACGCTCGACCTTGACCACCGGCACCGGCGCCTCGGGCGAGATGCGGTTGACCTCGCCGAACCAGTAGCGATCCAGCATCACGTCGCCCGCGACCAGGACGCGGGCGCGTGTCGTATCAGGCAGGGCACCATGGGTCATCGAAGATCTCCCTCAATGCACGGCAAACGAAGGGCCGCCGGTGAACGAAGGGGCAGCGCCCACAGGGTTCCCCGAGGACGCTGCGCCCCCTCTGAGGGGGAAGGCGGAGCGCAGCGCAGCCTGGGGGTGGGCGTCATTGTCGGCCGATGGCGTCATACTCGAGGCCGAAGGAACGCACCATCGCCGGATCGTACATGTTGCGCCCGTCGATGATCACCGGATGCCGCAGCTTGGTGCGCACCGCCTCGAAGTCCGGACTGCGGAACTCCTGCCATTCGGTCACGATCAGCAGCACGTCGGCACCCTCCAGTGCCGCCATCGGATTGGCGGCGTAGGCGATGCGCTCATCCTTGCCGAACGCGTGCTGCGCTTCGGTCTGCGCCACCGGGTCATACGCACACACCGTGGCGCCGCGCTGGAGCAGCCCCTCGATGATCACCCGGCTGGGTGCCTCGCGCATGTCGTCGGTGTTGGGCTTGAACGCCAGGCCCCACATCGCGATGCGCATGCCACGCACGCCCGCCCCGAAGCGCGCATCGAGCTTGGCCAGCAGCCGCGACTTCTGGAACTCGTTGGCCTCCTCCACCGCCCGCAGGATGCGAAGGTCAAGACCGTTCTCGCTGCCGGTGCGCTGCAACGCCTGCACATCCTTGGGGAAACACGAGCCACCGTAGCCGCACCCGGCATACAGGAAGTGATAGCCGATGCGCGGGTCCGACCCCATCCCCTGGCGCACCATCTCGATGTCGGCACCCAGGCGCTCGGCCAGGTTGGCCAGCTCGTTCATGAACGAAATCCGCGTGGCCAGCATGGCGTTGGCCGCGTACTTGGTGAGCTCGGCGGACTTCACGTCCATCACCAGCATGCGCTCGTGGTTGCGCTGGAACGGCAGGTACAGGCTGCGCATGATCTGGGTGGCCCGCTCGTCGTCGGAACCGATCACGATGCGGTCGGGCTTCATGAAGTCTTGCACCGCGGCGCCTTCCTTCAGGAACTCCGGATTCGACACCACCGCAAAACCCGGCTGTACACCGCGCCTGGCCAACTCCCCGGCAATGGCCGAGCGAACTTTGTCGGCCGTGCCCACGGGCACCGTGGACTTGTCCACCACCACGGCAAAATGATCCAGGTAGCGCCCGATGTTGCGTGCCGCGGCGGTCACGTGCTTCAGGTCGGCCGAGCCGTCTTCATCCGGCGGCGTGCCCACCGCGATCATCTGCACCGTGCCATGCCGCACGCTGGCTTCGATGTCCGTGGTGAAGGCCAGCCGCCCCGCCTCCACGTTGCGCTTGACCAGTGCTTCCAGCCCCGGCTCGTAGATCGGAATCCCGCCGCTTCGCAGCAGGGCGATCTTGCGTTCGTCCAGATCCAGGCACAGCACGTCGTTGCCAACGTCGGCCAGACAGGCCCCCGACACCAGGCCCACATAGCCGGTGCCGACCATGGTGATCTTCATGTGTTGCAGCCCTCCAGGGCGTTGGCGATTTCGGTGTTGATCTGGGCGAGGGCGCGTGCGGGGTCGGGCGCCGCGGTGATCGGCCGGCCGATCACCAGCCAGCTCGCGCCGGCACGCACCGCCGCCGCGGGCGTCGCGACTCGCGACTGGTCGTCGGCGGCCGCGTCGGCGGGACGAATGCCGGGCGTCACAAGCTTGAATCCGGCACCGAAGCGGGCTCGCATCGCCGCGGCCTCACGCGCGGAACACACGACACCATCGAGCCCGGCGCCTTGCGTGAGCGCCGCCAGGTGAAGGGCGAGACGCTCGGGGTCTTCATCGAGCCCGAGTTCGAGCAGATCGGACCGATCGAGACTGGTGAGGACAGTGACGGCGATGAGCAATGGTCTCGATGCGAGCGGCGCGAGCGCTTCACGCGCCGCGATCATCATCCGGGTGCCACCTGAGGCGTGCACATTCATCATCCATACCCCGAGTCCGGCAGCGGCAACGCAGGCTCGCGCCACGGTGTTGGGAATGTCATGGAACTTGAGGTCCAGAAACACCCGATGCCCGGATTGCACCAGGGTCTCGACCAGCTTCGGCCCCGCGGCGGTGAAGAGTTCCTTGCCGATCTTCAGGCCGCAGTCCGCCGGCGGCAGGGTCGCGGCGAGTGCCAGCGCGGCGTCGGCAGTGGGGAAGTCGAGCGCAACGATGACTCGGGGATTTGCGGTCGATGCGCTCATGCTCATGCTCATGCCGCCAGTTCTCTTTCTTCGGTACGCTTCGGCACGTACGTTTCCCACCCGTGGCACGCAGGACAATGCCAATAGAACTGCCGCGCCCGGAAGCCGCAGTTGTCGCACTTGTACAGCGCGAGGTTGCGCGTGTGCTGCTGTACGAGGGTGCGCACCAGTTCGAGATCGTGCCGCTTGTCGGGCGGTGCCTGGGCAAGCTGGACTTCGATCAGCTTCAGCAGGCCGATGAGCGTGGGCGTGCGGCGCAGTTCTTCGCGCAGCAGCTGATGTGCCACCTCGGGCCCTTGCGCGAGCAGCGTGGCATCGAAAACGGTGTTGAGGAGATCGAGCGACGGATGATTGGCCAGGTAGCCGCGCAGCAACTGCAGGCCTTCGGCGGCGCGCCCGTCGCGCTGGTAGGCATTGAGCAGCTTGTCCGCCAGCAATGACACGTAGGCCGGGTGCTGGGCCTCGACCCGCTGCCAGTAGCCGATTGCCTCCGCCACCCGTCCCTGCGCCAGGGCAACATCACCCAGCAGGATATTGGCACGGGTGCATTTGCGGTTGATGGCCAGGGCTTCGTCGAGGCGCTGGATCGCGGCGTCGTGCCGCCCATGGAGGATCTCGACGGCCGCCAGCTCGCAGTAAAAGTGCGCGATGTCACGGGCACTGCTGTCGCCGGTGATCTCGTCCATGCGACGCGACGTGTCGATGGCCTTGGTCCAGTCCTTCTCCTGTTCGAAGATCTCGAGCAGGAAGCGCAACCCCTGCTGCTCGTAGGTGGTCCCGGCGAGCTTACCGAACAATTCCTCGGCGCGATCGAGCAGCCCGGCCTTCAGATAGTCCTGCGCCAGCTCGAAGAGTGCCTGCAGCCGCTGTTCGCCCGGCAGATCCGCCCGGTCGAGGATCGTCTGATGCATGCGGATCGCGCGCTCGACCTCGCCACGGCGACGAAACAGGCTGCCGAGACCGAAATGCAGTTCGACCGTCTCGCGTTCGACCTTGACGACTTCGATGAACGCCTCGATCGCCTTGTCGGGCTGCTCATTGAGCAAAAAGTTGAGCCCCTTGAAGTACGAGTGCGGCAGGCGCCGCGATTCAGTCACCAGTTGCTTGATGTCGATGCGTGCCGCCAGCCAGCCCAGGGCGAAGAACAGCGGCAGGGCAAGCAGCCACCAGGTTTCAAATTCCATCGTATAGAAGTGGGGGCCTGCGCTCAGTGAGCGCCGGGCCGCCCCAAGCGAACTGGCCCCCGGGAGGGGGAAGCCGAAGCGCAGCGCAGGCTGGGGGTGGGCGTCATGGCAGCACCACAGGGTCCCCCGAGGATGCTGCGCCCCCTGGAGGGGGGGGCCGAAGCGCAGCGCAGGCTGGGGGTGGGCGTCATTTCAGGCGTCGGCGCGATCACGGGAACCCGGTGTCGGACCGGCTGCCGCGCGCGCCGCGGCCAGGAGCTTGCGCTGTCTGAACACGTAGCCGGCACTGGCCGCGATACCGACGGCGACACCGATCGCGAACGTGATGAGCAGCACGAACACCAGCGGCGCCTGCCACTCGTTGCCGAGGTAGTAGCGCACCACGACCGGCGCAGTGTTCTTGATGGCGAATCCGAGCAATAGTAAAAATGCCAGACCACGGAGCAGCCAGCCGGCGAGCCGCATGATTCAGCCCGTGATGCCGATGCGCCGCGGGCCGCCGTGCAGCATCAGGAGGAAGCCGACGGGGATGGCACCGCGGACGCCGCCGCGAGCGAGGCGGGGACGGAAGCCTTCACGGCGTTCTCCTGCTCCAGATCGACGCGCTCGCGCAATTCCTTGCCGGCCTTGAAGTGCGGTACATACTTGGCTGGAACCTGAACCTTCTCACCCGATTTCGGGTTCCGCCCGGTGCGTGGCGGCCGATAGTTGAGTCCGAAACTGCCGAACCCGCGGATTTCGATGCGCTGCCCCTGCGACAGGCTCTTGGACATCGCATCGAGGATCATCTTGACCGCGAGTTCGGCATCGCTCGCCACCAGCTGCGAAAAATGCGCAGCCAGCTTGGCGATGAGTTCGGACTTCGTCATCGGCGACCGTGCTATTGACCGCCGGTGTTGCGAGTATCGAGCTTGGCCTTGAGCAAAGCACCCAGGCTGGTAGTGCCGGCGTTGCCGGAGCTTTCGACCGAGATGCGTTGCATGGCGTCGGTCTCGTCGGCCATGTCCTTGGCCTTGATCGACAGGTTGATGGTGCGGTTCTTCCGGTCGACGTTGATGATCATCACCGACACGGCGTCGCCTTCCTTCAGATGTGTGCGCATGTCTTCGACGCGATCGCGCGAAATTTCGGAAGCCCGCAGATAACCCTCGACTTCGCCATCGAGCGTGACCACCGCTCCCTTGGCGTCGATGGTCTTGACGGTGCCGTCGACGATCGAATTCTTGTCGTGGGTGGCGACGTAGTTGTTGAACGGATCGCCTTCGAGCTGCTTGATGCCGAGCGAGATGCGCTCGCGCTCAACGTCGATGCCCAGCACCACGGCCTCGACCTCCTCGCCCTTCTTGTAGTTGTGCACCGCTTCCTCACCGGTGACATGCCACGACAGGTCGGACAGGTGCACCAGGCCGTCGATGCCGCCGGCCAGGCCGATGAACACGCCGAAGTCGGTGATCGACTTGATCTGGCCCTTGACCTTGTCGCCCTTCTTGAAGCTGGCGGCGAATTCGTCCCACGGGTTGGGCATGCACTGCTTCATGCCGAGCGAGATGCGGCGGCGGTCTTCGTCGATCTCGAGGATCATGATCTCGACTTCGTCTCCGAGCTGAACGACCTTGGACGGGTGGACATTCTTGTTGGTCCAGTCCATTTCGGACACGTGGACCAGGCCTTCGATGCCGGATTCGATTTCGACGAAGGCACCGTAGTCGGTGAGATTGGTGACCTTGCCGAACAGGCGGGTGGTGGTGGGGTAACGACGACCCAGGCCGACCCACGGATCTTCGCCGAGCTGCTTGAGGCCGAGCGACACGCGGTTCTTTTCCTGGTCGAACTTGAGAACCTTGGCCTCGACTTCGTCGCCGACCTGGAGGATCTCGGTCGGGTGCTTGACCCGGCGCCATGCGAGATCGGTGATGTGCAGCAGACCGTCGATGCCACCGAGGTCCACGAACGCGCCGTAGTCGGTGATGTTCTTGACGATGCCTTTGATGACCGCGCCCTCGTGCAGCGTTTCGAGCAGCTTGGCGCGCTCTTCACCCTGACTCGCTTCGACCACCGCGCGCCGCGAAACCACCACGTTGTTGCGCTTGCGATCGAGCTTGATGACCTTGAACTCGAGGTTCTTGCCCTCGTAGGGGGTGGTGTCCTTGACCGGACGGGTATCGACCAGCGAACCCGGCAGGAACGCCCGAATGCCGTTGATCATGACGGTCAGGCCGCCCTTGACCTTGCCGGTCACCAGACCCTGCACCAGCGTGCTTTCCTCCATCGCCTTTTCCAGCGAGTGCCATGCGGCCAGGCGCTTGGCCTTTTCGCGCGACAGGCGGGTTTCGCCATAGCCGTCTTCCAGCGATTCGATGGCAACCAGGACAAAGTCGCCGGGCTTGGCGTCGATCTCGCCGTCGTCGTTGCGGAACTCCTCGACCGAGATGAAGCTTTCGGACTTGAGGCCGGCATTGACCACGACATGATTGGCGTCGACACGGACCACCTCGGCGGTGATTACCTCGCCGGCCCGCATTTCCTGGCGCGAGAGGCTTTCCTCGAAGAGGGCGGCGAAACTTTCCATCGAAACGGGTGCAGCGGAAGGCGTGGCGGTAGTGGCTGAGGAAGCAGTGCTCATGGGGAGGGTTATAAGGCTCGTCTGCCAGCCCGACTGAGGCTGGATTCGGTTTAAAAACACAAAAGCCGACAGGTTGCCTGCACAGGACCGGGAGCCCCCTGAAATATCGCTTTACCGCTATACCGCTCAGGGTCCGCGCCTGTGCCGCAACCGACGGCACCAGAATTACCAAAACTATATCTACATTGCTGCCATTGCTGCCATTGCTACCAATCAGCCATCTGCGAACCATCTGCGAACTAGCTGTGCTGCTGGTGATACCAGCTCACCACCTGGGCGGCGGCCGCTTCGGCCGTCATGCTGGTGGTGTCGAGCTCCCGCGCATCGTCCGCTGCCCGCAGCGGCGCTGCCTGGCGGCTTCCATCGCGCGCATCGCGTTCGGCGATGTCGTGCAAAAGGCTGGGGAGAGTAACACCCAATCCTTTTGCTATCAACTGCTTATATCGCCGGGATGCACGGGTCTCGGCGCTGGCGGTGAGGTAGACCTTGAGACGCGCCGCCGGGAACACTTCGGTGCCCATGTCGCGGCCCTCGGCCACCAGTCCGGGGTGCCCGGCGAAAGCCTGCTGGCGCCAGAGCAATGCCGCTCGCACGGCGGGCAACGCCGCCACTTTGGAGCTGGCGTCGGACACCCGGTTCTCGCGGATCGCATCGGTCACATCGCGGCCGGCAAGCAGGGTCTGGCCCGCGCTGAACGTCACGCCGAGGTTGGTGGCGAGTGCGGTCACCCCGGGCTCGTCGGTGAGCGCGATCCCACGTTCGAGGGCGTCCAGGGCAACCAAGCGGTAGAGCGCACCCGAATCGAGGAGGCGGAAGCCGAGTTGCCGGGCAACGAGGTCCGCGACCGTACCCTTGCCCGATGCCGCCGGGCCATCGATGGCGATCACGGGTATGGCGTCCGGGATCGTGACGGAGGCGAACCGGGCGAAGAAATCGGGAAAGGTCTTGGCTACGCAGGCGGGATCGCCGATACGCATCGGCACCCCGGCCAGGGCAACCAGCGACAGGCACATCGCCATCCGGTGATCATCGTAGGTATGCACGGCGGCACCTTGCACGCCACCGGCCGGCGGCGTCACCACGAGAAAATCGGCACCCTCCTCGATGCCGGCACCAACTTTTCGCAGTTCGGTCGCCATGGCGGCGAGGCGATCCGTCTCCTTCACGCGCCAGCTCGCCACATTGCGCAACCGCGAGGGACCGTCGGCGAACAGGGCGGCCACGGCAAGCGTCATGGCGGCATCGGGAATGTGGTTGAGGTCGAGATCGAACGCGCGCAGCCGACCGTCTGCCGGCGCCTGCGCCTCGATCCAGTTGTCACCCCAGGTGATTCGCGCGCCCATCACGGCCAGGGCATCGGCGAATCGGACGTCGCCCTGGATGCTGTCGCGCCCGACGCCTTCCACGCGAACCGGCCCGCCACCGATGGCGCCGGCGGCGAGAAAATAGGAGGCGCCGGATGCATCGCCCTCGACGTGGACGACTCCCGGGCCACGATAGCGCGCCCCGCCGGGCAGTACGAAACGCGAGTCGCCGTCACGGCCGACCTCGATGCCGAATCGCGCCATCAGGTTCAGGGTGATCTCGACGTAGGGTCGCGAGATGAGTTCGCCCTCGACCTCGATCACCGTGGCGCAGCCGGTGAGCGGCAGCGTCATCAGCAGTGCTGTCAGGAACTGGCTGGATACGTCGCCGCGCACGCGCACGAGAGACTGCGGACGCAGTTTTCCCGGGAAGATTTCAAGCGGCGGAAAGCCATCTTTGCCGGTGTAGCGCACGTCGGCTCCGAGCCCGCGCAGCGCATCGACCAGATCGCCGATGGGGCGCTCGTGCATGCGGGCCACGCCCGACAGCCGGTAGCGCCCGCCCGCCAGCGCCAGCGCTGCGGTCAGTGGCCGGATCGCGGTGCCGGCGTTGCCGAGGAAAAGATCGGCGGCCTGCACCGGAAAGCGCCCCCCGCAGCCGACGACCTCGATCGCATTCGTGCCTCTCGCCTCGGTCACTGTCACCCCGAGGGCCCGCAAGGCCTCGAGCATGCGTTCGGTGTCGTCCGACGCGAGCAGATCGCGGATTTCGGTGACGCCCTCGGCCAGTGCCGCGAGCAGCAGCATGCGATTGGAAATGCTCTTCGAGCCCGGCAGGCGGACCTGCCCGCGGGCCATCGCCAGCGGCGCCAGATCGAGATACGGCGGTCGTTCGGTACTCATGTTCCGAGGCCCTCGGCGCGGGCGAGCCAGGCATCCCGCGCGCTGCGCGAATCGGTGAAGAGGTGTTCGATCTCTGCCCCGTCACCCGCCGCGACCAGGCTTCGCAACCCTTGCAGCGCGGTACCGTAGGCATCGATCTCGGCGACCAACGACTCGCGATTAGCGAGACAGATATCGCGCCACATCTCGGGCGAACTCGACGCGATACGGGTGAAATCGCGGAAGCCCCCCGCGGCGTAGCCGAACAGGCGCTCGGCGTTGTCGCGCTCGGCGATCATCGCGACCAGGGCGTAGGCAAGCACATGCGGCAAGTGGCTCACGGCGGCGAATACAGCGTCGTGCTCGGCGGGTGTCATGCGCGACACGCGCGCACCGCACGTGCGCCAGAGCGCTTCAGCAGCGGCGAGCGCCGCGGGATCGGTTTCGGGCAGCGGCGTCACCACGACATTGCGACCGTCGAACAGCGCTTCGCGTGCCGCATCGGCGCCGACGCGCTCGGCGCCGGCGATCGGGTGCGCCGGCACGAACCGGTCGATGCGGGCGCCGAGAGTGCCGCGGGCAGCAGCCACGACGTCTTGCTTGGTACTGCCGGCGTCGGTGATCACGGCACCGGATGCCAACGCGTTGCGGACCGCAGCGAGCACCGGCGCGAACTGCGCGACCGGCGCCGCGACCACGACGGCATCGGCGCCCGCAACCCCGGTGGCGGCGTCATCGGCGATCTCGTCGATGATGCCGAGCGCGAGCGCCCGCTCGAGGTTGGCGCGACCGCGGCCGATGCCGACCACGCGGCCAACGGCGCCGGCACGCCGCAACGCGAGCGCCACCGAACCGCCGATCAGCCCGACGCCGATGACGGCCACGCGTTCGAATCGCATCATCGAAACCGTCAGGCGGCGCGAACGCCGGTTTCGGCCAGCGCCGACAGGAAGCGCTCGTTCTCGGCCGGCAGACCGACACTGACCCGGAGCCACTGCGGCAAGCCATAGCCGCCGACCGGCCGCACGATCACGCCCTTGCGCAGCAACTGCTGGAACACGGTGTCGGCGGCACCCACCCGCACACACACGAAGTTGCCGTACGACGGAATCCAATTGAGTCCCTGACGGGCGAAGCCTTCGGTCAGTTGGCGCATTCCGTCGCGGTTCAGGGCACGGCTACGGGCCACATAGGCGTCATCGTGCAGGCTCGCAACTGCACCGGCCTGCGCCACGCTGTTGACGTTGAACGGCTGGCGGATGCGATTCATCAGATCGGCGACGTCGGGGTGGGCGAGCGCGAAACCGACCCGCATGCCGGCCAGACCGTAGGCCTTCGAGAAGGTGCGCGTGATGATGAGGTTGGGGTACCTGGCCAGCCAACGGATGGAATCGTAGCGATCGGCATCGTCGAGATATTCGGTGTAGGCCTCGTCCAGCAGCACCGCCACGTTGGTCGGCACGCGGTCGAGAAACGCGGTGATCGAGGCGCCCCGCACGAAAGTGCCAGTGGGATTGTTGGGGTTGGCGATGAACACGATGCGGGTGTCGGCGCGGATCGCCGCCAGCATCGCGTCGAGGTCGTGCCCATGGTCACGCGCAGGCGTCTCGAGCCCGGTGGCGCCGATGGCGAGCACCGATAGCGGATAGACGGCGAATGCGTGTTTCGAGTAGACGGCGCTGGTGCCGGGCGTGAGAAAGGTGCGGGCCGCGAGTTCGAGCACGTCGTTGGAGCCGTTGCCCAGGACGATCTGCGCCACGTCGACGCCGAACCGGGCGGCGATGGATCGCTTCAGGTCGAAGCCGCCGGCATCGGGATAGCGGGCGATGTCCGTCAGCGCCGATCGCATGGCTTCGAGCGCCATGGGGCTGACCCCGAGCGGATTCTCGTTCGAGGCAAGCTTGACGATGCCGTCCGGGTTCAGGCCCAGTTCGCGCGCCAGTTCGGCGGCAGGCTTGCCCGGCACATACGGCGCGAAGTTGCGAATCCAGGAAGGGGCTTGCTGGCACAGGTCGATCATGGTAGTCACGCTCGGGCGATCGGGTAGGAACCCAGTATCTTGAGAAACGCGGCGCGTTCGCGCACCGCCGTCAGTGCCGCGGCCACGGCGGAGTCGCTCTGGTGTCCTTCGACGTCGACGAAGAACACATACTCCCAGAGTCCGGTGCGCGAGGGTCGCGATTCGAGCCGGCTCATGCTCACGCCGTGGGCGGCGATCGGCCCGAGCACCTCGTTGAGCCCACCCGGCCGATTGCGCGCCGACATGACGAAGGTGGTCTTGTCACGCCCCGACGGCGCGACATCCTGGTCGGCGATGACTAGGAACCGCGTGGTGTTGTCGGCTTCGTCTTCGATGTTCTCGGCGATCACCGGCACGCCATACAGCCGTGCCGCACCTTGCGACGCGATGGCGCCCGAGCGCGGCTCCAGGGCCGCGCGACGCGCGGCCTCGGCATTGCTCGCAACCGGCACCCGTGCCGCGTTCGGTGCATGTTGCGCGAGCCAGGAGTTGCACTGGCCGAGACTTTGCGCGTGGGCATAGATCGATTCGATTTCGGCCGCTGCCGGCAGCTTGGAGAGCAGGCAGTGGTGGATGGGCAACTGCACCTCGCCGCAGATACGCAAGCGGGTGGCGAGCAGCAGATCGAGGGTGGTGCCGATGCCGCCTTCGGTGGAATTCTCGGTCGGGACCATGCCATAGCCGGCGGCGCCCGACTCCACGTGGCGAAACACCTCGGCAATCGACGCGCACGGGTCGAGGTCCGCCTGGGCACCGAACTGCTTGCCGACCGCATCTTCGCTGTAGGTGCCGCGCGGTCCGAGGTAGGCCACCCGCATCTGGCGTTCGAGGGCGCGACAGGCCGAGATGATCTCGACGAACAGGTGGTTGACCGCTGCCGCAGGAAGCGGTCCGGTGTTGAGATCGCCGAGCCGGCGCAGCACCTGCGCCTCGCGCTCCGGGCGATACACCACCGCCCCGCCCTTCAGATGGCCGATCTCGCTGGCGCAGCGCGCACGCTCGTTGAGCAGTTCGAGCATCTGCGCGTCGATGGCGTCGATGCGCTCGCGCAAGGCGCCAATGCCGCCGGTGTCGCGCGGGTCGTCAGCGGGCATCTGGGCAGAGTCGCATCGTGAGCATGGTGCGGATGTTAAATCGTGCCGGCCGTCGGTAGGGCAAACTAGCCATAAATGCGCTCGAAATCGCGCATGAAGGCCGCCAGGGTGCGCACTCCCTCCAATGGCATCGCGTTGTAGATCGACGCGCGCATGCCCCCAACGGCGCGATGTCCCTTGAGCTGGAGCAACTGCCATTCCTGGGCGGCAGCTAGAAAAGCACCGTCGAGGCTGTCGTCAACCAGACGAAAAGGCACGTTCATGAGTGACCGGTCGGCCGGATCGACCGGATTGGAATAGAAGTCACTGGCATCTATCAGGTCGTACAGCAGCGCCGCTTTCTCGCGGTTGCGGCGCTCCATTTCGGTCAGCCCGCCGAGCGCCAGCAGCCAGCGGAACACCAGCCCGGCCATGTAAATGGCAAACGTGGGCGGCGTGTTGAGCATCGACCCGCTGTCGGCCATGGCCTGGTAGTCGAGCGTCATCGGCGTGCTCGGCGGAGCGTGGCCGAGCAGGTCGTCGCGGATGATCACGATGGTGAGGCCGGCCGGGCCGATGTTCTTCTGGGCACCGGCGTAGATCAGGCCGAAGCGCGCGACGTCCATCGGGCGTGACAGGATATGGGACGACGCGTCGGCCACCAGCGGTACCGCCCCGGTATCGGGCAGCCAGTGGAACTCGACCCCGCCGATGGTTTCGTTGCTGGTGATGTGCAGGTAGGCGGCGTGCGGGTCGCAGCGCCACGACGGCTGGGGCGGCACGCCGGCAACACCAAGATCGGCAGCCGACGCGGCCACCCGGACCACGCCGTACTTGCCCGCCTCGGCGATGGCTTTCCGGCTCCATTCGCCGGTATCGACGTAGTCGGCGGAGCCGCGTTCGCGCATCAGGTTCATCGGCACCATCGCGAACTGCAGCATGGCGCCGCCCTGCAGGAACAGCACCTTGTAGCCGGCCGGCACGGCCATCAGGGTTCTCAGGTCGGCCTCGGCAGTGGCGATGATGGCTTCGAACTCCGGGCCGCGATGGCTCATCTCCATCACCGACATGCCCGAGCCGTGCCAGTCGTGCATTTCGTCGGCCGCCCGCGTCAGCACCTCGTGCGGAAGCACCGCCGGCCCGGCGCTGAAGTTGAACACCTCGGACATCAGGCGTCGCCAGGGGGCGTGTCGTTGTCCTGGGGGTCGGGCGTCTCGTTGTCCGGCGTGCCGGGGACAGCTGCGCCCCCGGCATCGGCACCGGTCTCGGCATCGGCTGCGGCCTCGGCATCGGCACCGGTCTCGCCACCGGCTGCGGCCTCGATGTCGTCGTCTTCGCTTTCCTCGACGCGTTGCAGCCCCACCAGCTTCTCGCCGGGATCGAGGCCGATCAGCGTCACGCCCTGGGTGTTGCGCGACATCTCGCGGATTTCGGACACCCGGGTCCGGATCATCGTGCCCCCAGTGGTGATCAGCAGCACTTCATCGGTGGTCTCGACCAGACAGGCGGCCACCGCCTTGCCATTGCGATCACTGCACTGGATCGAGATGGTGCCCTGGGTGCCACGACCGTGCCGTGGATAGTCGGCGATCGGGGTACGCTTGCCGTAGCCGTTGGCCGTGGCGGTGAGGATGGTGCGGGTCTCGTCGCTTGCCACCACGAGCGAGATCAGGCGCTGGTCGGCGGCGAGCCGCATGCCGCGCACGCCGTGCGCCTGACGGCCCATCGGCCGCACGTCCTGCTCGTTGAACCGCACCGCCTTGCCGCCGTCGGAGAACAGCATGACATCGTGCTTGCTATCGGTGATCGCCGCGCCGATGAGGTAGTCACCCTCATCGAGGTCGACGGCGATGATGCCGCGTGGGGTCGGGCGCGAGAAATCCGACAGCGGTGTCTTCTTGACCGTGCCACCGGTGGTGGCCATGAACACGAAGCGATCGTTGCCGAAGGTACGCACCGGCAGCGCCACGGTGATCTTCTCGCCGTCGTGCATGTCGAACAGATTGACCACCGGCCGGCCGCGGCTGTTGCTCTCGCCCTGTGGCAACTGGTAGACCTTGGTGCCGTAGACCCGCCCGCGATCGGAGAAGCAGAGGATGAAGTCGTGGGTGTTGGCGACGAATAGGTTGTCGATGCGGTCGTTGTCGCGGGTGGCCGCGGCGCGCCGGCCACGCCCGCCGCGCTTTTGGGCCCGGTAGGCGGTCTGACGCTGGGCCTTGATGTAGCCGGTGTGCGACAGCGTGACCACCATGTCTTCCGGGGTGATCAGGTCTTCGTCGCTGATGTCGTAGGCGTTGGCGACCAGTTCGCTGCGACGCTTGTCGCCGTATTGCGCCTTGATCGCCGCCAGCTCGGCGTCGATGATGGCGGTGACGCGTTGCGGCTTGGCCAGGATGTCGAGCAGGTCGGTGATGGCATCCATCACCTCGCGATACTCGTCGGTGATCTTGTCGGTTTCGAGTGCGGTGAGACGCTGCAACTGCATCTCGAGAATGCGCTGCGCCTGCACCGGCGACAGGCGATAGCCCTGCCCCTCGGGCAGTTCGCCCGAACCACCGACGTTCTGGGCCTGCAAGCCGAACTCGGGCGCGAGCCCGTCGGGGCGATACCGCGCGGCCCCTTCGGCACCGGCGCGCACCAGCATCTCTTCGACCAGGGTCGAGCGCCACAGGCGCGAACTCAACTGCTCGCGCGCTTCGGCCGGCGATGGCGCGGCCTTGATGATCTCGATGATTTCGTCGACATTGGACAGCGCGACCGCCAAGCCTTCGAGGATGTGCCCCCGCTCGCGCGCCTTGCGCAGATCGTAGAGGGTGCGCCGGGTCACCACCTCGCGACGATGGCGCAGGAAGGCGGCGAGGAATTGCTTCAGGTTGAGCAGGCGCGGCTGGCCATCGACCAGCGCCACCATGTTCATGCCGAAGCTGTCCTGAAGCTGGGTTTCCTTGTAGAGGTTGTTGAGCACGACTTCGGGCATCTCGCCGCGCTTGAGCTCGATCACCATGCGCATGCCGGACTTGTCGGACTCGTCGCGGATCTCGGAGATGCCGTCGAGCCGCTTTTCGCGCACCAGCTCGCCGATGCGGATCAGCAGCTGCGCCTTGTTCACCTGGTAGGGCAGCTCGTCGACGATGATGGCCTGGCGCTGGCCTTTTTCGAGATCCTCGAAGTGCGCCCGCGCCCGCATGACGCAGCGGCCACGGCCGGTGCGGTAGCCCTCGCGCACGCCCGCCAGCCCGTAGATGAATCCAGCGGTCGGAAAGTCAGGCGCCGGAATGAGTTCGATCAGTTCTTCGATGTCGATGTCGGGGCGATGCAACACCGCCAGACAACCGTCGATCACTTCGCTCAGGTTGTGCGGCGGAATGTTGGTGGCCATCCCGACCGCGATACCGGACGAGCCGTTGACCAGGAGGTTGGGGAACTTGGCCGGCAGCGCCAGTGGCTCCAGTTCCTTGCCGTCGTAGTTGGGCCCGAAATCGACGGTTTCCTTGTCGATGTCGGCCAGCAGTTCGGAGGTGATGCGCTCCAGTCGGCACTCGGTGTAGCGCATCGCCGCCGCGTTGTCGCCGTCGACCGAACCGAAGTTGCCCTGCCCGTCGATCAGCGGATAGCGCAGACTGAAGTCTTGCGCCATGCGCACCAGGGCGTCGTAGATGGCGTTGTCGCCATGCGGATGGTATTTGCCCATCGTGTCGCCGACCACGCGCGCGCATTTGACGTAGGGCCGGTTCCACTGGATGTTGGCTTCGTGCATCGCGAACAGGATGCGCCGGTGCACCGGCTTCAGCCCGTCGCGCACATCTGGCAGCGCGCGCCCCACGATCACGCTCATCGCATAGTCGAGATACGACCGGCGCATTTCTTCTTCGAGACTGATCGGGAGCGTTTCTTTGGCGAACTGATCCATCGGGCGCGGGGACGTGGTGGCAGTGAGGGAGCGGGCGGGAAATTCGGGATGTCTCGGGGTGGAGTCGAGGGTAGCGCCGAGACGGCGGCCGATACCGGCCGCGATTGCGTGACCACAGCCTTAGCGTGACCACAACATTATCGAGCCCGGAATGTTACCACGCGAGACCACTTTCGAGCCATCGCCGGATGGCTTGCGTCCCCACGCGGCGACAGGAGAAAGCCTCATTAATTCATACCTGTGTGTGGTACGCTTTCAGCTCTGTTTTGCCGGAACAGCGTCGATGGCATCGAGGGGGTTCGGCGAACGCAGACCTGCCAGAACAAGTCAATTCTCCAACGGTGATGCCATGCGTTTTGAACTCAAGAAGACATTGATCGGGGTCGCTGCCCTTTCGCTTCTGCTGCCTGTGGCGAGCCATGCCCAGACCAGCAAGGGGCAATGGATCGTCGACGGCTTCAATCGCTCGCCCCGCGACGGACAAGGCAGCACCTGTGTGTCCGCCGGTGGCCTCGATTACGCATTCGACGCAGCGCACTGCACCGTTGCCGCAACCGAAGCGCAAACCTCGCGCGAAGCCGTGGTCGCCGCGAAGAGGTCGGCCAACGAGGAGGCCAAGGCCGCCTACGCCGCCCGGAGGGCCGCCGAGGCGGACAAGCTGCTCGAGGTCGAGCCCGGCTCGGGCCTGAAGCCCGGACAGCGCGGCGCCTATACCTACGACAGCGCCAATGGCGATATCCGCGATGGCTTCGGTCGCAACTGCATCAAGGACGGCCGCTGGGGCATGCCGCTCGCCACTGAAAGCTGCGAGCCGGAGCTTTACAACAAGTGGCGCGCGAAGCAGCAGAAGGCGCCCGAAACCGAACTCGCCCGGCGCCTTCGCTACACCGCCGAAGAAGCCGAGCGTTCGGTGGCCGGACCATCGGTGGCCGACGAAGACCTCGCGAAGCGCATCAGCCAGCCGCCTCCCGAGAAAATGCGCGCCGCGGCCGACGATCTCGACCGCACCCCCGGCGTCGTGCCCGCTGCCGCGCCGGTGGTGGAAGTTGCCCCGCTGGTCGACAACACCCTGCCCGACTTCCCCGTGACCACCTACGCCGGTGGCGGCGGAACCGCCCTGGTGCCGGTACCCGTCCCGCTGGCGGGCGGCCACAAGGCCATGCCCGAAGACGAAGACACGCTCGACGATGGTCCTGCCGAGGTGTATGCCGATGAAGAAGTCACGCCCGACATGATGTTGTCGGATGCTGACCGTGCGCTGCCGGGCGAGGGCATTCCCGATGGCGACCGGCCGATGCAGGAAGACGATCTTCTGGCAGAGGAAAACGGGCCGGCCGAGGTCTATGCCGACGAAGACGTGACGCCGGAGATGATGCTGTCGGACGCCGACCGCGCACTGCCGGGCGATGGCATTGCCGCGCACGACAAGGCGATGCCGGAAGACGATCTCCCGGATGAAGATGGCCCCGGCGAAGCCTATGCCGACGAAGACGTGACGCCGGAGATGATGTTGTCCGATGCCGATCGCTCACTCCCGCCGGACCAGATGGCGGCTGTGGCCAGGGCGGCACCGGCGCCCACTCCCGCCCCTGCGGCGGTGGTGCCGCGTGACGACTCCACACCCGACTTCCCCGTCACCAAGTACAACGTGGAAAAGGCTGCAGCTCCCGTGGTGACCAAGGCGGGCGCTCCGAAGGCAGCCCCGAAGGCGCCGACCGAACTTCCAGTCACCATCAAGTCCGACGGCCTCTTCGGCTTCGATCGTACCAACCTGCGCAACGAACTGGTGATCAAGCTCGATGCCGTCGCCGACATGCTCAACGGCGCCAGGTACGACAAGATCGTCATCGTCGGACACGCCGATCCGATCGGCTCGGCCAAGTACAACCAGGGCTTGTCCGAGCGCCGCGCCGCCGCCGTCAAGAAGTACCTCATCGGCAAGGGCGTTGACGCGTCACGCATCCAGACCGCCGGCAAGGGCGAATCCGAACTGGTGGTCAAATACAAGGACTGCGCCGGCAAGCGCAAGAAGGCGCTCATCGAATGCTTCGAGCCGAACCGGCGGGTGGTCATCGACGCCGCCGGCATCAAGGCTTCGAAATAGGCCGATCGCCTCTCGCAACCAGAGCCCTGCCCCGGCAGGGCTCTTTCGGTGCCCGCCGGGCCGCTCCCAAGGACGCCGGCCCCCTTGGGGGTTGGCGAAGCGCAGCGTAGCCTGGGGGTGGAGTTCTCTTGAATACGCATCGTGAACAGCGGACCCGCCCCTGACCATCTGATCATTGCGCGCTGGATCGTGCCGGTAGTGCCCGCCGGCGTGGTGCTCGACGCCCACGCCATCGTGCTGGCCGGCGAGCGCATTCATGCCGTGATGCCCGCAGCGGAAGCCAGGGCTACGTATCCCGATACGGCACGCACCGAGCTTTCAGATCACGTGGTCATACCCGGTCTGGTCAATGCCCATACACACGCCGCCATGTCGCTGATGCGCGGTATGGCCGATGATCTGCCGCTGATGCGCTGGCTGCAGGAACACATCTGGCCCACCGAGGCCGAGCACCTGTCGCCCGAGTTCGTGTACGACGGCACGCTGCTGGCAGCAGCCGAGATGCTCCGCGGCGGCGTGACCTGCCTGAACGACATGTATTTCTATCCCGAACAAGCTGCGGCGGCGGCGCTGGACAGCGGGATTCGCGCCGCGCTCGGCATCATCGTCATCGAGTTTCCGACGCGCTATGCCGCCGATGCGCAGGACTACCTCGCCAAGGGCCTGGCGATGCGCGACCGGTTCCGGCACGAGTCGCGGCTGTCGTTCTGCCTGGCGCCGCATGCGCCCTACACCGTGTCGGATCATTCGCTCGAACAGGTGGTCACCCTGGCGGACCAGTTGCAGGTGCCGATCCACATTCATGTGCACGAAACCGAGGGTGAGTTGCGCGATCACGTGGCGCAACATGGCGTGCGGCCGCTGCAGCGCCTGGAGGCGCTCGGCATGCTCGGCCCTGCCCTGCTGGCCGTGCATGCTGTGCATCTGACCCCGGGCGAAATCGCGCTGCTCGCGCGCTTCGGCTGCAGCGTCGCCCACTGCCCGAGTTCGAACCTCAAGTTGGCGAGCGGCATCGCGCCGATCGCCGCGCTCCTCGATGCAGGGGTCAATGTGTCGCTCGGCACCGATGGCGCCGCCAGCAACAACAGTCTCGACCTGTTCGAGGAGATGCGCCTTGCCGCCTTGCTGGCCAAGGGGGCGAGCGGGCGTGCCGATGTGCTGCCGGTGCACCAGACGCTCGCCATGGCGACGCTGGGCGGGGCGAAAGCCCTCGGCCTCGACGATCGCATCGGCTCGCTCGAACCGGGCAAGTTCGCCGACATCACCGCGCTGAACCTGGGGAGCCTCGAACTGTCTCCCTGCTATGACCCGGTGTCGCATCTGGTCTATGCCGCCGGGCGCAGCGATGTGTCGCACGTGTGGGTTGCGGGAGAGATGCTGGTCGAACATGGCCGCCTCACGCGCCTGGACGAAACCGATCTCACCGCCCGGGCTCGCCGGTGGCAATCGCTGATTCGGCCCTGACACGAGGAGCACAACCGCCATGAACGCCGATCCCGCAGAGCTCCAAAAATTCAGCGCGCTGGCCCATCGCTGGTGGGATGTAAACAGCGAGTTCAAGCCGCTGCACGACATCAACCCGCTGCGCCTCGATGCGATCGACCGCATCGCACCGCTCGCCGGCCAGCGCGTGCTCGACGTAGGTTGCGGCGGCGGCATCCTGTCGGAGTCGATGGCGGTGCGCGGTGCTCACGTCACCGGCATCGACATGGCCGAGAAGCCGCTCAAGGTGGCGCAACTGCACCTGCTCGAGTCCGGGCGCGACGTCGACTACCGCACCGCGACCGTCGAATCGATCGCGCAGAGCGAACCGGGCACCTACGACATCGTCACCTGCATGGAGATGCTCGAACACGTGCCCGATCCCGCCAGCACCGTGCACGCGTGCGGCGCCGCCGCGAAATCCGGCGCGCGTCTGTTCTTCTCCACGCTCAACCGCAACCCGAAGTCGTATCTCTTCGCCATCATCGGTGCCGAGTACGTGCTCAGGCTCCTGCCGCGCGGCACCCACGACTACGCGAAGTTCATCAAGCCCTCGGAACTGGCCGCCTTCTGCCGCGATGCAGGCCTCGAAGTGACCGGCCTGATCGGCATGAGCTACAACCCGCTCACCAAGGTGTACTCGCTGAACACCGACACCTCGGTCAATTACATCCTCCATTGCCGCAAGCCCTGAGAGCCCCGATCTCGCCATGATCCGCGCAGTCCTGTTCGATCTCGACGGCACGCTCGCCGACACCGCGCCCGATCTCGGCGGCGCCCTGAATCGCCTGCGCACCACACGCGGGTTCGCCCCTCTGCCGCTCGAGCAACTGAGACCGCACGCGTCGAGTGGCGCCCGGGGTCTGATCGCCGAAGGATTCGGCCTGGTGCCGGGCGACGACGGCTACGAGCAACTCCGGCTCGGCTTCCTCGACTATTACGAGCGCGACCTCGCGGCAGCTTCCCGGCTGTTCGATGGCGTCGCCGAGCTGCTCGACGCACTGGAAGCGCGCGATCTTGCCTGGGGCATCGTCACCAACAAGATCGAGCGCTTCACCCTCCCACTGGTGGCGCTCCTGGGCCTCTCCCCGCGCGCCGGGTGCGTGGTGGGCGGCGACACCACGCCCCACGCCAAGCCGCATCCGGCGCCGCTGCTCGAAGCCGCGCGGCGCATCGGCGTCGCCCCGGCCAACTGCATCTACGTGGGCGACGACGAACGCGACATCGAGGCAGCACGCGCCGCCGGCATGGGCGCGGTCATCGCTGGCTACGGCTACCTCGGTTCGGCCAGGCCGCCCGCCGAATGGGGTGCCGACGGCACGGCCGATCACCCGCTCGACACCTTGAAGTTCGTCTTTAACCCACCATCTGTGGCATAGTCCCCAAAGTTGACGGTGGCCGACAAGGCACTGCCGACGGCAGCAAGAGCAGCACAGATCACGGGGGCGTACTTGGCTTCGACGTGGGTTACAAAGCAGTGCAGGGCATGCCGAGGGCCAGTCACCTCGTAAATCCAACTGGAACAACGATAGTCGCCAACGACGACCGTTACGCTCTCGCGGCCTAATACCCGCGGGACTCTGCTCCGGTACTGCCTCGGGCCGGCTAGCGAAAGCTAGAGCAGAGTCATTTCGAGGCATCGCGCTGCATCGGGTCACTTGGTGCAGCGTCAAATTTAAGGTGACTCGCTGCGTGTCAGCTTGCCGGTCGGCGGGCCCGTGGTTAAACCAAACGACCTGGCTACGCATGTAGAACTGTCTGTAGAGGGCTTGCGGACGCGGGTTCGATTCCCGCCGCCTCCACCAACCATCAAAATCCCAGCCCTGATCGGTTGGGATTTTTTTGCCCGGAGCGCCAGTGTTCGCGCGGTTCCGGGTCTTTGCCTCGCGCGCGGCACCTCCACGACTGCGCCAGTTTCTGCACTTTTTCAGCCTCTCTCCTCGCTGTTTTCTCTGTTTGCCTCGCGAGCGCTTTCGACCCCGTATCCAGTATTCATGCGGGTTTTCGCGGTGCGGGTTGGGAATGGCAACTGCTGTACCAATGGCGACCGAGAACCAAGAAGGCATAAAAAAACCGCCCGGAGGCGGCGGCTGACACGATGGCGTTCATTCACGCCGGGGGCGCGAGCACCCTGATCTGGTCTTTCCACGCAGTGGGCCACGGGCAGCGCATCAATCGCTCCAGCGCCGTTTCCGACGTGCCGACCAACTGCTCAACGACCGCCGGGGCCAGCAAGGTCAGCCGCATCAGGCGGCGGACCTGCGTCACGTTGATCTCCTCTGCCTCCGCGATCTCGGCCACCGACCCCACGCGCTGCTCGTCCAGCAGCCGCTGCCAGTGATAGGCCAGCCCGAGGGCGCGCAGCAGCGCGCTGTCCTGCACCGACTCGCGGGCCTGCCGCTCCCGGCGAGCCTCCTCCATGAATTCCTGCGGTGCATCCAGTGGCGTGATGATCTGCTTCCTCAACCCTCGTTTGACCAACGTCCAGGGCACGAATGTCTCCAACTGCACGCCGCCTGCGGGTAACGGCAATTGGTAAGTGACCGCGTCACCCTGATACTGACCCCGGTGCTTCTTGCTCATACATCCTCCTCAAAGCGTTGCACGATCTGGCGTTGCGCTACCCAATCCACCGGCACCGGGTTTCGCTGGAACCAGATCAGGTTCATTCGGCGCGGCTGCCTGCCGGTCATCAAGCGCTCAATGATGTCGGGCGCGAGCAAGGTCAGGCGCATCAGTTCGTTGGGTACGGACGGATGCAGGCCTTCTGCCCGAGCGATGTCCGACCCGCTTTCCATTGCCCCGGTATCGACCAGTTGCTGCCAGTAAAAGCCCCGCGCCAGACCTTCCAGCAGCGTCACGTCGTGGACGTGTCGGTCATCCGTGACCACACGACGTGCCCCCTTGCGGCGAAACGCTAAGGGCACGAAGGTTTCCAGTGAGTCGTCCATCAGGCTTCGACCTCCAGCAATTCGGCACCAATGCCGCTCGGCGCGAATTCTTCGATCAGCGCATTCCAGCCAATCTCTCGCCATTTCACCTTGATGCCCTGAACCTCACCGGTGTGGACAAGGTCGATGCGTTCGATCATCAAATTCGCAATTCGATGGCGCTCTGCCGGAAACAGTTGCTCCCACACGTCGTTCAGCCGTCCCATCGCCATTACCGTGGTCGCCTCGTCAATCTGGGCCCCATTTCGCTGGATGAAGCGCACCACCGATGCAATGGACTCCGGGCTGGTCAGCACGGTGCGGATCTGTCCGATCACCGCCGCTTCAATTTCGGGAGCAGGCAGGCGCTCGTAAGTTTTGCCCGGTGCGCCAAAGCGGCTCTCCGACTTGGACACGTAGTAGTGGTACTTGCGCCCGTTCTTGCGCGAGTAGGTCGGGTACATCCGCTCGCCCGATGGCGCGTAAAGTAGGCCGCGCAGCAGCGCATCGGTGCGCGATCTGATCTTGGTTTCCACCGACCGGGTGTGACCGTCCTTGGCCAGCACCTCGTGAACACGATCCCACAGACCTTGCTCGATGATGGCCGTGTGGACGCCGGGGAACCACTTGCCCTTGTGGGAAATCTCGCCAAGGAAGATGCGGTTGCGCAGCAGTTTGTGCAGGTACTTTTTGTCGATCTGCGTCCCGTTGCGGATCTGGCCGTCCTGCGTTGTCCATGCTTTGGTGGTGATGCCTTCGGCTGTCAGGTTGGCGGCAATTTGCGTCGGCGCGCCGATGGTCAGCATCTCCTCGAAGATGCGGCGTACCACCGCAGCCTCGGTTTCGTTGATGACCAGCAGGCGATTCTCGACGTTGTAGCCCAGTGTCGGCACGCCGCCCATCCACATGCCTTTGCGTTTTGCCGCCGCGATTTTGTCCCTGATGCGCTCGCCGGTGACTTCGCGTTCGAACTGGGCGAAGGACAGCAGCACGTTCAGCATCAAACGTCCCATCGAGGTAGTGGTGTTGAACTGCTGGGTGACCGACACGAAGGAGACGCCGTGGCGCTCAAAAACCTCGACCATCTTGGAAAAGTCGGCAAGGCTGCGCGTGAGTCGGTCGATCTTGTAGACCACGACGATGTCGACAAGACCGCGCTGAATATCGGCCAGTAAGCGTTTCAGCCCGGGGCGATCCGTGTTGCCCCCGGAAAACCCGGGATCGTCGTAATCGTCGGCCACCGGAATCCAGCCCTCGGCTCGCTGGCTGGCAACGTAGGCGTGGCCAGCCTCCCTCTGGGCATCGATGGAGTTGAATTCCTGATCCAGTCGTTCGTCTGATGACACCCGGCAGTAGACGGCGCAACGTTTGCGGGGCTTGCTACCAATCCACCCAAGTTAAGGATTTCGCCCACAAAGTTCAACAATAAATAGCGATAACGCTTGACTTTTTCGTAAAAATTTTCGGTCGCCAATGATTTTTTTATTCATTGGCGAACATGTCCATTCACTCTCTTTTTGCCG
>JANXYG010000147.1 GCA_025350245.1 Betaproteobacteria bacterium
TGTCCCCGATCCTGCACGTGCTGCCGCTGCAACTGCTGGCGTATCACACCGCCGTGGCGCGCGGCACCGACGTCGATAAGCCGCGGAACCTCGCGAAGAGCGTGACGGTGGAGTGAGCGGGGCAATGCGGCTCGCACCGACATCGCTGCCGGCATGAGGCAATTTTCCTGGCACGGAGAGCTGTCGGCATGCGAGTGATCGTCATCGGGTCATCAGGCTTCATCGGTTCGCACCTGATGAAGGCGCTCCTGGCCGATGGCACCCTGGCCGACCAAAGCGGCGCTCGGCAACGCATCCGCGAGATCGTCGCAATCGACATCGCGCCGCCATCCGACTCGTCCGCCCACGAAGATGCGCGAGTGCGCTCGATCATCGGCGATGCATCGGACGTCGCCGTGATCGAGCGGGCCATGGAAGGCGGCGTCGATTCGATCTTTGCACTCGGTGCAACGCTGACGTCCGACGCCGAAGTCAATTTTGCTCGTGGCCTCGACGTCAATCTGCAGGGCATGCTGCGTCTTCTGGAAGCCTGTCGCCGGCGCGCCGACCGACCGCGACTCGTCTTCACCAGTTCGATCGCGGCCTTCGGCGGCCCGCTGCCCGAGACCGTGGAGGACGATCTGCAACTCGCGCCGCAAACGTCCTACCGCACGCAGAAGGCCGTCAATGAACTGCTCATCAACGACTACTCGCGGCGCGGCACGATCGATGGCTGCAGCCTGCGGCTCCCGGTGGTGCTGGTGCGGCCGGCCGCCGCGGGCGCCTCCATCTCCGATCGCATTGCAGCCGTCATCCGCGAGCCCTTGTCGGGGCGGGACGCGATCTGCCCGCTCGATGGTCGAACGCTGATCCCGATTGCCTCGGCACGTGCGGTCGCCCGGGCGCTGCGGACGATGCACGATCTACCGGCACAGGCATTCGCCCACACGCGTTCGATGAACCTGCCGTCGATCAGCATCCGCATCGACGAGTTGGTGCGGGCGGTCGAGACGATCGCGCAACGCAGGCCGTGGCACTGGCGCATGGGCGGGATTTCCTGGCTGCATGACGCCGCCATGCAGGCGATCGTCGGGACCTGGCCGCAACGGTTCGAGTCGGCTCGCGCCCGAGCGCTCGGTGTTCACGGGGATGCGACGCTCGACCAGATCATCGATCACTTCATCAACGACTACCTGCCGACGGGAACCTCCGGCCCCACGATGCCATGAGCAACCCCGAGCCAGCCTCGAGCACCGCCGACGTCTGCATCATCGGCGCCGGCTGCGCCGGCCTCGTGACCGCCAAAGCGCTGCTCGCGCGCGGCATCGCCTTCGAGGTGTTCGAGAAGGGCTCCGACCTCGGCGGCATGTGGCGCTACCAGAACGACAACGGTGTCTCGTCGGCTTATCGCAGCCTGCACATCGACACCAGCCGCAAGAGTCTCGGTTATCCGGATTTTCCGATTCCGGAATCGATGCCCGATTTCCTGTCGCACGAACAGGTGCTGCAATACTTCGAAGCCTATGCGGACCACTTCAAGCTGCGGCCGCACATCCGGTTCCGGCAGGAGGTCACGCGGGTCGCCCCGGCCGGCGACGGGCGCTGGAACGTGACCTTGAAGAGCGGCGAGACCCGCAACTATCGCGCGGTGCTGGTGGCCAACGGCCATCTCTGGGCGCCGCGCATGGCGAGCTTCCCGGGGCAGTTCGACGGCGGGCAGATGCATTCGCACCACTACCGCACGGCTGCGCCCTTCGAAGGAAAGAACATCCTGGTGATCGGCATCGGCAATTCGGCGGTCGACATCGCGGTGGACCTGGCGCGCCAGGCGAAGAGCGTGTTGCTGTCGACCCGGCGCGGCGCCTGGGTGATGCCCAAGTACATCATGGGCATCCCCACCGATCGCTGGGGTGCGTTCATCTCGCGCACCTTCTGGCTGCCGACACCCTGGACGCGCCGGATCATGGGGCGATTGATCTACCTCGCGGTGGGCAACCAGGAGCGCCTCGGTGTTCCGAAGCCGGCGAACCCGATCTGGCGGGAGCACGCCTGCGTGAGCCAGGACCTGTTGCCGTATGTCGGCCATGGCTGGATCCGCGTCAAGCCGAACGTGAAGGAACTGCGCGGCAATGAGGTGCTGTTCGACGACGGTTCGAGCGCGCCGGTCGACACCATCATCCATGCGACCGGGTACCGGACGATCTTCCCGTTCATCGACCCCGGCGTGTTCGAGGTCAGGGACAACGAGGTGTCGCTCTACCGGCGGATGGTCTGCGTCGAGCAGCCGGGGCTGCATTTCATGGGACTGGTGCAACCGATCGGCCCGACGATTCCATTGGTCGAGATCCAGGGCCGGTGGATTGCCGCCTTGCTCGCGGGCGACATGAAGCTGCCCGATGCGGCGACCATGCGCGCCGAGATCGCCCATCACCGCAGCACCCTGCAAAGCCGCTATGTGAATTCGGCGCGCTACACCCTGGAGGTCGACTTCCGCGAGCATTCGCGGGAGCTGCTGCGTGACCTTGCGGCGGCGTCGCGGCGCGCGCCGTGAGCGCGGGTGTCGGGGCGCGGTTGAGTTGCCTCAGTGCGACACCGCAGCGGGATGCTCGAAAAAAAATCGCAACATCTCCCGCGTTGCGTCAGGCCCGGCAGCATCGGTGAACGACCCTTCCGGATCGCCACCCGACCAGGCGTGACCGGCGCCATGCACCAGCCAATGCTCGGCGATGGCATTGCCGTTGCGATCACGATGCGTGGAGCGCGTGTAGCGCTGACCTTCTCTCGACACCCCTTGCTCGACCTGCGGGTCGTTCGCCGGAACGTCGCTCGATTCGTTCGCGCCACCGACGCTTTCCAGCACGGCCGAGATCACCTGCTCGCCGTTGCTCGGATGCACCGTGGCGTCTTCGTCGCCATGGAACACGATGGTGGGTACCGGCGGTTGCGCCGTCGGCGCAGGGGCCGTGCCCCCGCGACTGCCGTTCTTCATCACATCGAGCGCCCGCATCACGTTGTCGGCGGCACCAAGAGCCAGCCCGGAATGCACGCCGACCGCCGCGAAGATGTCGGGGTACGCCGCGGCAACGATGGCGGCCATGGCGCCGCCCGCGGACAAGCCGGCGATATAGACGCGCTGCGGGTCGATGCCACGTTCCCGCATCACGGCCCGGGTCATTCCGGCGATCAGAGCCGGCTCGCCGCTGTCGCGCCGCTGGTGATTGCGCTTGAACCAGTTCCAGCAGCGCAGCGGATTGGCCGACTGGGCCTGCGCCGGATACAGCACGTAGAAGCCCTGCTCGACGGCGCACTGGTTCATGCCGGTGCCACGTGCGAAATCGTCGGAGTCCTGCTTGCAACCATGCAGCATGACCACGAGCGGCAATGGCGCGTCCGCCCGGGCAGGCGGTGAATAGAGCTGGTAGGCGAGGGTGCGGCCTGCGTGCGAATACGACCCGGCGGCGAAAGTGTCCGCGCCGCCGTCGGGAGTGGCGCGCGACGGGGACGACCTGGCCCGCGTCTTTCGAGCAGGCAGAACGCCCAGTGGCAACCGGGTCTGGACCTTTGCGAGCGTATTCGTCTTCTTGGCCGGGGCACGCCGGCGCTTCGGCTTCCTCGCGGGCACGGGAACCGCGACGGTCATACCCGACAGCAGGCGTTTCAGCACTTTGGCCGCGTGGGTCAACCGGCCGGCCCGCGTCAGTCGGGTCGCGACGCGGATCAGGTTGCGAAACATCGGCTTCATTTGCGGAATCCGGGTGAACAGCGACGGACGTTACAACGGCACAACCTGCGGTGGCACAACCTGATGTCAGCCCGTCGTGAAGCGGTCCAGCGCCGCCTTGCCCGCACTTGCCGACGCAACGCTCACCACCACTCCCCACGCCATGTCGAGAAGTGACACACCCGTTGGCCAGTTCTTCAAGGTGGCGAGGTTGGTCAGGTCGTAGGTGGCAACGTACTTGAACACGATCCACCTCACCATGACGATCAAAGCCAATACTCCCACGTGCGGGCGAACAGTTCCTTGACCCGCAGCCCGAGCGAACGATGCTCCCATTGCTCGAGCGTGATCTGGTCGGACGCCGCGAGATCCTTGTCGAACATCGCCTGCACCTGAGTGCCGAATTCGGCCCCGAGCACCACGGCATTCAGTTCCTGGTTGTGCAGGAAACTGCGCCAGTCGAGGTTGGTCGAGCCGACGGTGGCCCACACGCCATCGATCAACGCCGTCTTGGAATGCAGGATCACGTCGCGCCGTTCGTAGATCTTCACGCCGGCGCGCAACAGTCGATCATAGTGGGCTCGGCCGGCGTGAAAGACGAATGTCGAATCGGTGCGGCTGGGCAGGATCAGCTTGACGTCGACGCCGCGTCGGGCCGCCGCCTCGAGCGTGGCGAGCAGTTGCGGGTCGGGGATGAAGTAGGCGTTGGTCAGCAGCACGCTGGACTCGGCGCTGCCGATCGCCGAGAGCAAGGTCACATAGATGAGGCTGAAAGGGTCGTCGGGCGTACTACCGATCGCGCGCACCACCTGCCCGCCGGCAACGTCGGGCGGCGGAAAGTAATCGCGTGCGGCGAGCGGTTTGCCTTTCTGTTTTTCCCAGGTCGCAACGAAGAGCTTCTGCAAGTCGGCCACCACCGGCCCGCGCAGCCGCAGATCAGTATCGCGCCACGCCGGACTGGCGTCGGGCTGCTTGCGTGAACCGCGGCTGAATGAGCCCCCGGAGTACACACTGCTGATGTTGATGCCACCCAGGAACGCGGTGCGTCCGTCGACGATGAGCAGTTTGCGGTGGTCGCGCTGATTCACCGCCCACCCCTTGCGCAGCGCCAGGGGGTTGATCGGGTTGAACTCGAGCACGTTGACGCCATTGTCGGCCAGTCGCTGGAAAAAAGCCTTCGGCGTGCTAAACGTGCCGACGCTGTCGTGCATGAGGTTCACCTGCACGCCTTCGTGCTGCTTGTCGATGAGGGCCTGCGCGAAACGCCGGCCGATTTCGTCATCGTCCAGGATGTAGGTCTCCATGTTGATGTGGTCACGCGCCGCGGCGATGGCCGCGAACATCGCCTTGTAGGTGGCCGGCCCGTCCTGGAGCAGCAGCACCTGGTTGCCGGTGGTGAGCGGGCTGCCGACGACGGCCTCCTCCAGTGCCAGATGGCGGGCGAAGATTTCGGTTTCGGTGCCGCCGGCCCGCAACCGGCCGAGGATCGCCTTGCTCTGGGCGGCCGAGAGCGGACCACGTGCGCCTTCCAGCTTCACCGGCGAACGCGAGTGCCGGCCGAGGTCGGGGACGATCCGGGGCAGGGTGCTGCAGGCGGTCAGGAAGACCAGCCCGAGGGTCAGCGCAAGCATCGGCCATTGCCCGCGGCGAGGTGTGTGGTTCAAGGCAACGTCACCAACCAAGAAATGTACCCCCCTCGAAAATGTCCGTCTCGAAGCGCAATCGCTCAGGGACGCGCGCTCACCCGCCACACGATGTTGCCCACATCGTCGGCCACCAGCAACGCGCCTTGCCGGTCGAGCACCACGCCGACCGGTCGCCCGGATGCTCTGCCGTCCTCCCCGAGAAATCCAGTGAGCACATCGACCGGTGCGCCACCCGACGGCTTGCCGTGCGCGAACGGCACGAAGATCACCTTGTAGCCGCTGTACGGCCGCCGGTTCCACGAGCCGTGCTGACCGATGAACATGCCATGGGCGAAAGACCCCGGCAGGGTGGTGCCTGCCGCCGACGCCAGGCCCAGCGAAGCCGTGTGCGGTCCGAGCGCGAAATCCGGGGCGATAGCGCTCGCGACCAGGTCTGGCCGCTGTGGCTGCACGCGTTGGTCGATATGCTGGCCATAGTAGCTGTAAGGCCACCCATAGAAGCCGCCATCGCGCACCGACGTGAGATAGTCGGGCACCAGATCACTGCCGATCTCGTCGCGCTCGTTGACCACTGTCCACAACGCCCTGGTCTCCGGCTCCCAGGCAAGGCCGTTGGGATTGCGCAGGCCCGACGCGAAGATGCGATGCGCGCCCGTCGCGACGTCTACCTCCCAGATGGCGGCGCGCCCGGCTTCGGCTTCCATGCCGTTCTCGGCGACGTTGCTGTTCGAGCCCACGGTCACGTACAGCTTGCTGCCATCGGGGCTCGCGATGAGGTTCTTGGTCCAGTGGTGGTTGATCGGACCGGCGGGAAGTTCCACCACCCTGGTCCCTGCCACCGTGATGCGGGTGTCGCCGGCGGCATAGGGAAACCGCAGCACGGCGTCCGAATCGGCAACGTAGAGGTCATGCCCCACGAGCGCCATGCCGAACGGCGAGTGGAGCGAGTCGAGCAGCACCGATCGCAGCTCGGCCACGCCGTCGCCATCCGCATCACGCAGCAGCGTGATACGGTTGGCGCTGGGCACGCCCGCACCCGCGCGCTGCATGACCAGGCCCATCACCCAGCCCCTGAGGCCCTTGCCGTCCTCAGGCTTGGGTGGCGCATTAGTCTCCGCCACCAGCACATCGCCATTGGGCAGCACATGAAGCCAGCGCGGATGATCGAGGCCACTCGCGTACGCCACGACCCGCATGCCCGGACCCGCCCGCGGCGTGGCGCCAGCCGCCCAACCCTTGGCCGGCGCGATGTTGATCGTGGGCAGCAGCGTTTTGCGCGGACCCGGAAGCGTGGGCTGCGGGCCGGTGCCGGCGGAGATGGGCAACGTCGCCACCTCGCCGCAGGCGGCGAGCAGCAGAGACGTCAGGGCAAACGAAAGGCGGGCAACCGCCGTCACAGGCGCCCCATCAGCAGCAGGACGATGAGAATGATCACCACCAGTCCCAGGCCGCCGCTGGGTCCGTAGCCCCAGCTCCTGCTGTGCGGCCAGGCTGGAATGACGCCGATGAGCAGCAGGATGAGGACGATCAGCAGTATGGTTCCGAGGCTCATGGCGTTGTCCTTTGGGGGTAGGCGTTCCGATCGACGCGGGAACGGCGACCGCACCTCGTGTCGCTCGTTGCGCTGAATCAGTTCCATGGTCCGCCGGCTGCGTGCATGCCGCTGTCGGCCTGCCGATGACCCGCCATGTGGGCGGACGCCTACAAGAAAACGCCCGGCGGCCTGCGGCCGGGAATGCGGCCATGGCGTCAAGGGCGTTCCGCTGTCACACTTCGCGCCCAAGATAGGCAGCAGGGTCGGGTGGTGCACCCACACTTCCGGGGCTCTAGCCCCGGACGCCCACGTCGGCGCAAGCCACACACCAGCATTTTTTCAGCGGCAATCAGAGGAAGGAAACGTCATGTCCCGCAAGACCCCCATCGACCGCTACCGCAACATCGGCATCAGCGCTCACATCGACGCCGGCAAGACCACGACGACCGAGCGCATCCTGTTCTACACCGGGGTCAACCACAAGATCGGCGAAGTCCACGATGGCGCCGCCACCATGGACTGGATGGAGCAGGAGCAGGAGCGCGGGATCACGATCACTTCGGCGGCGACCACGGCGTTCTGGAAGGGCATGGCCGGCAACTACCCGGAGCACCGGATCAACATCATCGACACGCCGGGGCACGTGGATTTCACCATCGAGGTCGAACGCTCGATGCGGGTGCTCGACGGCGCATGCATGGTGTACGACGCCGTCGGCGGCGTACAACCGCAGTCCGAGACCGTCTGGCGCCAAGCCAACAAATACAAGGTGCCGCGCGTCGCCTTCGTCAACAAGATGGACCGCGTCGGTGCCGACTTCTTTCGGGTGCAGACCCAGATCGCCGAGCGCCTCAAGGGCAATGCGGTGGTGATGCAGATTCCGGTGGGCGCCGAGGAAAACTTCCGGGGCGTGGTCGATCTGGTCAAGATGAAAGCGATCATCTGGGACGAAGCCAGCCAGGGCGTGAAATTCGAGTACATCGACATCCCTGAAGACCTGCTCGCCTCCGCCACCGAGTGGCGCGAGAAGATGGTCGAGGCCGCGGCCGAAGCGAGCGACGACCTGCTGGAGAAGTACCTCGCCGGCATCCCGCTCTCTGAAGATGAAATCCGCCAGGGCATCCGCAAGCGCACCATCGCCAACGAGATCGTGCCGATGCTGTGCGGCAGCGCCTTCAAGAACAAGGGCGTGCAGGCGATGCTCGACGCGGTCATCGACTACCTGCCCTCGCCCGTCGATGTGCCCGCGATTCTCGGTACCACCGAGAAGGACCAGCCGTCGGAGCGTCATCCGAGCGACGATGAGCCGTTCTCGGCGCTAGCCTTCAAGATCATGACCGACCCGTTTGTCGGCCAGTTGATCTTCTTCCGCGTGTACTCGGGCGTGATCAGGACCGGCGACACGGTGTACAACCCGGTCAAAGGTCGGAAGGAGCGCCTCGGGCGGATCCTGCAGATGCACGCCAACATCCGTGCCGAAATCAAGGAAGTACGCGCCGGCGACATCGCGGCGGCCGTGGGCCTGAAAGACGCCACCACCGGCGACACCCTGTCCGATCCCGACAACGTGATCATTCTCGAGAGGATGATCTTTCCCGAGCCGGTGATCTCGCAGGCGGTCGAACCCAAGACCAAGCCCGACCAGGAGAAGATGGGCATCGCGCTGAATCGCCTGGCGCAGGAAGACCCGTCGTTCCGCGTCCACACCGACGAAGAATCCGGCCAGACCATCATCTCGGGCATGGGCGAACTGCACCTCGAGATCCTGGTCGACCGGATGAAACGCGAATTCGGTGTCGAGGCCTCGGTGGGCAAGCCGCAGGTGGCCTATCGCGAGACGATCCGCATCAGCGCGATGGATGTCGAAGGCAAGTTCATCAAGCAATCGGGCGGCCGGGGCCAGTACGGCCACGCGGTGCTCAACGTCGAACCGCAGCCGCCGGGCAAGGGCTTCGAGTTCGTCGATGCAATCAAGGGCGGCGTGGTGCCGCGCGAATTCATTCCGGCGGTCGAGAAGGGTATCCGCGAGACCCTGAAGTCCGGCGTGCTCGCGGGCTACCCGGTGGTGGACGTGAAGGCGACGCTGGTGTTCGGCTCGTACCACGACGTCGACTCGAACGAAAATGCGTTCCGCATGGCAGGCTCGATAGCGTTCAAGGAAGGCATGCGCCGCGCCAAGCCGGTGCTGCTGGAACCGATGATGTTCGTCGAAGTCGAGACGCCCGAAGATTTCATGGGCAATGTCATGGGCGATCTGTCGTCACGCCGCGGCATGGTGCAGGGCATGGAAGACATCGCCGGCGGCGGCGGCAAGCTGGTGCGGGCGCTGGTGCCGCTGGCCGAGATGTTCGGCTACTCGACCTCGCTGCGCTCGTTGTCGCAGGGCCGGGCCACCTACACGATGGAGTTCAAGCACTACGCCGAGACGCCGGTCAATGTGGCCGAGGCGATCATCGGAACCCGCAACAAGAAAGCCGCTTAGATTTACGCCCACCCCCAGGCTGCGCTGCGCTTCGCCTTCCCCCTCGAGGGGGCACCCCGTTCCTCGGGAAACCCTGCGGACGGGCCCCCTCCGCTGCTCGAACTTCCCGCTTCGTTCACCAGACGCTGCGGGTCATCAGGTCGGCTTCGATTCTTCGAGGATGGTCAGCGCCTCGTCGAACACGTGATCTTCGATCGTGAGCGGGAATAGAAACCGCAGCGCCTGGACGAACGCGGCCGGCGCCCGGTGGCAGCGCGTGCGATCTTGATGGCGTTCTCGGCGCGCTCGGCAAATAGCTGGGCCACGCCGATGGCCGGCCAGTCATGCGGCGCACCCGGTCGGGCTGCCGTGACCTGTTTCGAGTCTACTACCGGCTCGCATCGCAACCGAAGGAGATCGCCGATGGCATCGAATGGCAATCGTTCCAGGCTCGACCGCTTCCTCGCGCCCTATCGCATTACCGGCGGCAAGGGCTTCCGGCTGAAAGACCACGATCCGACCGACATCCACGGGCTAGATTCGGAGCACAAGGACGAAGCCACGCAGATGCTCGCCCGCGGGGTCGAGTGGCTGTCGGATGCGCAGGCAAAGTTGTTCGCCCAGAACACCTGGTCGGTGCTGCTGATCTTCCAGGCGATGGACGCGGCCGGCAAAGACGGCACCATTGGTCACGTGATGTCGGGGGTCAATCCGCAGGGGTGCCAGGTGTTCTCGTTCAAGCACCCGCTGGCGGAGGAACTGGATCACGATTTCCTGTGGCGGTACCTGAAGAACCTGCCGGAACGGGGCCGCATCGGCATCTTCAACCGGTCGTGGTACGAAGAGGTGCTGATCGTGCGAGTGCATCGCGCGATCCTCGAGGCGCAGCGGCTCCCGCCCGAGCTGGTCGGCAAGCGCATCTGGCAGGAACGGCTGGAGGACATCGCCTCGATCGAACGCTACCTGTCGCGCAATGGCGTGCGGATCGTGAAGTTCTTCCTGAACGTGTCGCGTGACGAACAGAAACGCCGCTTTCTCGACCGGCTCGACCACCCGGACAAGAACTGGAAGTTTTCCGTGGCCGACGTGACCGAGCGCGGTTTCTGGGACGACTACATGAGCGCCTACGAGCAGGCGATCGGCGCCACCGCCACCGAACATTCGCCCTGGTACGTGGTACCGGCCGACAACAAATGGTTCACCAGGCTGGTGGTCTCGACCGCCATCGTTCACGCCATGGACCAACTCGATCTTGCCTACCCGGAAAGCGGTGCCGACCGGAAGCGTGAGGTCGCCACAGCGCGCCGACAGTTGCTGCGCGAGCACAAATAGCGAGCCCACCGCTTCGAGGACACCTGCGGAGGCTGCGTTAGAATCGTCGAGCTATCGTTCGAGGAGAATTCCGATGATCATCACACTGCGCATGGCGCTCGCCGCCTTCACCCTTGCCGCATCCACCGCCTTCGCCAACATGGGCGACGACACCGCTCCGAAAATGGATTCGAATTTCGAGATCGGTCGCCAAGCCATCGAAGCCGGGAACTGGCCCGCCGCGGTCACGGCCATGCGCAAGGCGATCACCGCCGACAGCGGCAACCCCGACGCTCACAACTGGCTCGGGTTCGTGTTTCGCAAGCAGGGCAACTACGACGCCTCATTCGCCGAGTATGCCGAAGCGCTCAGGCTCAACCCGAAGCACAAGGCGGCGCGCGCTTACCTCGGCGAGGCCTACCTCGCCACCCGGCAGTTGGCCCGGGCCGAGGAGCAGCTCAAAGAGTTGCTCAAGCTGTGCACCCCGATCCCGTGCGAAGAGCACAAGGATCTCAAGCGCGCGATCGACGAGTACAAGAAGAAGAACAACTCGTGACCGGCGCTCGGAATCCCGGCATCCGGGCAGTCCTCTGGGATTTCGGCGGCGTCTTCAGCAGCAGTCCGTTCGACGCGTTCACGGCCTACGAGCAATCGCACGGCCTGCCGCCGGACTTTCTGCGACGGGTGAACACGGTCAATCCCGACGGCAACGCCTGGGCCCGGCTGGAACGCGGCGAAATCTCGGCGGCGACGTTCGATGCCGCGTTCGAGACCGAATCCGGTGCACTCGGTCACCGGGTGCCGGGTGGCGACGTCGCCCGGCTGCTGTTCGGCGAGATCCGGCCCGCGATGGTGGCAGCGTTGAAGGCGTGCAAGGCAGTCTTCAAGACGGCGTGCATCACCAACAATTTCGGCGATCTCGGCCCGGCCGTCGTGTCGCCAGCGCGCGCAGCGCAGTGGCGCGAGGTCGTCGGCCTGTTCGACGCGGTATTCGAATCGAGCAAGGTCGGCATCCGCAAGCCCGAACCGGCGATCTATCGCCTGGCGTGCGAACGCCTCGGCGTCGAACCGCACGAGGCGGTGTACCTCGATGATCTGGGCATCAACCTCAAGCCGGCGCGCGCCCTTGGCATGATCACGATCAAGGTGGGCGACCCGGCTGTCGCCATCGCCGAACTTGCTGGCGTGACCGGCCTGACGCTCTGACGGCGAGGAGTCGTGGACCGACGGCTGGCGGGTGCGACCAGCCGCATCGATCGCCGCAAGTTGCTGGTCGCGCTCTCGATACTGGCGCTGCGCGGAAACCAGCGCTTAGTCTGGTGAGCGACGAGGCTTCCGCTGCGCCTTGGCCAACAGCCGGTCGAACAACCATCGCGGCATGACGCGCAACGCCTTGGCGACGATGCCCATTTGCCACGGGATGACGGCGTAAGACGTGCGGGCATCGATCGCACGCGCGAAGCGTCTGGCGGCGACATCCGCATCGAGTATGAACGGCATCGGGTAGGGGTTGGCGGCAGTCATTTCGGTGCGGATGTAGCCGGGAGCGATCGTGACCACATCGACGCCGCTACCGCGCAATTCGACACGCAGGCTCTCGAGATAGGTGATGGTCGCGGACTTCGACGCGGTGTACGCGCCCGCACCGGGCAGACCGCGGATGCCGGCCACGCTGGCGATGCCCACCAGCGTGCCGTGTCGGGCAGCGAGCATGCTTGGCAGAAAGCCCTGGAACGTGCGCACCATACCCAGCACATTGACGTCGAAGATCCATTCGCAGGTCTCGATATCGTCGGCGAGCTGGGTGAGGTTGCCCGCCGACACGCCGGCATTGGCGATGACGATATCGGGCGGTCCGAAATGGGCGACGAAATCGGTGGCGGCCTCGAACAGGGCGGCGCGGTCGCGCACGTCGGCCGTGTAGATGGTGACCGGCACATCGAATTCGCGCGCCAGCGCTTCCAGCCGCTCGGTACGCCTCGCCATCAGGGCAAGCGTCGCACCGCGCCGGGCGTACTCCCGGGCGAGTGCCTCGCCGATCCCGGAGGAAGCTCCGGTGATCACCACCTTCTCGCGCATCGCCCCCCCCCGCGAACACCCGTGCCGACGAGCACCAGCCGGGTCAGCGACCTCGAACTACTTCTTCTTGCGTTCCATGCCGACGAGGTCGTCGAGCGTCTGGGTCATCTTGTTGTAGTCGACACTACCGCTGGACACGTCGATCGCATACGACGGACCGGTGAGGTACTTGCCGTTGACCGCGATGGTGGGCGTGCCGCTGATGCGAAACGCCTTGGTCATCTGGGCCGCGCGCTGGACCTTGTTGTTGACGCCGAACGAGTCGTAGGCTTCCTCGAATTTCTTGGCGTCGACCCCCGGCTGCTGGGCGATCCACTTCATCATGACGTCGCGCTCGGACAGCCGCACCTGCTTCTGGTGGATCGCGTCGTAGACCTTGTCGTGCATCTGCTCCAGCAGACCGAGCGCTTCGAGCGCATAGAAGGTCTTGGCAAGCGGCATCCGCGATTCATCCCACACCGCGGGGACGTAACGGAACTCGACGTCCTTGGGCTTCTTGCGGCTCCAGGCCTTCATGGTGGGCTCGAGGTCGTAGCAATGGCCGCAGCCGTACTGGAAGAACTCCAGCACCTCGACCTTGCCGGGAGCCTCGGTCGGCTGGGCCTGGGCGAGCGTCTTGAAGTCTTTGTCGGGTACCGGCGCGGCGACGGCGAGCTGCGCCGCGACAGCACCGAGGACGAGCGCGAATACCATCGGTTTCAACACTTTCATGTCACCTCCTGTGAATGCGCCCAGCGTTACGGGGCACGCTGCTTTTCCTGCACAAAGATAGCATCGACCTGGTTCTGCCTGAGACGGTTCCGCGCCAGCACGGCTTCTTCCGCATTGAACGGGCCGAGGCGCACGCGGTGCACCAGCTTGTCGCCCGGCGGCAGTCGCACCGGCTGGATCCTGGCTTCGATACCCGCGAGCGCCAGTTGCGCCTTGAGATCGTCCGCCTCGGCCGCACTCCGGAAGGCGCCCACCTGAAGATACAGGTTGCGCTCGGCGCCCGGGGTGGCGGGCGGCGGCAGATCGACCACGACCTTTTCCTTGCCTTCAAGAATGCCATAGAAGGTCAGGTCGTTCGAACGGGATTTCGCGGCGGGTGCATCGCCGGGTTTTGCCACCGAGAGTTTGGCGCCGGGCTTCGGGGAAGAATTGTCCGCGGGAGCCAGCGGGTCGGCACTGGCGGCTTTTGGGAGGGCCTTCGTCGCCGGCTCGGAAGCCGGCGTTGCCGACGCCTGTTTGCGTTCGCTGAACGGCCCCGGCCCCTTGTTGATGTAGAGGGCAACCCCGAGTGCAGCGGCGAGCCCGAGCAGCACGCCGATAACGATGCCGATGGCCATCGGGCGGCCGCGCTTGCGCTCGGCGCCGCGCCCGCCACGGGCAGGGCCGCCCTGGTCCTTGTAGTCGCGACTGGCCACGGCGTTACATCTTGTCGGGCGCAGTCACGCCGAGCAGGGTGAGCCCGGTACGGAGCACGTTCCGGGTGGCCAGGGCCAGCGCCAGGCGAGCATCGCGCACGGCAGGCTCGTCGACCAGGAAGCGCGTGCCGTTGTACCAGCTGTGAAACGCCGCCGCGATGTCCTTGAGGTGGAAGGCAACCGCATGCGGCGCGAAGTCACGCGCTGCCGCTTCGATGGTTTCCGGATAGTCGATCAACAACTGCAACAGCTGCATCTCGGCAGCGCTGTCGAGGCAGTCGAGCGCAGCGTCGGCAAGGTCGGCCTCGTTGCCGCCCCAGCCCTGCAGCACGCTGCACACGCGCGCATGCGCATACTGAATGTAGTAGACCGGGTTATCGTTGCTCTGCGACTTGGCCAGATCGAGGTCGAAGTCCAGGTGCTGGTCGCTCTTGCGCAGCACGTAGAAGAAGCGCGCCGCATCGTTGCCGACTTCCTCGCGCAGCTCGCGCAGCGTGACAAAATCGCCGGAGCGCTTGCCCATGGCCACCTTTTCGCCACCGCGAAACAACACCGCGAACTGCACCAGCGCGATTTCGAGGCGCGCGGGGTCGTAGCCGAGCGCCTGCAAGGCACCTTTCACCCGGGCAATGTAGCCATGGTGGTCCGCGCCCCAGACGTCGATGACGATGTCGAAACCACGGTCGAACTTTTCGGCGTGATAGGCGATGTCGGATGCGAAGTAGGTATAGGCCCCGTTGTCGCGGCGGACCACGCGATCCTTCTCGTCGCCGAAGGTGGTGGAGCGGAACCATAGCGCGCCGTCCTGGCGGTAGAGGTGGCCGGCGTCGTGCAGCCGTTGCACCGCGCGTTCGACCGCTCCGCCGGTGTGCAACGACTGTTCCGAGGACCACACGTCGTAGTGCACGCCGAACTCGCCGAGATCGTTGCGCTGGTCGGCGAGCATTGCGTCGAGGGCAAACCGGTGCACGGTCCACCAGTCTTCGCCGAGACCAGCTTTGGCGGCGGCAATGAGCACATCGAGCGCGGCATCGGCGGCGGCGCCCACGACCGGCACCGACAATATCGCCGCCGGCCGTACCAGGCGATCACCGTGCGCACCCGCGAGCTGGGCACCGATATCGCGGACGTAGTCGCCACGATAGCCATCGTCCGGAAACGCGACCGACTCGCCATGCGCCTGAAGGTATCGCAACCAGGCCGACAGCGCGAGGATGTCCATCTGGCGACCGGCGTCGTTGACGTAGAACTCCCGTGTCACGTTGAAACCGGCGGCGGCGAGCAGGCTCGCCAGCGCCGAGCCGTACGCCGCTCCCCGACCATGGCCGACATGCAATGGTCCGGTCGGGTTGGCGGACACGAACTCGACCTGCACGCGGCGATCCTGCCCGAGCGTGGAATGACCGTAGCGGTCACCGGCGGCGAAGATGCGGCGGACGACGTCGCGTTTGGCGGCCGGTTGCAGGAACAGGTTGATGAAACCCGCACCCGCGATCTCGGCGCGAGCGACATGAGGGGATGGCGGCAGGTGATCGATGATCGCCGCCGCGATCTCGCGGGGGTTGCGGCGCAGTTGTCGCGATAGTTGCATGGCGAGGTTGCAGGCGTAGTCGCCATGGCTTGCCTGCTTGGGGCGGTCGAGCGTCACCGCAGTGCCCCGAGCCTCGGGCGCAACGGCTTCGAGGGCGGATTCGAACAGCGCCGCGAGATGGGCCTTGAGGTCGGTGACAGGTGCTGCGAGCATGGAGGGCAACGCCGGAAAAGGCCGCGATTATAGACGCACGACCCGTTGTCATACCGGCGCCGGCCGACTACTCGCTATCGCAAAGGCTCCGTCCGCAGGGGCCCTCGGGGGCGAAGGGGCAGCGCCCACAGGGTCCCCCGAGGACGCGGTGCCCCCTTGGGGGGGAGGCGGAGCGCAGCGCAGCCTGGGGGTGGGCGTCAACCACCCCGAGGACGCGGCGCCCTCTGGAAGGGGGCAGGCGTAGCGAAGCCTGGGGATGGGCGTCACATTTCCAGGGGGTCGACGTCGATCGACCAGCGAACGCGATTTGAACGGAGCGTGGGCAGCCAGACATCGAGAAACCCGTGCAGTGCGGTTCGCCCGGCGCTTTGCACCAGGAGCTGACCGCGCCAGCGCCCTGCGACCCTGGCGATACGGGCTGGCGCCGGGTCGTACAGGGTCAGCGCCGGATCGATCGGCGCCGCGGCCTGCTTTGCCGCATCGAGAAACGCGAACACCTGCGCCTCGGTCGCCGCTTCGGCGCGAAGCAACGCCTGGTAGAGGCTGGGCGGAAAGCCGCTGGCGGAACGCAGCGCGAGTTGCGCGATGGCGAACCCGGCATAGTCCTGGGCGACCACGGCGCGATACAGCGGATGGTCCGGGAATGCAGTCTGGATCAGCACGTGACCCGGCAGTCCGGCGCGGCCCGCCCGCCCCGCCACCTGCAGCAGCAACGCGAACGAGCGTTCTTCGGCACGAAAATCAGCCGCCAGAAGTCCCAGGTCGCCACCGAGCACACCCACGGTTGTCAGCCGCGGAAAGTCATGGCCCTTCGCGAGCATCTGGGTGCCGACCAGGATATCGACCTGGTTGTCACCGATCTCGCGCCGCAGATCCGCGAAGGCGCTCTTGCGCTGCGTGGTGTCACGGTCCACCCGGGAGATTCGGGCGCTCGGAAATCGCGCCTGCAACGCACGCTCGATCCGCTGCGTGCCTTCGCCCAGCGCGCGCAGGTCCTGGTTGCCGCAGGTCGGGCACGAGCGGGCGACCGCCTCCTCGTGGCCGCAATGGTGGCAACGCAGGCGCTCGCCTCGCGCATGAAAGGTCAGGCGCGCGCTGCAGCGGGGGCACGGCGCGACCCACCCGCATTCGTGGCAGAACAGGGTCGGTGCAAAGCCGCGACGATTGATGAACACGAGACTCTGTTCGCCACGCTGCAAGGTGGCCGCGAGCGCGTCGATGACGGCCGGCGCCAGGCCTTCGCGCAGTTTGACGCCGTGGGTGGTGATCGTGCGGATCTGCGGCGGACGGCTCGCGGCGCGGGTCGGCAATTCCAGCAGGGCATAGCGGCCGCTGCGGGCCGCCGCGAAGCTTTCGAGGGAAGGTGTCGCCGATCCCAGCACTACCGGCACCGCGCGCGCCTTGGCGAGAAAGACCGCTGCATCGCGAGCGTTGTAGCGCAGGCCGTCTTGCTGCTTGTAAGAACTGTCGTGTTCTTCGTCCACGATCACTAGCCCGAGCCTGGGCAGCGGCGTGAACACCGCCAGCCGGGTACCGGCAATGATCGCAGCCTGTCCACGAACCGCGCGCAGCCAGCGCTGCAAGCGCTCGCCCTCGGCGACACCGCTGTGGAGCGTCACCAGCGCGGCCCGGCCGAACCGCTGCTCCAGGGCGGCTTCGAGTTGTGGCGTGAGGTTGATTTCGGGCACCAGCAGCAGCGCCTGCTGCCCTCGCGCCAGTGCGGCTTCGATCAGCCGCAGGTAGACCTCGGTCTTGCCACTGCCCGTCACCCCGTGCAGCAGATGGCAGCGGAACGTACCGAAAGTCGCGCGCACGGATTCGATCACCTGTTGCTGCGACGACGTGAGTTCCAGGGTCGGTGCCGGTTGCGGTTGCGGTTGCGGTTGCGCCGTGTCGAGAAGCGGCGGAGTCGGTTCTGCATCGATGGCAGCGCACCGCTCGATCCATCCGGCTTTCAGCAAGACGCGAGCGGCTCGAAGCGCCGCCGGCGCAAGGTCGCCGGCGGCGATGGTCCCGGTGTCGACCAGGCGCGCTATCAGGGCGTGCTGAGCGAACGCACGGAGCGATGGCTCCACACGGCCCGGCGCCGATGTACCCGCCGACAGTCGATAGGCGGGCCGCGGCCCGAGAGCCGGACTGTCAGGTCGGCGCAGGGCGGTCGGCAGCGCGTTTGCGACCGTGGCCCCGAGCGGGTGGTGGTAATAGCGATGACAGAATCGCAACAGGTCGAGAGTGGGTCCTGGCAAGACCGGGAGGTTACGCGCGAGGCGATGCACCGGCCGGATGCGCTCTTCGGCGACATCGGAGTGATCGGTCAGCGCCAGGACCACGCCGACCTTGCGACCACGGCCGAATGGCACGACCACCAGGCGCCCCACGTCGTCGAGGCCGGCGTCATCGCATCGGTAATCGAACACCCGATCGAGTGGCACATCGAGCGCGACGCGGACATAGGTCATTGCGGCAGCGCGCTCAGAACCTGTGACAAAACCGTGAAAAGGCGTCCAAGTCCATTTGCCGAAAGGAAAAAGCCGGGCTTTTCACAGCTGTGGATAAATCTGTTGATGAAGACTCTTGGCAGCTGTCAAGCGGAAAGTTTCCCGAATGCCGGGATGGCGCCGGCGAGGTCGTTGCATCACAACCATTACGTTGTGAAACAGATAGTTGCATTTTTGGTATCGAAACTTCGACCAGCCTGGGCCAAGACCGGCGCCAATCCTCGCTCGCTGTGCATAAGTCCACTATCGGCGCGCCTTTCCGGCGCTTTTCAGTCTGAACTCAGCGCCCGGCGCGGGAGAACTCGTGAACAGCATCGACCAGCACCGCGACGTGCTCGGGGGGAGTGAACCGGGAGATGCCATGACCAAGATTGAAGACGTGTCCGCTGCCACCGCCAAACGACGACAGCACGCGGGCCGCCTCGCGCCGGATCACCTCGGGCGGGCTGAACAGGACCGACGGATCAAGGTTGCCCTGGAGCGCGACGCGGTCGCCGATCCGGGCGCGGGCGCTGCCGATATCGACCGTCCAGTCGAGTCCGACCGCATCGCAACCAATGGCCGCGATGTGTTCGAGCCACACCCCGCCGCCCTTGGTGAAGACGATCACGGGCACCGATTCGCCATCATGCACGCGCACCAATCCGGCAACGATGCGCTGGAGGTAGGCCAGAGAGAACTCACGGTAGGCCGCTTCGGCGAGAGCGCCGCCCCAGGTGTCGAACAACATGACGGCCTGGGCGCCGCTTTCGATCTGCGCGTTGAGATACGCCGTGACCGCGACGGCGTTGACCTCCAGCACCCGATGCAGCAGGTCAGGACGCGAATAGAGCATGGTCTTGACGCGCTCGAACTCGGTGCCGCCCTGACCTTCGATCATGTAGCACGCGAGCGTGAACGGACTGCCGGAGAACCCGATCAACGGCACCCGGCCATCGAGCGCCTTGCGAATCTGGGACACGGCATCGGTGACGTAACGCAGTGTCGCGTAGGGATCGGGGGCCTTCAACGCGAGAATGCTTTGCTCATCGCGCAGGGGATGCTCGAAGCGCGGCCCTTCGCCCTCGGCGAAATACAGGCCGAGACCCATGGCGTCCGGAATGGTGAGGATGTCCGAAAACAGGATCGCGGCATCGAGCGCGAACCGATCCAGCGGCTGCAGCGTCACCTCGGTGGCATAGTCAGGGCTCTTGCACAGGTCGAGAAAGCTGCCGGCGCGAGCCCGCGTGGCGTTGTACTCCGGCAGGTAGCGGCCGGCCTGGCGCATGATCCAGATCGGGGTGTGGGGCGTCGGCTGGCGCCGCAGCGCGCGGATGAAGGTGTCGTTGCGAAGCGGCGTGTTCATGCGGGCGACGGTACCGGATAGCGGGAAACAACCCGAGGGAAGCGCCGGCCGGCCGGCTCGGAGAACGGGCTACGGGCCCGGTGGCGCCAGACAGCCGCCGCCGGCCTAACGCGGGAGATCGCTCTTGCCCATGAGAAATTCGTCGACCGCACGGGCGCACTGACGCCCCTCACGAATGGCCCAGACCACAAGCGACTGACCGCGGCGCATGTCGCCCGCTGCGAACACCTTGGGCACATTGGTCCGATAGCTCTTGCCGCCGTCGGTCGCAGCGCGGGCATTGCCACGGGCATCCTTGTCGACGCCGAATGCCTCGAGCACGCGCGCAACCGGCGATACGAATCCCATCGCGAACAGCACGAGGTCGGCCTGCAGCTCGAACTCCGACCCGGCCATCTCCTGCATCAGCATCTGCCCGTTGGCGTCCTTGATCCACTCGACCCGGCAGGCCACCAGGGCGGTGACCCTTCCGTCCTTGCCCTTGAAGGCCTTGGTCGACACTGCCCAGTCGCGCTCGCAGCCTTCTTCGTGCGACGAAGAGGTACGCAGCTTGAGCGGCCAATACGGCCATATCAGCGGCTTGTTTTCGTGTGCCGGCGGCTGCGGCATGAGCTCGAACTGGCTGACCGAAGCAGCGCCCTGGCGATTGGAGGTACCGACGCAGTCGGAACCGGTATCGCCGCCACCGATCACGATCACGTGCAGGCCCTTCGCCGAGATCTGCGCGCTGACCTTGTCGCCGGCCACGACCTTGTTCTGCATCGGCAGGAAATCCATGGCGAAGTGCAGGCCCATGAGATCCCGGCCAGGCACCTGCAGGTCGCGCGGCTGCTCGGCGCCGCCTGCCAACACCACGGCATCGAAATCGGCGAGGGCCGAGGCCGCAGAGAGCATGCTTGGCGCTGACCCCTCGCCCACAGGAACACCGGGCCGAAACTCGACGCCCTCGGCCTGCATCTGCTCGATGCGCCGATCGATATGCGACTTCTCCATCTTGAAGTCGGGGATGCCGTAGCGCAGCAGGCCGCCGATGCGATCGCTCTTCTCGAACAGCACCACGGCATGGCCCGCCCGCGCCAGTTGCTGTGCCGTTGCCAGACCGGCCGGACCGGATCCCACCACGGCCACGCGCTTGCCCGATTTGATCAGCGGCGGCTGCGGCACCACCCAACCCAGCTCCCAGCCCTTGTCGATGATGGCGTGCTCGATCGACTTGATGCCGACCGGATCGTTGTCGATGTTCAGCGTGCAAGCCGCTTCGCACGGGGCTGGACACACCCGGCCGGTGAACTCGGGAAAATTGTTGGTCGAATGGAGGACATCGAGCGCTTCGCGCCAGTTCTGGCGGAACACCAGGTCGTTCCAGTCGGGAATGATGTTGTTGACCGGGCACCCCTGCATGCAGAACGGAATGCCACAGTCCATGCATCGGGCACCCTCCAGCTTGGCCTCGTCGTCCTTGAGGTGGCCGACGAACTCGCCCCAGTGCTTGAGCCGCTCGCGTGGCGGCTCAGCGACCTCTGACAGTCGCCGGTACTCCATGAAGCCCGTTACCTTGCCCATTCGATTCCGATCCGGTTCAACGTCTGTCTGTGCCTGTCAACTGAGCGGCCGTCACGCGGCCAATTTGCGTCCGCTTGCCGCCATCTCGCCGAGCGCCCGGCGATACTCGGTCGGGAACACCTTGACGAAGCGCGCCCGCGACACGTTCCAGGTATCGAGAATTTCGCGCGCCCTCGCGCTGCCCGAATAGCGGGCGTGATTCTCGACGAAGCGCCGAAGCACGGCCTCGTCGGAGGCGCCGAGATGCCACAGATCGCGGCCGATCCGGGCCTCCTGCTGGGCTTCCGGCAGAACCGCTTCGAGCGCCACCATCGAGAGATTGCAGCGCGAGGCAAAACCGCCGTCCTCGTCGTAGACGTAGGCGATGCCGCCCGACATCCCGGCCGCGAAGTTGCGGCCGGTGACGCCGAGCACGACGACGGTACCTCCCGTCATGTACTCGCAACCATGATCGCCGACACCTTCAACCACGGCATGGCCGCCGGAATTGCGGACACAGAAGCGTTCGCCGGCCACACCCCGGAAATAGGCTTCGCCAAGCACGGCGCCATACATCACGGTGTTGCCGACGATGATGTTCTCGCCGGGGTTGCCGCGGAACCTGGGCGACGGCTGGACCACGATGCGTCCACCCGACAGGCCCTTGCCGACGTAGTCATTGCCTTCGCCGATCAGGTCGAGCGTGATGCCGCGCGCGAGGAAGGCGCCGAAGCTCTGCCCGGCCGATCCGGCGAAGCGGACGTGGATCGTGTCGTCGGGTAGACCTGCATGGCCATAGCGGCGCGCCACTTCCGAGGACAACATCGTGCCCACGGTACGATTGACGTTGCGGATCGGCAGGTCGATGGTCACGGATTCGCGCCGCTCCAGGGCGGGTTGGGCGAGTTCGATGAGGCGATGATCGAGCGCCCGGTTCAGACCGTGGTCCTGCGTCTCGACGTTGCGCCAGGCGACGTCGGCAGGTACGTCGGGTTTGTGGAACACCCGCGAAAAATCGAGCCCGCGCGCCTTCCAGTGCTCGATGCCATGGCGCATGTCGAGCAGATCGCTGCGGCCGATCAGGTCGACCAGGCGGCGGATGCCCAGCTGCGCCATGTACTCGCGCAACTCTTCTGCAATGAAGAAGAAAAAGTTCACGACGTGCTCGGGCTGCCCCTTGAACTTGCGCCTGAGCACGGGATCCTGCGTTGCCACGCCGACCGGACAGGTATTGAGATGGCACTTGCGCATCATGATGCAGCCCTGCACCACCAGCGGCGCGGTGGCAAAACCGAACTCGTCGGCACCGAGCAGCGCGCCGATGAGAACATCGCGGCCGGTCTTCATCTGTCCGTCCACCTGCACGGCGATGCGACCGCGCAGGCGATTCAGCACCAGCGTTTGCTGGGTTTCGGCGAGTCCCAGCTCCCATGGCGTCCCGGCATGTTTGATCGACGACCACGGCGACGCGCCGGTTCCGCCGTCGTGCCCGGCAATCGTGACGTGATCGGCCTTGGCCTTCGCGACACCGGCAGCCACCGTTCCCACGCCGACTTCCGACACCAGCTTGACGCTGATCGACGCGCGCGGATTCGCGTTCTTGAGATCGTGGATGAGCTGCGCCAGATCTTCGATGGAATAGATGTCGTGGTGCGGCGGCGGCGAGATCAGGCCCACACCGGGCACGGAGAAGCGCAACTCCGCGATGTATTCGGAGACCTTGTACCCGGGAAGCTGACCACCTTCGCCCGGCTTCGCGCCCTGCGCCATCTTGATCTGGATCTGATCGGCACTGCCAAGGTACTCGGCGGTGACGCCGAATCGCCCCGAGGCGACCTGCTTGATCTTGGACCGCAGCGAATCGCCTTCGCGCAACTCGATGTCGCGCATGATCCGGTCGCGACCGAGGCGCGAGGCCAGTGTTTCACCGGCCTTGGCCAACGGGTAGCGCTTCGGATCCTCGCCACCTTCGCCGGTGTTCGACTTGCCACCGATGCGATTCATGGCGATCGCCAGCGTGGTGTGGGCTTCGGTGGAGATCGACCCGAGCGACATGGCGCCCGTGGCGAAGCGGCGCACGATCTCCTTTGCCGGTTCGACCTCGTCGAGGGAAATCGACTTCGACGGGTCGATCCTGAGATCGAACAAACCGCGAAAGGTCATGTGCCGCTGCGACTGGTCGTTGATCAGCGCGGCGTATTCCTTGTAGGTCGAGAAGCTGTTGGTCTTGGTCGAGTGCTGCAGCTTCGCGATCGCATCGGGCGTCCACATGTGCTCTTCGCCACGCGTGCGGAAGGCATATTCACCGCCCGCCTCAAGGGCGCCGGCCAGAACCGGATCGCTGCTGAAGGCGCTTTGGTGGCTGCGGATCGCTTCTTCGGCAACCTCGAAGATACCGATGCCCTCCACCGTCGACGTGGTACCGGTGAAACACTTGTCGATCAGGCTCGACGACAGTCCGACGGCCTCGAAGATCTGGGCACCGGTGTACGACATATAGGTCGAAATGCCCATCTTCGACATGACCTTCATCAGGCCCTTGCCCACGGCCTTGATGTATTGCTTCACTGCCTTTTCGCCACGCGTCTCCGCAGGCAGCATCGGGCCCGCGGCAAGGATGGATTCGATGGCGAGGTAAGGGTGAACTGCCTCGGCTCCATAGCCGCCGAGCAGGGCGAAGTGATGAACTTCGCGTGCGGATCCGGTCTCGACCACCAGTCCGGCCGAAGTGCGCAGACCCTTTTCGACCAGATGCAGGTGGACCGACGAGGTGGCGAGCAACGCGGGAATCGCGACCTGCCCGGCATTCACGTGCCGGTCCGACAGGATCAGGATGTTGTACCCGGATTGAACGGCATCGACCGCCTCCGCGCACAGGCTGGCGAGACGCGCTTCGATCGCCTTGGGCCCCCAGGCGACCGGATAGCAGATGTCTAGCTCGTACGACCTGAACTTGTTGTCGGTGTAGCTCGCGATGTGCCGAATCTTCTCCATCGACGCGACATCGAGCACCGGCTGCGTGACCTCGACCCGCATCGGCGGATTGGTCTCGTCCACGCCCAGCAGATTGGGCTTGGGGCCGATGAACGACACCAGCGACATCACCAGGTCTTCGCGGATCGGGTCGATCGGCGGATTCGTGACCTGGGCGAACAACTGCTTGAAGTAGTGGTACAGCGTCTTGTTCTTGTCCGACAGCACGGCGAGCGGCGAATCATTGCCCATCGAGCCGATCGACTCCTCGCCCGCCTGTGCCATCGGCAGGAGTTGGAACTTGAGGTCTTCCTGGGTGTAGCAGAACGCCTGCTGGCGGTCGAGCAGCGGGACGCTCGACACCTCGCGTGCTTCGGTCGGTTCCGGCAGTTCGTCGAGCTTGACGCGGATGCGCTCGATCCACTCGCGATACGGCTTGAGCGCGGAGAGCGAATCCTTGAGTTCCTGGTCGTCGATGATCCGGCCGAGCTCAAGATCGACGAGGAACATCTTGCCCGGTTGCAGGCGCCACTTCTTGACGATGCGATCGTCGGAGATCGGCAGCGTGCCCGATTCGGAAGCCATGATGACCAGATCGTCGTCGGTGACGATGTAGCGCGCCGGTCGCAATCCGTTGCGATCGAGCGTGGCGCCGATCTGCCGACCGTCGGTGAACGCGACCGCCGCCGGACCATCCCAGGGCTCCATCATCGCCGCGTGGTACTCGTAGAACGCACGGCGATTCTCGTCCATCAGCGTGTGCTTTTCCCAGGCTTCCGGGATCAGCATCATCATCGCGTGCACCAGCGAGTAGCCGCTCATCGTGAGCAGCTCGAGCGCGTTGTCGAACGAGGCGGAATCCGACTGCCCCGGGTATATCAGCGGCCAGAGCTTGTCGAGATCCTTGCCCAGGATGGGCGAGGAGATGGCGCCCTGGCGCGCGCGCAGCCAGTTGACGTTGCCGCGCAAGGTGTTGATTTCGCCGTTGTGGGCGATCATGCGGAACGGATGCGACAGATCCCAGCTCGGGAACGTGTTGGTCGAGAACCGTTGATGCACCAGCGCCAGAGCGGACGTGAAGCGCGGGTCGCGCAGATCGAGGTAGTAACTACCGACCTGGTCCGCCAGCAGCATGCCCTTGTAGACGATGGTTCGCGCCGACATCGACGGAACATAGAACTCCTTGCCGTGCTCCAGCTTGAGCGCCTGGATGGCATGCCCGGAACGCTTGCGGATGATGAACAGCTTGCGCTCGAGCACCTCGGTCACGGTGACATCGCCGCCCTCGCCGATGAACACCTGGCGGATCACCGGCTCGATGCGCTGGACGGCCTCGCTGAACACGGCGTTGTCGCGCGGGACATCGCGCCAGCCGAGCAGCACCTGCCCTTCGGCGCGGATGGCGCGCTCGATTTCCTGTTCACAGGCCAGACGGCTCGCGGGTTCCTGTGGAAGAAACACCATGCCCACGCCGTACTTGCCGACCGGGGGCAGGGCGATTTCCTGGGAGGCGAGTTCCTCGCGGAAGAAAGCATCCGGAATCTGCACCAGGATCCCGGCGCCGTCGCCGGCCGTCGGATCGGCCCCGGTGGCACCGCGGTGACTGAGGTTCTCGAGGATCAACAGACCCTGCCCGACGATGTCGTGGCTCTTGCGCCCCTTGATGTGGGCGACGAATCCGACGCCACAGGCGTCGTGTTCGTTTGCAGGGTTGTAGAGCCCCTGCCGCTGCGGCAAAGCTGGATGCGCCACGGTGTAACCTCGTTTGCGGACTGGGTGCGATCACGCCGGGTCCCGGCCGGCCGCTACCCGCGTGGAAAGGCGGGCGGATGGCGCAGGACTGGACGGCAAATCCTGCCGAGGCCAAGGCATCAGTCCAGACAGGGGGAAAGTACAGTCTAACGCGAGGCCCCCAGTCCTTCAATAACGACGCGGTTTCCGGCCCCGATCGAGGGATTCTAGCCCAGCACTTGCCAAGCGCACCTTACCCCGGATTTGTGAGGCGGCGAATGAAGGGCTCGCGAGCAGAGCGGCCGCGCAACCTCACTGAACGAAGGGCCAGCCGGAAGCGGAGGGGCAGCGCCCACAGAGGGCCCCCTCGAGGACGCTGCGCCCCCTCGAGGGGAAAGGCGCAGCGCCGCCTGGGGTGGGCCTAACTTTCCTCGATTGCGAACAGGCGACGGTGCTCCCGGATGGCATAGCGGTCGGTCATGCCGGCGATGTAGTCGGCGATGGCGCGGGGGGCGTCTCCCCGGGCCCGCTGCTGGAACTCGGGCGGCAGGAGGCGTTGGTCCGCGACAAAGGCCTCGAATAGTTCGCGAACGATCCGGCGCGACTTGGCCGCCATGCGAGCCACCCGATAGTGCTGGTAGAGACGCTGGCGGAGGAAGTTCTTGAGGACCTGCTGCTCCGCCTGCATGCCTTCGCTGAAACCCACCAGGGGCGGACTGCGCCGTACATCGTCGATCGAGCCCGGCCCTCGTCGCCTCACGTTCTCGGCGGTCTGGCGCGTCAGATCGCCGACCAGGGTATTGATCATGCGGCGCACGGTTTCATGGATCACGCGGCGGTCCGCGAGGCCGGGATACGTCGAGCGAACGGTCGCCAGGTGAAGGGCAAAGATCGGGACTTCAGCCAGCTCATCGGTACTGATCAGGCCGGACCGGATGCCGTCGTCGACATCGTGATTGTTGTAGGCCACCTCGTCGGCGAGGTTGGCGAGCTGTGCCTCCAGGCCGGGCTGTTGGTGGCGCAGGAAACGTTCGCCCAGTTCGCCCAGCCGTTCGGCGTTGCGTGGCGAACAATGCTTGAGGATGCCCTCGCGCGTCTCGAACGTCAGGTTCAGGCCGTCGAAGGCGCCATAGCGGCTTTCGAGGTGATCGACCACCCGCAGCGACTGCAGGTTGTGTTCGAAGCCACCGTGTTCGCGCATGCAATCGTCGAGGGCATCCTGACCGGCATGGCCGAAGGGCGTATGACCGAGGTCGTGCGCGAGTGCGATCGCCTCGACCAGATCTTCATTGAGTCCGAGGTTGCGTGCGATCGACCTTGCAATCTGGGCCACCTCGATCGAATGCGTCAGGCGGGTACGGAACAGGTCGCCTTCATGGTTCACGAACACCTGGGTCTTGTACTCGAGGCGCCGAAACGCCGCCGAGTGCACGATCCGGTCACGGTCGCGCTGGAACTCGCTACGCCCGTCGGGCGCCGCTTCGGCAATGCGGCGTCCACGCGAGGTTTCTGTACTGGCCGCGTATGGCGCCAGATCAGGCATGCGATACGCTCGGTGTGAGCACCTGCTGCAAAAGTTTGTGCGGGACGCTTCCGTGAATGAAAGCCGCACCGATACCGCGTGGAAGGATGAAGCGGATGGCGCCGCTCTCGACTTTCTTGTCGTGCCCCATCAACGCCAGCCAGCGCTCGAAACCGAGGTCGGGGGCCTCGACCGGCAGTCCCGCCCGGACCAGCAGCCGCTCGATCCGGTGAAGCTGGCTCGGATCGAGTTCACCCAGCTCGACCGACGTGCGCGCCGCCAGCACCATGCCCGCCGCCACCGCTTCGCCATGGAGCCAGACGCCGAACCCCAGGCCGGTCTCGATGGCATGACCAAACGTGTGGCCCAGGTTGAGCATGGCACGCGGGCCGGTCTCGCGCTCGTCCACCGCGACGACGGCGGCCTTGTTTTCACATGATCGGCGTACCGCCCAGGTCAGCGCTTCCGGATCACGCGCGACCAGCCGGTCGATGTTGGCCTCCAGCCATTCGAAGAAGGCCGGATCGCCGATGATTCCGTATTTGATGACCTCGGCAAGCCCCGCAGCGAGTTCGCGCTGCGGCAAGGTATCGAGAGTGGCGATGTCGGCCAGCACCGCCGTCGGCTGGTGGAAGGCGCCGATCATGTTCTTGCCCAGCGGATGATTGATCGCGGTCTTGCCACCGACCGAGGAATCCACCTGGGCCAGCAGCGAGGTCGGCATCTGGATGAAATCCATGCCGCGCCGGGCAATGGCGGCGGCAAAGCCGGCGAGATCGCCGATTACCCCACCGCCGAGCGCAATCACCAGATCGCCGCGTTCGAGCTTTGCGGCAAGGATGGCTTCGACGACCTCGCCCAGCCGGGCAAAGGATTTGCTTGCCTCGCCATTGGGCACGGTGATGGTAGCGTGCTGCAGCCCGGCGCGATCGAGCGCGGCGATCAGGCGCGGCAATTGTGCGCTCGCTACTTCCGTATCGGTGACGATGCCGAAACGGCGGCCGGGAAACATCGCCTTGAGCCGCTCGCCGGCGCTTTCCAGCAGATTTTCGCCGATGACGATGTCATAGGAGCGCACGCCCAGCGGCACGTGGACGATCTGGCGGGGGCTATCGGGCATGGTGGGCTTCCGCATTGGGGGATTTGAGATGCCCGATCAGCGCGTCGATGATGTCGCTGGCGACGTTGTCCTGCGGCACGTCCTTGGAGCGCACGGTCACATCTGCCTCGCCATAGATCGGGTAACGGGCGTCGATCAGTGCCTCGAGCGTGGCGCGGGGATCGGCCGTGGCCAGCAGCGGCCGGTTGCTGCGCCGCGACACGCGGGCGAACAGCAGTTCGAAATCGGCGCGGATCCACACCGATACCGCCGATGCTTTGATCAGGGCGCGGGTCTCGGGGTTGATGAAGGCGCCGCCGCCAGTGCCGAGCACGATGCCGCCATCGCGCAACAGGCGGGCGATAACGCGGGCCTCGCCGGCGCGGAAATCGGCCTCGCCATGGGCGGCGAAGATTTCCGGAATGGTCATGTTGGCGGCTTTTTCGACCTCTTCGTCGCTATCGGCGAAACGGCGCCGCAGCCGCACGGCGAGGCGCCTGCCGACGGTGGTCTTGCCGGCGCCCATCATGCCGATGAGGACGAGCGGGCGGCCGGCTAGCAGTGCCAGCACTTCGTCCCGCTTGCTCTCCTTTTCGGCGGCGCTTACCCGTGTCACGGCCCTTGCCCCGGTCAACAATGGACGGGTTGAAGCGGGCGGCAGGGCCAATGTCAAGCCAGGTGCGCCCCCGCTTCGCCGCCGCGGGACCGGAGGCAGTGGACAGGGCGGCGATTTCGAGGGTCCCCGCCGCGAAGCATCTTGAAATTTTTCGGCAAAGTAAGTCTGGTAGCGGCGCGGAACGCCACAGGTCTCGACATGGGCCGGTGCGGGCTGTCCCCTCGTGCAACTCACATGCGTTCAAAAAATATTGCCATGGCCAATAATTCGGAAATCCGCGCTTTGCTCGAAACCGTCGGCGTGACGGTCAACGGCCCCAACCCCTGGGATCCCCAGATCAAGAACGAGGGCACCTGGAGCCGGCTCTATGGC